>MGGC01000001.1:0-997 GCA_001792215.1 Candidatus Woesebacteria bacterium RIFCSPHIGHO2_01_FULL_38_10
TAATTTCTCTCTTGACTGATACAATCTATGAGGACCATTTAGCAGCAGGAATTCCGGAGGGTATTCCCATTGCTCATAAATTTGGACGCGAAGTGCATGTTGTCAACGATGCAGGAATAGTATTTTCCAGCAAGCCTTTTGCCTTGGTAATTATGAGTAAAGGGGTGGTTGAGAAAGAAGCGGACAAAGTTTTTCCAGAGATTGCTCATATGGTGTACGAAATTGAGTCTGAATAGATTTTGTCGTCACGATTAAGTTATCCTTTTTATTTTTTCCTGGAGTCTGTCCTTATCAGGTGGGATAACATCATCCCACCCCGAGTAGAAACCACCAGAAAATATTGGATCTTCGTCATCGATTCTGAATGTGTAGATTTCCGAAGAAACGCCAACGTTGGGATAGAAACGTCTTGCAGTGAATTCCTTTTCTTTTCTAGCTAGCACTTCGTAAAATTGTATATTTGATTGATTCCAACCTCTTCCTAGCGGTTGTGTTACTAACACATCATACTTTTTAAGTTTTCTGCGCAGCTTCAGTTCAAAGTGTCTTGCTTCCGGTGACATGTTTTATAAGTTTAAATGTGTTAAAAGAATTTTATTACAAACCCTTAAGCCTGAATTATGTACATATCTTATAATAATTTAATTAACTTGTCAATAATAAGTAGTGTTGGGAAGGGGGCAGGGTTGATAACTTTTTTGCTTAACTACCTCAATATACCCCGTTTTTTTCTTTTATCAACGACTTCGATTTTAGCGGCTTCTGGGAGTATTTGACCTGTATCATCTGCCCCGCCATTGTTTTCAACTTGCTCTTTATCTGTTTCTTTTTCTTTCTCTTCTTCTTTTTTAAACCATTCAGGATTGCAAGTCTTTTCGGGTTTATTCTCACTTAGGAACCACTCCATCCTGACAGGACAACCTTCGCAGGCTAAACTTCCTGTAAATTGACAGATGGGAAGCTGGACAAGTCCTTCGGGAACTCTCCAATTATGATT
>MGGC01000001.1:1054-14314 GCA_001792215.1 Candidatus Woesebacteria bacterium RIFCSPHIGHO2_01_FULL_38_10
AAACAGACACAAGATAATTCTGGTTATAGCCGATTGCCAGATTATCACGAAGGTTATTGCTTGTTCCGGTTTTGACAGCAACTTGGGGATGGCCTGGAATTACAAGAAGTGAGTTGGCTCCGAATGAGGGTGCCCGAGCTTTATTGTCCGACAGAATATCGGTCAAAATAAAGGCAACTTTTGGATCAAGAACACGCATCCCCTGACAAGTATCGGGAAGATCTTTCGTCTTTCTAGCTGACTCAGTGGCTGAAGCAGAAGCCAAGAGGGGTTGTTTTTCTTCTTTTAGGCAGTCAAATTCTTGCAAAACTTTTCCTTTTTGGTTTTCAACCCTAAGAATAGAAATTATATCCGGTCTTTTTCCATAATTGGCAACAGTTGCGTAAACCCGAGCCAGATCTAGTAATTTGACTTCCCCACCCCCCAGTGTTAATGAAAAGCCGTAGTCTCTCGGGTCTTGCCAGGTAGTTATACCCATTTTACGCCCCTGTTCAATCATTTTTTCTACCCCGTATGAAGCCATTACTCTTACTGCAGGAATGTTTCTTGACTCAGCCAAGGCATTTCGCAAAGTCAACTTTCCTCGGTAGCCTCCTTCATAATTTCTGGGAATATAAGGGGGCTGGTTATCACTAAGTAAAGTTATGGGAGAGTCATTGACAATGGTTGCGGCTGTAAATCCATTGGAAAGAGCATAAGCATAATTGACAATCTTAATTGATGATCCTGGCTGCCTGGGCATAATAACTACATTTACGTTCCCTTGAGCTTTTAAGTCAAAATAGTCCTTGCTCCCAACCATAGCTAAAATTTCACCGGTTTGCGGCCTTAGAACTAGTACTGCACCATTGGTGACATTTAACTTTGAAAGCCTTTCGACTTCTTCTCTAACAACCTCTTCTGCCAGTTTTTGGATGTTGTAATCAAGTGTGGTTGACACATTTAATCCTCCTTTTTCTACAATCTCTTTACCGTATCTTTCTTCAAGGATTTCTCTAACAAACATGACAAAATGGGGAGCCAAAATATCAATCTTATTTTTGGCAAAAGTTATGATTTCATTTTCAGCTTCTTCTTTTTGTTTTGGAGTTATAAAACCGTTTGATTCCATAAGTCCAAGAACTTCCTTTTGTCTGATGATAGAACTGTCGGGGTTTGTACCAAAGGGAGAAAATTTTGTTGGACTTTTGGGAAGTCCAGCCAAAAGGGCTGCCTCAGCCAGATTCAAGTTTTTAGCATCTTTGGCAAAATAAAGCCTTGAGGCTTCTTGAATTCCGTAGGCGGTACCTCCGTATGATACTTCGTTAAGGTACATTTCCAAAATTTCATCTTTAGTGAAGGAAAGTTCTACTTCCACGGCCAAACTTATCTCCTTTATTTTTCTTAGAACAGTTTTTTCAGAAGATAAAAGTGCGTTTTTTACCAATTGTTGAGTGATGGTAGATCCCCCTGTTAATTCACCTTTTTTAATATTTCGGACAAGTGCTCTTATAATCCCTTTGATTGAGAAACCTGGGTGAGAGTAAAATTTGGCATCCTCAATTGCCAAAGTTGCCAGTCTTGCTTGTATGGGAATTTTTTCAAGGGGAATGAGAGTCCTGTTTTTGTCTTTATAAATTGTATAGAGTAGAATTCCGTTTCTATCGTAGATCTTTGTCGATGCTTCTGGATTTCTTGTGGTCAATTCTTTCGGAGAGGGTAGATCTTTTAAAATTATCTGCCAGAAAAGAAAAACGCTTATCGTCCCCGAAAAAGTAAGCGTTAAAAAAAAGAAAGATAAAGTCTTTAATCTGAAGATCTTTGGAGGTTTGATTTTTGAGAAAATTGATTCTGCTATAGCAATATGTAAACGAATCTTGTTAACCAGAAGTTTAGACTTTGTCTTAAGCGCATAGGTTTTATTTTTTACCTCTTTTATTGCCTGGATGAAAAGTACGGCTTTTTTATTCAAACTTCGTGAGCGCCCTGCTATGGTTTTGATTGAGTAATTTTTCAGATAATCTACCCAGTTTTTCGAGGCTTGATAGATTATCCCTGTCTTAAATGATTTTTCCTTTTTAACTAACCTTAGAGAAAAAGAGACTTTACTTGATAATGTTTTGATGTATCGATACATCAAAACTAAGTTTGAGCCGGAAAGAAAGCTAAAACTGTGACGGATAAGGTGACCTGTAATATGCAAAACCAAAAGAAAAAGAATAAAAGAATGAGAAAGAAAAAGAAAAGCCGGTCTGCCAACAAAAAGAAGCAGTTCTGGAATAAATTTAGAACTACTTTTGACTAGTTTCGAGGCAGGCGTTGCATAATTTTTTTTTCCGGAGGGAAGATTCACTTCAGCCTATATTTTATCATTATAGTAAATAGGAGAATATAGTGTTTGAGTGAGGAAAATTTTTTAGATCGATTATCAGATATAATTGCTTTATGGCCATAGTTGTTGTAATGCTTGAGTTAACTAAATCCGATTTTTCAGAAAGCGAGAGAAGATTATGAGGGTTATATCAAGATTACGGTTGATATTGAAAAAGTGATTGCTGTTCTAGGTGGAGAATATAATGTTGACGCTAGGAGAGTTCTTTTAGAAAAAGGTTGTAAACAAGATAATATTTTGGGGTGGCGGGCTGAATTTGGAGACAGGAAATTTTGAAACCAGTGCTATTATAAATTTGCGGAGAGACAATGACTCGACCGAAATTCTTGATCCGGAAAGAAGAAAAAAATTTCTTAAAATTGCTAAAAGAGTATGTCAGAGAAAGATAAACTTTTAAATTGTTATCAAGACCTGCAACGAGTGGCTGTTTCTTACTATTCTAATCCAAGAGGAAGGGTTCACTTTCTGTTCCTGAGTCACGCACTTGAAATTTTGAGAGAACTTAAAGACACAAGGTCAAAAGGGTTGATAAAAAAGGTTAAGGAAATTAACAATGATTTAAAAAAGGGGACGAAAAGTAAGCTAAAACTGGTTGTTGAGATTTTAACTACAGGAATTCTTCTAAAACCTTAAAGAAAATTTGTTCCCTGTTACAGGTAAGTATGATTAAAGCGGGTATTTAATTGAAGCTGAGTGGCTGGCAATTGGGCAGTCAAGACAGATCAAGGTTCCGAGAGAGTCCAGAAGAAAGGGGTGATTTTGGGTTTCAGTCAACTCAGTCGGAAGTTCAGGGTGGGCCAGCGCACCAGTTGTTTTATCAATTTGGACATCTTTCCTTCCTGTTTCAATTGAGGCGCCCACTTTATTTTTTAGGAAATATTCAAATCTGGTGGCACAGCCGGCTTCTCCCGAAGTTTCTGAAGGCAGATTTCCAAAGGTTGCACAAACATTTGCTCCGATAATGCCTGCGGGCTGTTTTGGCCAGGCATGACCATCATCCTCTTTATCGTAATAGCCTTCTTCTACCTTATCTAAAACTTGTTTCATAATTCTGTTCCAGATGGGAGAGGCGCCCGAAACTCCTGAGACAGCTCCGCTCATGGGAGAGTTGTCATTGTTGCCTACCCAAGTTACAACCAAAGCATAAGCTGTGTAGCCAATTGTCCAGTTATCTCTTAAATCATTTGTTGTTCCAGTTTTAACCGACACTTCCGGATGTCCTCGGACATTTAAATATGAACTTTCGCCAAAAGCGGTAGCTCTGGCGTTGTTGTCATGAAGGATATGGGAGATTAGAAATGTTATTTCGGGTTCCAGGATTCTGTCTCCGGAAAGCTTAATTTCATTAAGGTTTGTTTCTTCCAGGGTCTTGCCTTTCCAATCAGTAACTTTAAGAATTGATATTAGGGGTTGTTTTATTCCCTGATTGGCGAAAATTCCAAAGGAAGTTGCTAAATCGGCCGGTTTTACTTCTCCACCACCCAGAGTTAAGGAGAGTCCGTAATTTGATGAGTTTTCCCAAGTTGTAATTCCCATTTTCTTTGCAAATTCAACGAAATTTTCAATTCCATTTAATGCTAAAACTCTGACTGCCGGGATATTATAGGAATTTCCCAAAGCGAACCTTGCTTGCACCGCCCCATGGAAATTACCATCATAGTTTTTGGGACAATAAGGGGCTTGCCCTAGAACGTTAAAGCAGCTTGCGACGTCAGCTAAAGGAGTGGAGGGGGTGATTTTCTGGTCTCTGAAAGCTAAAGCATAATTTAAGGGTTTTATAGAAGAACCTGGTTGACGTTTTGCAAATATGATATTTACCTTTCCGTCTTCATCTTCGGCAAAGTAGTTTTTACTTCCAACCATGGACAGAACTTCTCCGGTTGCTGGTTTGCTAATAAGCGCAGCTCCATTTCCAACATTGTATTTTTTTAATTTTGCAACTTCGGTTGCAACTTCTTTTTCTGCAAATTCTTGCAGGTCTAAATCAAGGGTAGTTGTTACTCTTAACCCTCCCTGTTCGACAAGAATGTCGCCGTACTTTTCAGCTAGTTGGTCTTTTACCCAAAGAGCAAAATGAGGCGCCTTTAATTTTTCTGGCTTTGTGTACTTAAGGTCCTCAAGAACAATTTTTTCTTTTTCTTCAGGACTGACATATCCATCTTCTTGCATCCGTCTTAAAACCGTTTCCTGACGGTTTTTGGCTAGTTCAGGGTGTGCGCCAAACGGAGAATATCTGGTTGGTGCTGCAGGTAATCCAGCGAGTAGTGCTGCTTCGGAACGGGTAAGATCTTTGGCATTTTTACCAAAATAAAGCTCGCTAGCTGCTCCTATTCCGTAAGCAGTGGAACCGTATGGTATTTGATTTAAGTACATGCTTAAAATTTGCTCTTTCGAGTAAATTGTTTCAACGATGAGTGTTAGAACAAATTCTCTTAACTTTCTTCTGATTGTTCGCTCAGGAGTCAAAAGAGAATTTTTAATAAGCTGTTGGGTTAGGGTGGAACCACCTTCTAGTTTTTTTTTGAAGATGGTTTTGTATGCTGCTCGCAAGATTCCGGTATAGGATACACCATGGTGTTTATAGAAGTCCTTATCCTCGATGGCCAGAGTTGTCTGAATTACATAGTTGGGGAGTTCTTTTATATCAACAGGAGTACTTTTTCTATCAGTGTATATTTCGAAGATTAACCTTCCATTTCTATCAAAGAGCTTTGTTGATACCGGAACGGTTGTTGAGGCAAGTTTGGTTGGAATTGGCACGCCCCAGAAAAGCCATAGGTTTATTGCCAGAAGGATTCCAAAAAAGATTAACTTTTTTTGGTTCCTTTTTTTTGACCAAAATGTTTTAACCTTCTTTATGATTTTCCTTCCTTTTCTTTCCTTTTTAATTATGATTCTTTTGCCGTCAGATTCCTTTAGTTTCTTTGATTTTTTTTGGCCTTTGTTTTTTACTTTTATTTTTGGCATATTTATAAAATATCTCAATTATACTAATTAGTTTACCCGTTTTGGAAATTTCCTGGCGAGAAAAATGAATATTTGTTACTATGGGAGAATGAGGGTAGACGGAATCAGAAAAGATAATCTGGCCATGAATAATTTTTTAAAGAAAAAAGCCTGGTGGGACAGCCTGCACACTGACCTTCAAGAACTTTTGATGGAATCTTTTTTTCTGATAGATGCCCTACAAAGTCCAGGGAAATTAGCTACCAGTCAGGCTAGACTAGCTTTCCGTGATTATGCATTTGTGGTTTTTCCTGCAGCCAAAGCCTACGAAGGTTTTCTAAAAACCTTATTTTTAGACTTGGGATTTATTTCTAAAGAGGATTTTTTTGGTAAAAGGTTAAGGATAGGTAAGATACTCAACCCGTTTCTTGAAACAAGGATTAGAGAAAAAGAGGGAGTTTATGACAAGATTGTAGAATATTGTGGAGGAAGTCGGTTGGCTGATACCTTATGGGATACTTGGAAAACTTGTAGGAATTTACTTTTTCATTGGTTTCCAAATGAGAAAAACGCTGTAGATTTTAATGAAGCAAAGATGCTAGTTGAAAAAATTATCAACACTATAGATTTAGCATTTAAAGAGTGTAAAATAGATAGAGTAGAACAGTGAAAGAGTAAAAGAGTAGAAGTTATATTTTGTTTTTTACTTTTACTCTCTAAGCTCTACGCTTTTATACCCTTACTGTTACTGTGCCTAAAAAAGAGATTGCGATAAGACATACAACCATATTTTTAGCCTATCTCCTGGTTGTTTGGGGTTTTTATAGGGTTCTGTTTAAATTACCAGAGGAGGTTGAAGAGCTGGTCATCAAACCCCTTGTTTGGTTAACGCCTTTATATTTTTTTCTGAAGAAAGAAAGATTGGGTCTGACCTCACTGGGAATAACTTTTAAAAATTTATTTCCAGCAATTTATCTTTCTTTAATATTGGGAATAATTTTTGCTATAGAGGGAATTATGGTTAATTTTGTTAGGTACGAGGAGTTAGATTTTTCTGCGAATATTGGTAAGAATCCCTTACTGATTGCATTAGGTCTTTCCTTGGCAACGGCCATTTCTGAGGAAATTAGCTTTAGGGGATATCTTTTTGCAAGAATCTGGCATATTTTAAAAAATGAGTGGAAAGCCAATCTTTTGTTGAGTTTTTTCTGGGGGATAATTCATATTCCAATTTCTCTCTTCTGGTGGAAACTAGATTTTACTGAGCTAACTGGATATATTATTTTGACAATTTTCTTTGGCATAGGATCTTCTTTTGTCTTTGCCAGAACAAAGAACGTCTTTTCATCGATTCTTCTTCATGTTTTATGGGAGTGGCCAATTATACTTTTCAGGTAGTTTTCTTGACTTATTGAGTTTTAAAAAGTAATATGGCCTTAATTCATGTTGCCTAGGATTCTCCTGGTTTTTTCAGCTTCGATCTTTGCGTTTATAGTTTTATTAACTTCGATTTTCAGAACCGCTTCGGTAAAATACGAATTTCCAAATTCTGAACGCCGTATAAATCCACAAACTTTGGAAAAGGATAGTATTCAAGTCGATTATATTTTGGCTTATCAAGGAAAAGTTTTACCAGATTCTATTCTTTGGCCTCTTAAGGCATTAAGAGATAAAGTCTGGTTATTTTTGACTACAGATGAGCTAAGGAGGGCGGAACTGTTGCTTCTTTTTGCTGACAAAAGATTAGCTTCAAGCAAAGTTCTTTTTGAAAAAGGAAAAGCTGATATCGGGTTGACTACTTTAACCAAGTCAGAGAAGTATTTGGAAAAAGCTTTAAATCAAGAAAAAGAAAACCAGAAAAAGGGGATTGACACACAGAACTTTTTACAACGATTGGCTAAAGCCTCTCTTAAGCACTATCAGGTGTTGCAAGAGATTCTTGATATTGCACCAGAGGCCGCAAGGCCAAAAATCATAGAGACCCAAAATTATGCGAAAAAAGTTTATCAGGAAGCAAGGAATTCTATTTTTGACAAAGGTGGTATCCCCCCGGAGAACCCGTTTGATTGGAACTAATTTGGAGTTTTGTTCACTTTTTATTTTAAAGAAAAGATTGATCTTTCTCCTTCTGTTCTAAAAATATTTCCAAAAGAGGATTTAAGTTTCATTTAAAGATAGGCGACTCCAGTAGTTATCAGCTTTGAGACGAAGTTGAGTTGATGTCTTTTGACCCATATATTTCCAGTTGACAATCCAGATTTAGTGTTTAATTATAATCTCTGTCACTATCTCTAGCGTTTTAATTTACACGCATGAAATTATTAAGCATTGGTTCTTTAGCATTTTTCATTTAGTTTTTATGCACTGTCCTTTTTGTGGAAAATCGGATACTCAGGTTTTGGAATCGAGATCGGTTGAAGAAGGTGGTTCAGTAAGAAGAAGAAGGGAATGCGTTAACTGCAAAAAAAGGTTTACCACCTATGAAAGGGTTAAAGGAGTTGGTCTTTGGGTTATTAAAAAGGACGGAAGAAGAGAACCATATGATCGGGAGAAAGTTAAAAGAGGGATATTGAGGGCAGTAGAGAAAAGACCTGTTTCTCGGGAGATGGTTGATGATGTTGTTGAACAGATTGATCGGGAAATGCTACGGAAAGAAAAGGAAGAAGTTAGCTCAAAGATTATTGGTCGCTCAGTTTTAAGAAAACTTAAAAAAATTGATAAGGTGGCTTGGCTTCGGTTTGCTAGTGTTTACCTAGAGTTTGAAGATTTTGGTGATTTTGAAAAAGCAATTGGTAAAGCTTAAAGAAGTATATGTAGGCAAGAACTAAAAGAATGGTCAAAAGGCACAAAAATATGAGAAAGAAAAATACAAAAAAGGGTGTGTCAATTTCTTCTCGAAGTATTAGCATCCCTCCATACGAAGAAATAGTCAGAAAGATTGTCGGAAAAATTGGAAAAAGGCCAAACTTAGCAAAACATCTTGCCAAGGGCAGTTGGACAAAACAGGCTTTGGAAGTTCTTTCTGAAAGGTACTTAGTGAAAGATAAAGAAGGGAAAGTAGTTGAAACTCCGGAGGAGATGTGTTGGCGAATTTCCTGGGAAGTTGCCTCAGCAGAGGTTCTTTGGGGGAAAACAAGGGTTCAGGTTGTAAGTTTAGCCGAAGAATTTTACAACCTTCTTTTAACTCATAAATTTTTGCCAAATTCTCCTACTTTAATGAATGCGGGTGTGGGAAACAGGTTGCAGTATTCTGCCTGCTTTGTTTTACCTGTAGAGGATTCATTGGTTGGCATTTTCGATGCCCTGAAGTATCAGGCTCTTATTCATCAGACCGGGGGAGGGACTGGTTTTTCTTTCAGTAGGTTAAGACCCAAAGGATCTATGGTTCGTAGTAGCGGAGGAGTAGCTTCAGGTCCAGTCTCCTTTATGCATATTTTTGACTCAGCTACAAATGAGATAAAACAGGGCGGAAAAAGAAGAGGTGCAAATATGGGAATTTTAAGAGTTGACCATCCAGATGTCTTGGAGTTTATTCATTGTAAAGAGGGTGGTGGAATAATCAATTTCAATATTTCCGTTGCAATTACTGATAAGTTTATGCAAGCCTATGAAAAGGATGGAGACTATGAACTTTATGATCCCAGAGATGGACGGATAGTTGGGAAACTTGGTGCTAGGAATGTTTTTGATGAAATAGCCAGGGAGGCTTGGAAGATAGGTGACCCTGGTTTGGTTTTTGTTGATAGAATCAACAAAGGTAATGCTAACCCAATTCCTTCTCTCGGGCCTATCGAATCAACTAATCCTTGTGGTGAACAACCACTTTATTCTTTTGATTCATGTAATTTGGGAAGTATCTTTTTAAACTATTTTGTTCAAGAAAAAAAGGGGATAAAAGTTATCGATTGGGACAGTCTTCGAAAAGTGGTTAGGTTGGCAATAAGGTTTATGGATAACGTAATTGAGGTGAATCCATACCCTCTGGATGAGATAAGAAGGATTTCTTTATCAGTAAGAAGGATTGGACTTGGAGTCGGAGGTTGGGCAGATATGCTTATCGACCTTGAAATTCCTTATGATTCTGAGGAGGCTTTAGCTCTGGCTGAGAAACTGATGAAGGTAGTTCATAATGAAGCGGTTTCTGAGACAGAAGAGTTGGCTAAAGAGAGAGGTCCGTTTCCATTTTGGTCAGAAAGTATTTATAAAAACAAAAATCCCAGGCGAAACGCCACAGTAACAACTATTGCACCAACCGGATCAATTTCAATAATTGCAGGATCATCTTCTGGTATAGAACCTTTGTTTGCTCTTGCCTATCAGCACATAGTTCATGATAAGAGTTTAGACAGAACTCTAAATTTCATTAATCCCAGATTTGAAGAAGTTGTCAAAAAGCGTGGTTTTTGGTCAGAAGAATTAAGGAAAAAAGTTATAGAAAAAGGAGTGTTGGGAGGTATTGAAGAAATTTCTGAAAGTCTGAAGAGGGTTTTTGTTACAGCCCATGAAATTCACTTTGATTGGCATATCAAAATGCAGGCAGCTTTTCAAAAATGGGTAGATAACGCCGTTAGTAAAACCATAAATATGGAAAATGGTGTAAGTTTTGAAGATGTAAAGGCTGCCTACCTTTTGGCTTGGAAAACAGGCTGTAAAGGAATAACAGTTTTTAGGGATGGCTGTAAAGAAACTCAAGTTTTGAATTTGGGGGTCAAGACGAATGAGTCTGAAAAAAGAAAAAATGGTGAGGCGATCGGAGAAGAGCCTTATACCTGGGTGCGGCCGGTAAAAGTTCATGGTGCAACTTACAGGCTGAAAACTCCAGTGGGAACAGCATTTATAACAATTAATCATGATGAGCTAGGTGCGCCTATTGAGCTTTTTATTAACGTGGGACGAGCCGGGAGTGACGTGGCGGCAATGGCTGAGGCTTTGGGAAGGCTGATTTCAAAAGCATTAAGATTTGGAGATCATTTATCTACCCGTGAGCGGGCAGTTCTTATAATTGAACAATTAAGAGGAATAGGTGGTTCCCGAAGTGTTGGCTTTGGTAATGAGAAAATTTCGTCGCTTCCCGATGCGGTTGCCAAAGCTTTGTCTTTAGACATGGGGCTTATGACTGATAAGGGTGCAGTTAGCCTTTTGGCCTCTAACAACTCGAAGGTTGATTTTACAAATCAGGGAAAACAATTGAAGCTGGAGAGCCCAGACATCTTGACTCGGGGACAACTGGAGATTTTTAGCAAAGCCAAAGATATTTGTCCTTCATGTGGAAACGCAACTTTGGTCCATGAGATGGGTTGTAAAACCTGTCATGGTTGTGGGTATTCAGAATGCTAAAGACTATGATGAATACAAAGCTTTCTTTGAAAAAGGTTTCAAAAACATCAGGTAGCAAGGAAGGTTTTGACAGCCAAAAGGTTTTTGAAAGCATTTGGCTGGCTGCGCAAAGTGTAGGTGGAAAAGATAAAAGTTTGGCCCAGGTTTTGAAAAATGAAGTGATTAGTATTTTGAATGAAAAGTATGTTGACGGTGAGATTATTCTGACAAGCGAGGTTGGAGATATTGTTGAAAAAGTTTTGATTGAAAGAGGTCATGCAAAGACTGCCAAAGCCTACATACGTTATCGGGAAAATAAAAGACATCTTCGCCAGGATAAAACATTATTGGGAATAAAGGATGATATAGGTCTTTCTTATAACACACTCTACATTCTGAAAATACGTTATTTAAAGCGAAATGAAAAGGGTGAGGTTATTGAAACCCCCAAGGGTTTAATAGAAAGAGTTGCCAGAGTATTATCTAATGTCGAGAAGGGAAGGAACCTTAGGGAGAAGTGGTTCAGGGAGTTTTATAAGATAATGGCCAACTTCGAATTTCTTCCAGGAACTAGGACTTTGGTAAATGCAGGAAAAACTGCTTCCCAGCTGGCGAATTGCTTTGTTTGGCCGATTGAAGATGATATAGATAAAATTTTCGACATACTTCACAAATCCACTCTTATCAAGAAACATGGAGGGGGTTGCGGATATAATTTTTCAAAAATTCGTCCAGAAGGAGATATTGTCGGGAGAATTCCGGGTCTAGCAGCAGGACCGGTGAAGATGATTGAGATGTTTGATTTAATGACTTCTCTTTTTAAGCAAGAAGGTCGCTATGAAAGTGGGAATATGGCAGTTTTGAATAGCAACCACTCGGATGTTTTTAGTTTTGTCTCAGCCAAGCAGGTGGATGGATATCTTTCCAAGACCAATCTTTCTGTGGCCATAACCGACGAATTTATGGATGCAGTGATGAAAAATAAAGACTGGAGTTTGATAAATCCCAGAACGGCAGAGGTTGTAAATACAGTTAAGGCAAGGTCAATTTTGCAGTTGATGGCTTCGATGGCCTGGCAGACCGGAGATCCTGGGATTTTAAATTTATCAGCAATTAATAAAGGTACTAATCTTGCCAACCCGCTTTTTAAGAAGCGTGGCCCGATTTTCTCTACCAATGTTTGCGGTGAAATTCCTCTTTATCCCTTTGAATCATGCAATTTAGGTTATTTTAATTTTACTAAATTTATTAAAAACGGAAAATTTGATTTTGATAAGCTTTTAAAACTTATTCCCATAGCAGTAAGACTTATGGATAATGTCATTGACGCTTCTTGGTTTCCGGTTCCTGAAGTAGACAGGGCTGTAAAGGATCACAGAAGACTAGGGATTGGTTGTGTGGGTTGGGCTGAGACACTGGCCCTTTTGGAAATCCCTTATGACAGCCCTCAGGCTTTTAAATTAGCAGAGAAAGTAGCCAAGACTATGTATGAGGTTGCATTTGAGGAGTCTTGTAAGCTGGCCAAGGAAAAAGGAGCTTTTCCGCTGGTGGGAGATTCAATTTGGGCAGAAAAAAAGAAAAAACCTAGAAATGTAGCTTTGATTACTTTTCCTCCGTCAAGCGGAAATGCGGTAATTTGCGAAACTACCTTTGGTATTGAACCTTTTTTTGCATTGGCTTATGAACAAAACGTCCTTGATGGCCAGAGATTTAAAAATGTAACCCCACTTTTTGTTAAGAGATTGAAAGAAGAAAGTATTTATTCGGAGGAGCTAATGCAAAAAGTAATTGATAATCGTGGGAGTGTACAGGATATTGCTGAAGTTCCATCTCGTCTGCGGAAAATTTTTAGGGTTGCACACGATATTCATTGGCGCGATCATATAAAAATGCAATCCTCCTTCCAAAAGTGGACTGATAATGCCATAACCAAGACAATCAACATGCCGGGAACGTCAACTCCTAACGACATTGAACAGGCCTTTATCCTTGCCTGGAAATTAGGTTGTAAAGGCTTAACAATTTATCGGGACCAGTCAAAGGAGGGTCAAGTGATTGAGTTTGGTAGTCTTGCAAAGAAGAATAAGGTAAAGTTTTGTCCAACTTGTGATTTTAGATTGGTAAGGGAGGGAAAGTGTTATAAATGTAGAAGGTGTGGGTTTTCAACTTGTGAATTTTGAAATATTGTTGGAGATTCGTTAAACGTGACTGGAGCTGTTATGCTGGCGCCATCCAGTTTTATCTGGGAAGGCACTAAAATTAGTGTCAAAAAACGACCACACAATGGCTTCGGGCACGTTTAACGGGTCTTCAACTAGTATGATGGCAATCTATACCAGAAAAGGAGATAAAGGAGAAACGAGTTTATATGAGACATTTTCCTCAAAAAGAAAGCGGGTCTCAAAAAGTTCTTTAAGGATGGAATCATTAGGAGGTATAGATGAACTGAATAGCTATTTGGGTATTTGTATTTCCTATTCTGAAAACCATGAGTTTAAAAAAATATTAACTGAAGTACAGAAAGATTTGCTTACAACAGGATCGATCATTGGGGGATCGAAGCTTAGTTTTTCTAATTTAAGAACGAAAAAACTGGAAAAAATAATTGACAGACTTGAAGCAAGACT
>MGGC01000001.1:14360-24010 GCA_001792215.1 Candidatus Woesebacteria bacterium RIFCSPHIGHO2_01_FULL_38_10
AAGGTTAGGCCTCAAGTCTTAAAATATCTTAATCGTTTATCGGATTTTTTGTTCATGCTGGCAAGAAAGATGAATCAGGAAATGGGAGTTAACGAAAAAATTTGGGTAGGTAAAAGAACTTAACTTCAGATTATTTGTATCGCTTTCATAAATTATAAATTCGGTGTTACAATGAGTTTTATATTATGGTCGTAACGCCAGAAATAGAAAAAAAATCCCAGATTCCCAGTCCTGAAGGAGTAATAAAAGAAGTTTCCAGAATACCAGAAGTCCCACCCGGGATAGAAGGGCCAAGTGATATTCAGGCAACTCAAATGCAACCAGCCCAACCAGTAACTGATGATGCTACCCGAGTTACAACTCAGTCATCAGTAGCCGGACAAACAGTTCAAGTTCCTGTGACTCAAAGTTTACTCGCCCTTTGGGCCAAGGGCGACCCGGGGAGTTCTTTAACCTGGTTTGCCAGCTTTTGGCTCAGAATGATCAAAAAAGCAATTTCCTTTGGCAAAAAAATTGTGTTTAGGAGGTGATTCAATGCCTAGTGGTTTTGATCCTACATTTATTTTTATTACTCTGTTATTTACAGGACTTTTTTTCTTGATGATTGTTGGATTGGGCGTTTTCCTTTTTACGCTTTTTAAGTCCAGAGGCAGGGAAATACGTTCAATTGATTCGGTACTTCTTCAGGTTGCAGTTCCCAAGGGAAACGAGATAAAAATTGATGCCATGGAACAGTTGATTTCTTCTCTTTATTCGATTAAGAAAGGCGGTTGGAAACAAAAATACTCAACTCAACCTTCGATTTCTTTTGAGATTGTTGCCAGACATGAAAATATTAGGTTTTATATTTGGACTCCCAAGGAATTTCAAGATCTTTTGGAAAAACAAATACATGGCGCTTATCCAGACGCAGAGGTCATTGAAGTTGAGGAGTATAACATTTTTCCAGAAAACGCAAAAGTTGCTTATAAGAGCCTTCAACTAAGAAAGGAGAATTACCTACCAATTAAAACTTTTAGGGAATTGCCCACGGATCCATTAGCAACATTGACTTCAGCTTTAGCCAAGATGGGTAAAGAAGAGGCAGCTGCTATCCAGATTCTTATTTCTCCAGATGATTCCAGTTGGCAGAAAGCTGGTTCATCGTTTATTTCCAAAACCAGAAGGCAGGAATCTGATCCTGAAAAAGCTAGATTTTCCGTTCCAGCCAAAACCTTGGAGGCTATAGAAAATAAAGTTTCGAAACCCGGCTTTGATGCGGATATCAGAATAGTTTGTGTTTCCCACAACCAATCATCAGCTAGCGCCCACTTAACCAATATCTCAAGCGCCTTTGCTCAGTTTTCTGGTGAACTTAATGGTTTTAGCTCCAGAAAAATAAGAAGAAAAGCGGCATTTGTCGAAGATTTTCTATATCGTTATCAAGCTCTTTTTCATATCTTCGGCAATAGGCCATCAATTTTAAATTCAGAGGAGTTGGCAACTATCTTCCACTTTCCCAATAAGTTAATAACAACCCCTCATATTTATTGGTTGTATTCAAAGACCGCCCCAGCTCCAGCCGAAATACCCAAAGAAGGGCTGTATCTGGGCATGAGTAGTTACAGAGGAATTAAAAGACCAGTATATTTATCCGGTGAAGATAGATTAAGACACGTCTATATTATTGGAAAAACAGGAACAGGTAAAAGTGAGCTTTTGATTGATCTTATTATGCAAGATATAAAAGCGGGGAAAGGACTTTGCTTTATGGATCCTCACGGTGATGCAATTGAAGATCTTTTGAAAATGATTCCGCCAGAAAGAGCCGAAGATGTAATTTACTTTAATCCTGCAGACGCAGAACGACCCATGGGATTGAATCTTTTGGAAGCAAAGACCGAGGACCAGAAGCATTTTATGGCAACGGCTGTTATAAATATGTTTTACAAACTTTTTGACCCTTACAAAACCGGAATTGTGGGTCCGAGGTTTGAACATGCCGTAAGAAACGCAATGTTGACGGCCATGTATGAAGAAGGAGCAACCTTTGTCGAGGTAATGAGAATTCTTACTGACTCAAAGTATGTTCAGGAGCTACTTCCCAAAGTTCAGGATCCAATTATCAGACGCTACTGGACGGATCAGATTGCTCAAACTAATGATTTCCACAAATCTGAAGTCTTGGACTACATAACCTCAAAATTCGGCAGGTTCGTAACCAACAGAATGATTAGAAATATTATTGGTCAATCCCAGTCTTCATTTTCTTTCAGAGAGGTAATGGATAGCGGAAAGATACTTTTTGTAAATCTTTCTAAAGGCAATCTAGGTGAGGAGAATTCGAGCTTTTTAGGACTTATTTTGGTACCAAGAATTCTTATGGCAGCTATGAGCCGGGCAGATGTTAGCAAAGAGGCAAGACGCGACTTTTTCTTATATGTTGATGAGTTTCAAAACTTTGCCACACCTGATTTTGCGGTCATTCTTTCTGAAGCCAGAAAGTATCGCCTGGGACTTTGTGTTGCCAATCAATTTATAGGCCAGGTGGATGAGGAAGTTAAAAATGCTGTTTTTGGAAATGTGGGAACGATTATCAGTTTTAGGATTGGAGTTACTGATGCAAGTTATCTTCAGCACGAGTTTACCCCAGTTTTTAATCAAGATGATTTATTAAATATTGAGAAATATAATGTTTATATAAAAACAATTGTTAATAATGAGCCAGTTCCTCCCTTTTCTATGAATCTTCATAAAGATATGGGCAGACAAAAGGAAATGATGAGTGAGAAGGTATCGGGAATTATTAAGGAAATGAGCAAGCTCAAATACGGACGGGATGTCAGGCTGGTTGAAAGCGAGATTGTAAAAAGGGCAAAACTTTAGGAAATAGTAGTTGGTAGTAAGTAATATGGGGAAAATGAAGGACGATAAAAAAACTCAAATTTGAGTATGTAAATTGGGAGGGGAAAAGGGGAGTAAGAAGCGTAAAACCGATTAAAATTTGGTATGGGAGAACAGAATGGCACCCAAAGGTTCAATGGTTTTTAAAAGCTTTGGATCTGGATAAGAATGAGGAAAGAGATTTCGCACTCAAAGATATAATCAAATTCCTTTGATTCTTTCCAATCTCCTTTGATATAATTAACTCGCATCTGTCCGCAGCTTATTAGTACGAGTGGTTGTCTTATTTTGAGCAAAGCGAAAAACAAGCTTTGCTTATCTTGAAAAGACAAGCTTTGCTTATAACGAAAATGGATCCGTAGTTTAACGGCAAAACAAGACTCTTATAAGCAGAGCTTGAAAACAGTTTTGGCCCGATAACTCAGTGGTTAGAGTGCGATTCTTATAAAATCGAAGTCGATGGTTCGAATCCATCTCGGGCCACTTAAGTTTGCAAGCGATGCTTACAAACTCTGTTTATGACATCCTCCCCGCTCTAAAAGAGCGGGGTTTCCTCTTAAAGAGGATGACATATCAGAGCTCAATTTATCCCCGCACTGAAGTGCGGGGATTTCTTGAGATCTGTTATAAAGTCTAGTCGAAGGTTCAACTCCTTCCGGATCCACCGAATTTTCGATATGTCGGATTAACAACCCGTCATAAGATGGAAGTTGAAGGTTCGAATCCAGGCGCATCCACAGAAAGGTTAAAGATTGAACCTCTTACACCCCTTCCAATCCTTAATGTTGAAAGTGAACTCGACCCATTCGCCCACCCCTTCGACTAGTTCGCCTGTTGGTTCCCCCTTTATCTTACTAGTCTCGATAAGCTTACATTTATCTGGCCATATACACCCTTCGATGGGACAGCCCTCTTTTCTGGAAGGGGTGATTTTGGCTTGTGTTTTCATAGTTTTATAACTCTGTAAGGGTTTGTTTTTTACCTGGTTCGGAGACTTGCGCAAGTTCAAGGTAGCGCTCGGTGGTCGAGAGCCTTCTATGACCAGAAACTTGTGATAGAAGTACTAAATCAACTCCGGCTTTTAGGTTTTCAACGATAAAGGTTGTTCGTAGATCATTTACTGAGTATTGACCAATTTCAGATTTTTGCATATAGCGATCAATTGCGGCTCTGATGTTTCTCACAGCCAGAGGTTTGCCATTCTTACTGACAAAAAGATAAGAAGAGTTTGTTTTGGGTCTTATAGAAAGATATTCATCTAAGACTTTTTTTGCAGGTTTATTTAGAGGAATTGACCGTTCTGCTTGGGTGGCGTAGGCTTCTACTTTTAACTGACTTTCCTTAATGTTGTTGATTTTAAGATTAGCCACTTCCGATATTCTCAAACCGGTTTGTAGAATAAGTTCTACTATGGTTGCAATGCGGTTGTCTCCTCGGACCACGTCTCGAAGGGCCCTGTACTCCAGTGGAGAAAGATATTTTGGTATACCCAGTTGAATTTTGGGGTGAGCAACATCCTCTGCCGGATTTAGGCTGAGTCTTTTCTGAAAACTAAGCCAGCGGAAAAAAGTTTTTACTGCATTTAACTTTCTGGAAACAGATTTGGCTGTATATTTTTGGTTTAAAAGGGAATCTCTGAAGGATTCGATATCGCTTTGGAGAATTCGAGATAAGTTTACTTTATTTTTTTCTTCTAGGTATTTCAAAAGTTGCGTTAGATCTGCTCTATAGGCTAGTATTGTCGAAGGGGAGCGATCCTTTTCTTCAAGATCTTTGATAAATTTGGGAAGCAGGTTCTTTAATGTGTCTTCAGACATTTTTTATCCTTTTAAATTCAATTTCAATAAGGTTAAGGGAACGGGTAGTTAAACTCTCTAATGCTATCGGATATTATGATAACATATGCTTTTAACAAAGGTCAATATATTATAAGCTGTTTTGAGGATTCCTTCAAGTTCTAGACATGGGGTAAGTTTCAGGCTGAATTTGATTTAATGAAATTTTTTTTGTTAGAATTTTACTACAGCTCATTTCAAAACCTTGAAGTGAGATGCTATAAACAAGTTTGTAAGCAGCGTTTGCAAAGAGTTTACAAGCTTTGTTTATAAGCTCCCCGAAGAGGTTCAAAACCTAAGCCTCTAGGCTTAGGTTTTGAAACAGCTTTTATGGTTTCGAGAAACCCCAAGGTTTGCTTGGGGATGAATTGAACCATGAACCAACATTTTCCCTTAGGGGCTTAAAGTAAAAGCCACCAACTCCTGTTGGTGGAAAGTGTTACTATGTCGAAAAATACTTTAATTTATGTTTAAGAGACTTTTATATCTGGCTAAAAGACAAACCGAAAAATTTTTAAGTCTAATATTAACCTTTTTGGTACTGATTCTATTAGTTTCTTCAGTCAGAGGTCTTTTAAGGTTGAGACAATCAAACTTAAGTATTAAAGATGCAGGGGAGAGTGTTGGAAACTTGGAGAAGGAAAGTGAGCGATTAAAAAAAGACCTTGAAGCTGTAAAAAGCGAGGCATATGTTGAGAAACAGATAAGAGAAAAGCTGGGTTTGGCGAAAGAAGGAGAGGTGGTGATTGTACTTCCTGATGAGGATACCTTGCGAAAACTTGCTCCAGATTATACTGAGGAAGAAGAGACTCTTCCTGATCCCAATTGGAGGAGATGGTTGAAATTATTCGATTTTTAAATTTGATTTATGGTTCTCCTTCTTTTCCTGGCTTTTTTTTACGTGATTTTCCTAGGGCGTTGGGATAATATTTGTGTTGTGGAGAGCGCTGGATCCTTAGCTCTTCAGTCTCAAGTCCGGTGTCTTTCATTTGTTCTTCTACAGCACCGGGGAGGGTCCATTGTGGGAGACGGCCACTATATTGCCCGTGCGGCCTCATTTCAAGAGTGCTGAAACCCAATTTGGCCAGATGGCGAAGATTAAGCAGATCTTCTTCACTGAGGCTTTCTACCCATTCTCCTACAGTCATCATCGCCCTTCTTTTTTTTGACTTTGACATAGAATACAGTTGGCTAAACTTCCCAATATTTGATTGGGAACCTCGTGCTTGCACTGAGCGAGCACACGAGTCGAATTGTTGCGGGGCCGGGAGTCGGACCCGGCCTGGAAGATTATGAGCCTTCCGTGCAGCCGTACACTACCCCGCATGTATTTTAGACAAGTAGTATTATATCACAAAATTTGATAGAATTTCGTTTGTAAGCCAGCGTAGCTCAGTGGCAGAGCGTTCGTTTCATAAGCGAGTGGTCACAGGTTCAAATCCTGTCGCTGGCACCTAAGGTAATAATCAAATTTCAGATAGAAGTTGTCAGTCCTTGGTGTCCTGTCCTTTACCAATGCTTCTGGTCTTGGGCTTTGATTCGGCTTCAAATTAGGGTAGAATTGATTCACTTATGGAGAAGAAGCGTGTTTTATCAGGAATTAGGGCAACAGGAAGGCTGCACTTGGGGAATTATCTTGGCATGGTCAAGGGGATGCTTGAACTTCAGGATAACCCTGGGTATGAAGTGTTTTTTATGGTTGCTGATTTACATGCAATGACCACACCCTATGACCCCAAAACTTTGCAGAAAAATATTTACGAGGTAGTTTTGGATTATTTGGCTGCCGGCCTTGATCCTGAAAATGCTTCGGTTTTTGTCCAGTCGCATATTCCCGAACATATTGAACTTGCTTATCTTTTTTCAACTGTCGTTTCGGTTGCCAGACTGAGCCACTTACCGACTTACAAAGAGAAAGTTAGGCAGTATCCCGAAAATGTTACCATGGCGCTTTTATATTATCCGGTTTTGATGGCTGCAGATATTCTTGCCTACAAAACAGAGGAACTTCCGGTTGGAGATGACCAACTGCCACACTTAGAAATAACCCGAGAGATTGCCAGAAAAATGAACGAAAAGTATAGCTGCAATTTTCCTGAGCCACAACAACTAAAAACAGAAGGACATTATATTCCTTCATTAACAGGGGAAGGAAAAATGAGTAAATCAGTTGAGGGAAGCTACATTAATTTGACCGATGAGTTGGGAGTAATAAAAGAAAAGTTTGCTAGAGTTCCGACAGATGTTGGAAGAGGAAAAAGTGTACCGCAAGAAGGAGGAGTTGCAGCGCTTCTTTCTTTAGTTGAGCTTTTCCAAGGAGAAGATAAAAGGAAGGAGTACGAGACAGAGTATCTTTCAGAAGGAGTGCAATACAAAAGTTTAAAGGAAGAATTAGCTCAAGCAATTTTTGAGGAATTAAAACCAATTCAGGCAAGACGTAAAGAGTTGGATCAAAAACCTAAGTATGTTGACAGAGTTATTGGAGGAGGGGCAGAAAAAGCTAGAAAGATCGCGAGAGAAACGCTTGATGAGACTAAAAGGAAGATGGGACTTATTTAGACTCTGAAAGTTTCCACAATACTAAAAGATTTCGCATTTCGTAAAGGTTAGCATCATGCTATAATTCTTTGATTTATGGATCCAATAAGAGATTTAAAGAAACTTAAACCGCGAAATATTGGAAAACCGAAAAAAAAGTTTGAATTCAGCCTCAGAATTAACTTATGGAAGGTGTTAATCGTCACCTTTTTAATAATTTTTTTCCTTCCCTTTTTAGTGTCGATCTATCAGCTTCAGAAAGTAAATACGAATGTTGACACTTCCAAAGCTCTTGTCGACATCAGGGACGGAAAGATAAAAGAAGTTTTAGTCCAGGAGGAGAAACTTATTTTAACTTATAACGATGATTCAACAAAAATTGCGATTAAGGAGGAAAAGGAAAGTTTCTCAGATCTTTTGGATAAGGCGGGTATCAACCCAACCTCGGTTAAATATAGAGTAGTTGATCAGTCATTGACGCGGGCGGTTGGTGAAATTTTAGGCGTTATTCTACCTATAGTAGTCATGGCTGCTTTTTTCTTCTTTATCATTCGTGCTCAAACCAGGGGTGCTCAGGACATTTTTTCTTTTGGAAGATCAAGAGCCCGGCTTTTCGCCAAAGGAAAACAATCGCTTACTTTTGAAGATGTTGCTGGGGTCGAAGAAGCTAAAAAAGAACTTGAGGAGGTTGTTGATTTTTTGAAAAATCCAGCCAAATACCGAAGGATTGGTGCTAGGACTCCCAAGGGAGCCCTTCTTTTTGGACCGTCTGGCGTGGGAAAGACTTTACTGGCCAGGGCAGTTGCAGGGGAGACTGGGGTTCCATTTTTTTCAATGGCAGGGAGCGAATTTATGGAGATGTTAGTTGGGGTTGGAGCCTCACGTGTGCGCGATCTTTTTGCAACTGCCAAAGCCGCGGCTCCGTCAATTATTTTCATTGATGAAATTGATGCAATAGGCAGACAACGCGGTCGCGGGTTTATAGGAGGACATGATGAGCGTGAGCAGACCCTAAATCAGATTTTGGTTGAGATGGATGGATTTACTCCCAATGATAATGTTGTGGTTATTGCCGCTACCAACCGCGGTGATCTTCTAGATCCTGCACTCCTTAGGCCAGGAAGGTTCGATAGAAGAGTTATGCTTGATATGCCTGATAGAGATGGTAGAAACGCGATTTTAAAGATTCACGCAAGAGGTAAAAGACTTGTCAAAGATATTAATTGGGAGCAAGTTGCAGACAGAACCGTCGGTTTTTCTGGAGCTGATCTTGAGAATATGCTCAATGAAGCTGCTATCTTAGCAGCCAGAAATGACAAAAAAGAAATTGAGGCGGATGATATTGAGGAAGCGGCAACCAAAGTTAAGTTGGGTCCTGCCAAGAAAAAACTGCAATCTGATGAGGACAGAAAGATTACTGCTTGCCATGAAGCAGGACACGCAATCGTTACCCACTTTTTGTCTAAAATGGACCCTGTTCACAGAATCTCAATTGTGGCTCGGGGAATGAGTCTGGGTCATACCTTAATTCCCCCGGCTGCTGACAGGACTCATGAGACGATGACACGCTTATTACAACAAGTTACCGCTATGCTTGGTGGAAGAGCTGCAGAAAAATTAGTTTTTAACGAAATGACAGCCGGTGCATCAAACGATATTGAGCAGGCGACGCGACTGGCGCGGGCAATGGTAGTTGATTTCGGAATGAGTTCTTTGGGTCCTGTTAGTTTGGGTCCGCAGTATGATATGGATGAAATGGGCAAGGCTTCTTGGTATGAGCCGGCTCAGGTCTCTCCGGCAATGCAAGAAAAAGTTGATGTGGAGATTAAAAGAATTATTGACGCGGCATATAAAGCGGCAGAAAAGATTGTTAAAGAAAAAAGGAAATTAATAGATTCTCTTGTCGAACTTCTTCTCAAAAAAGAAACCATAGATAAGGAGGATTTTGAGAAGATTGTGGGGAAGAAAGATGCTGGTAACTAGGGCCTTCTACGTGATAGTAATGCGCTTACTGCTTCCATTTTCGGAGCTCTTCCTAGGTAAATAGTCATTATTTCATCAACTTGTTTGGCTGTATTAAGTTTACCTGCGGCTGGACAAGAATTGCCCCCTGGGTCTTTAGTTTCTGAGTCTCGCCCGCCACAAAAATAGCATGGTCTTCTGTCGCACTGGGCGTTGTTCATTTCTCCTGCAAGTTGTCTTCCTTCTTCGGTCAATTTTCCATCTTTGATAAATCTTTCGGTCATACTTGGATATGTGGAGAGCATTCTACTACTACTACTACTACTGTTTTGTCAACTTGAAAGCTAAAATACCTATATGAGTAAGTTAGTTTTGATTGATAGTAACGCGATACTTCATCGGGCGTATCATGCACTTCCTAAGACTTTAACT
>MGGC01000001.1:24032-24128 GCA_001792215.1 Candidatus Woesebacteria bacterium RIFCSPHIGHO2_01_FULL_38_10
ATGCTGTCTATGGATTTGTCTCAATACTGCTTAGGATTATTCAGGATTTAAAACCAACCCATATTGCTTGTACTTTTGACAGAAAAGAACCAACTT
>MGGC01000002.1:0-7440 GCA_001792215.1 Candidatus Woesebacteria bacterium RIFCSPHIGHO2_01_FULL_38_10
CGTAGCCCTCAGGCGAAGGCGGTGGTGCCGGAGCCAATGAAGGAATAAACTCTTCCATAACATATCTGACTCGATCAATCCAAGTCAATCTAGGAACTGCTTGGGATGTGTGTGCTTGGGCATATGCAAATCTGGCTTTGGGTAAATTTAAGCCATTACGAAGCAAAACATTATAAATTCCATGTGGACTTAATCTAACACCGAACTTTTCTTGAAAAAGCTCAGAGATTTTATATTTACTAAGTTGGGGATAATAAGAAACTATTGATAATATTTCTTTTTCTAACTCAGGTTTAACTCTCAAATATCTTCGATCAAAACGCGGTTTTTTATCTTCTAAAGCACCTTTGCCTTTCTCCTCCCATCTTTTTTTCCACTTATAAAAAGTCTGTCGGGAAATCCCAAATTCTCTACAAATCTCGGCAATTGGAATCCCTTTTTGGTTGATCGCTTTGTCAATTAAGACTAATCTTTGATTAAAAGACAGAATATTTTTCTGAGAAGGAAAACGAGCTTTTTGCCAAGCTTCGCGGACATTTCTATTATTTAGCCCAGCTCTTTTTAAAACATTATAAACACCATGCACACCAATATTCTCGTTTCCTGGATATTCTAGTAATTTCTTGGCAATTTCATATTTACTTAAATCTGGATTCTTAACTATTATCTCCTTAATTTTTCTAACCGTATCTTCAGAGGCTTTATTGAAAGGCTTTTTGTACTTTTTTCTTTTTCTTTCTAAATTACTAAGGTTTTTATCAAGGTTTTCTGAAGGATTATATTTTTTAGACCAACGGTAAAAGAGGGTTCTCGATATTCCAGCATCTTTACAAACGAATACAATTGAAAATCCTTGCTTATAAACTCTATCGAGCAGATCAAGTTTCTCTCTGGCTGTCAGGGCAGTTCTAGCCATGTTTTGTAAGTGTAAACATAATGCGGGACCAAGATCAATAGGCTTTTAATACTTCGGTCTTAATTCGATTTGACACAAAAGCTCAAAAAACCATCAATTTACTAGAGGGGAAAATTGCTTAGATTAATTTATTCCTCTTGACAATATACCAAAAATAATAAAATATCAGAATAAATATGCAAAATGTGCAGGATTTGCAGGAAAAGAAAACACCCCTTCTCAGTATAGGTGAAGCATCTGAATATTTAGGTATCTCAATAGACACTTTAAGGCGTTGGGAGAAAAAAGGTAAACTAAAAGTTCTCCGCTCTCCTGGAGGACACAGATACTTTAAAAAAGAGAACTTAGATAATGTGTTTGGAACAAAGTACGAAAGAAGCGATCAATCTACTACAAATGATAGTAAATCAAAGTTTTATGAGGTGATTCAAGAAAAGAAAATTATTAACATTTTTCCAGAAATTCCAATAGAAGTGTTCAAACCTTTAGATGAAAAGAAGGTCGCTATTCCCGAAAATAAACCTATTGCTTTAATTTCTCAAGAAAAAAGCTTTAAGGAAGTCGAATACTCCATCACCCCGATCGAAGAATCTCCCACCCTTATACCACCAGTAATTTCTCTGCCAACAAATACTCAAAAGGCCCTATCAGAAGACGCACAAGTCAAAAGTGATTTAGAGCAAAATTTAACCTCCATAAATATTAAAATTGAAGCCAAAAAAATTTATGTAACCTTAGTAATATTAATAGTTAGTTTATTACTGATATTTATATTATTATATATTTTAACTAAACCTCAGATATTATCTCCAATCCCATAAATGATTCTGAAGCTTGCTTGGAAATCAACTTACTCCTTACCTAGGATAATTTTAGCTGATGAAGTGGAATCTGCCAACTCCCCGATAAAACTATAGCTACCTTCTTGCATAACAACTTTAATATCTTCCATAAACTGATCCTTCTTGTTCAAAAAATTTTTATTAATAAATACCTGATTTCCCTGATAATTCCCGTCCGGAGCATTACCGGTTTTTGCCACCTCATAGCCCGAATCAGTCAACTTATCAGCCACTTCCTTTGCCAATCCGGGTATACCTGAACCATTCAAAATCTCCAGACTCCAATCACCCCTCTCGAATTTACTAACCTCGGGTGAAGGAAAAATTTCTAAATCTGTTGTTACAACCTGAGATCTCTTTTTTTCTAAACTTGGATAAAGAGAAATAAATAGTACCAAAACAAAAAAAATTATGATCAAAAAGGCAACTCCGAAGTAAAAAATTTTTTTCCCTGGATTTTCAACAGTCTCTAGTCTTTCCTTCTCATACTCTAAAGGAGAGTCTTTATTAATTATAGGAGGTAAGGGAGCTTTAGTTATCTCTTCAATCTTCAAAGATGCATTGGAATCAACTTGCGGAATCTTTTTATTTAACACTCCTTGACTTTCTATGGATAAAGGGTCATTAATATTAACTTGAGGAATAGAACTAATTTTTTCACTATCTTTATCGTCATCTGAAGGTGATGTATCTACCGATTTTACCTTTTTTGAAGGGGCAGAAAGCATAAAGAAATATTAAAAAGCAAAGTGCCAACTACAATTCTTACTTTTTTTATTTTGGTTTTTAATTCGTCTTTGGCACTTCATCTCTTGTATAACCTGCAATTATCTCTTTTACCATATTGGCAATCTGTTTTGGTTCATATTCACTTTTAACAATATATTTGACAGCGCCAGCTGTTATTCCCCGCTCTGCATCCTGTTGTCCAGCAAGATTGGTCAGAATTACAACTGGAATACTTTTGGTATCTGGATCACTTTTTACCTTTCCCAAAAATTCCAAGCCGTTCATTCTAGGCATCATAATGTCAAGAAGAATAAGTGTTGGTTTATCTTTTCTGACCTTATCCAAAGCCTCTACCCCATCCGTTGCAATATCAATCGCGTATCCTTCGAATGTAAATATTTTTTGATAAAGCCGGCTCATCAGAGGATCATCCTCAACAATCAAAATCTTTGCCATAGACTCTAAACTCCCTCTACCTTTTTACCTTGCTTAGTCAGGTATTTATCTACCATTTTAAGCAATTTCTCTGGAGGAGCTGATGATTTAACAATATAACCATCGGCATTTAATTCAGTTGCCTTCCTTATAGTTTGGTCATCTCCCAAATTGGTAAGCATAATCACAGGAACGCTTGAAACCTCCGGATCTTTTTTCAACTCGGCCAATATTTCTAGTCCATTCATGTCAGGTAGTAAAATATCAAGTAGAATAAGCTCCGGTATCAGAATTTTGGCTCTTTTCAAACCCACCCTACCATTCTCTGCAAATTCCACCTCATATCCGCTAAATTTAAAAAGTCTCTCGTAAACTCGCCTTACGTAAGGATCATCTTCTATAATAAGTAGTATCTTACTCATAAGCTTTAGTTTAAAACTTCAGCACCTCCCTTCGCAAGAGGAAGAGTAAATGCAAACACGGATCCAATTTTAGGTTTTGATTTCACCAAGCGAATTTTACCTCCCATATTTTCTAAAATTAATTTGGAAATGTAAAGCCCCAGACCTGTCCCTTTAGTAGTATCACGAGTATAAAGACTCTCTCCAGCCTGCTGAAACTTTCTGAAAAGAAGTTTTTGATTAGCCAGAGAAATCCCTCTTCCCGTATCTGCTATTGAAATCTCAACTTCGCTACCCTTCTTAGCAATATCGAGAGTTGCACCTCCTTTGACTGAAAATTTGATTGCATTTCCCACTAAATTAATCAAAACCTGCATTACTCTTTCCTTATCAGCAATTACTCTCACTTTCGTTTTCAATCTGGGATTGAAGTTCAGATATAAACCCTTTAATGAAGCACTGAGTTTCAATTCAACTAAGACGTCTTTAATCATACCAATAAGATCAAACGTCTCCTTATTAAACATCATTCTATTCTGCTCAAGACGGCTCAAATCCAAAAAGTCATTAACAATTTCAATAAGTCTTTCGGATGATTCGTGAATATCATTAAACATTCCTTTCAATTCTTTATCTTTAAATTTATTCCAATAGTATTCCTTAATAAGAGACGTATTTCCCCTAATGGCAGTGAGAGGTGTTCTTAATTCATGGGACGCAATTGAGAAAAATTCATCCTTTGATCTTTCCAATATTTTTGCCTCAGTAATATCTTCCACCAGTACTCCGCTCCCAATCACTTCATCCTTTTCCGGCATGATTATCGGTACAGATATGATTCTTAAAATTTTGTTCTCAAAATTCATTTCTTCAATACCATAAGGACTTTTGTCCGTTCGACAGTGGGCACACAAATCCTCTAAACTAATTTTTCCCTGCTTTAAACGATCCCGCAAAGAGTTATAATCCCACTCGAAGTCCTTTCTACCCAAAATTTCTTCCATTGAAGGGTTTAAAATTAGAATATTGTGATCTTTGTCAATGATGAAAAAACCCAAAGGAATGTTATTTATCGAAGCAGTCAAGCGGGCTTTTTCTTCCTGAAGTTGTAACCAGCCTTGACTTATTTTATCTCTTGCCATTCTTAACTGACGTGTTCTCTCCTCAACTTTCCTTTCTATTACCGCCTTAGCTTCCTTTTCCTCTGTGGCGTCATTAAAAACTTTAACCGCGCCAATAATCTCACCCTCGCTGGTGATAAGTGGAGCAGTCACTGAAATCACTGGAAAAATTTTCCCCTTCTTAGTCCGGTAATAATGATCATCATTAAGTTGGGTAATTATTGTTCTGCGCTTAGAAATTGCTTTACTGAAAGAACGCTCCTTAATAGGCGTCACTCCCTGATTTTTCAGGGTGGTTACTATCTCCGACCACCTCTTGCCAATAACTTCTTTTTCTTCAACTTGTAAAAGTTCCTCAGCCACGGGATTAATCATTTCCAAATTATGGTTATTATCAATTACCAGTAAACCCTCGCCCATCGAGGAAATAATAAGTTTAATTCTGTCTCGCTCCTCTTCGAGCTCCTCTTTTAACATTTTTTCATCTTGCAAAAGCTTAACCATCGCCTCCCTTGTTTCCTCAAGCTCCTTATTTTTATTCTCAATTTCCGAAACCTTTACTGACAGATTCCCTCTTGATTTTTCTGTTTCCAATCTTAACTCCTCCAAAGTTGTAAGCATTTGATTAAAACCTTCTGATAATTTTCCCATCTCATCTTTTGACTGATAAGAGATTCTTCCTGAAAAGTTTCTCTCACTTATTATTTTTTTCATATCTTCCTCAATGGAAAAAATGGGGCTTAATATAAATTTATTTAAGAAAGTGTACGATAGAAAAATCAAAACAAGTCCGATTATAAAAAAAAGCATAATAAAATAATTAATACTTACCAAACCCTCTTGAAAAATACTCCTGTTCCCATCCACTTGCAGAATAAAGCTTGAGTTCCCATAAATATCTTTAATTAATCTGAAGCCGGAAATAGCCTCTGAAGTTTGAGCTTTAATCACTGTGGAGTTTGATGTAGAGATATCTTTCACCATTTCTGGAAACTTAGACAAGGCTTCCTCAAATTTAAAAAAGCCTAATGAAATCTCAGCTACCGACCCTAAGTTTTTAATCTCTTTATCAGTCAGAAAACTGCCCATAATTAGGCTCCCGGCTATTGGACCTTTCCCATCGCTTGTCAAAATAGGATAGGAAGAAACTAGAAAAGGTCCTGAAGGCAAACTAATTATTCCAGAAACTTTACTGTCCTTGTCCTTATGGCTAATAAGAGGCTTTCCTTTTTCAAAATGTCCCTCTAAACCCTGAAAGGCAGTTATCTCTTTCTTATTTTCCAAATCAAAGGTCTTCAGGTAAACTTTATTTGCATCTGAATCAAAAAAGGCAATCAGGTTGAGAGAGGCATCAGCAAAGGTTGTGTCTGCCAAATTAGCCGATACAAATTCGTCGTTTACTTCTTGAACGAAACCATAAGCATCATCCAAAAAAGCCCAATCTCTATTCAAAAGACTCAAAGAGGAAAGCTTTGTTTCAAGTACCTTCTCAGCTCTATCTAAATTCCGAAGCACTTGTTCTCTCTCCAAATTTCTAAAGCCCTTAAGAATTATTAGTTGCGAAATCAAAACTACATAGACTAAAGCAACAACAACCACTCCCAAAACAATAACTAGCGTCTTTTTTCTCAGAGACATATCCTTTAATTTAATATATACCCAGTAGCCCAAAATTTGCAATTTGGGAAACTAAATAAGGTCGAATCTTATTTCAAAGTAAACACTGCTTGTAAAAAAAGAAAGTTTATGTATATCCTTAAATAGTGGTTAAAAAATATAAAATATTAATAGTTGAAGACGATATTGATGAACGAAGGATTTATCAAGAAGTTTTTAAAAGTTCTAATTTTGATATCGATTTAGCTACCAATGGTGAGGAGGGACTTGAAAAAGTAAGAGGTGGCGGTTATTCAGTTATTCTACTGGACATCATGATGCCTAAAGTAGATGGAATTACTTTTCTGACTGAACTTCAAAACAATCCTCCTCAAAAAGAAAACGGACCCGTCTTTCTTCTAACCAACCTTTCCAATAATGAGTTAATACAAAAAGCCCTTAATCTAGGAGCAAAAGAATGTCTTCTAAAGACTGATTACACTCCCTCCCAACTGGTTGAAAAAGTTAAAAAATCTCTTCACTTAATTTGAGAAGCGATATGTCTTGAAATTAAATAGGATGGAAGAACACTTAAGATTATCAAAAATACTGTAACCAGGTAGGTCAATTCTATTGATTTTCCAGCTGTCGCCAAAACATTAATTTGAGGTTTACCTACAAATAACATTCCTATGGGAACCTGATCTAAATCCTTCAAGGGAAAGTAGGCGGCAAAATAAGGTACATTTAAAATAGTTACCGATCCTGAATAACTTTCACCGTCCTGCAAAACTGTCTCATTAATTTTCTTGTTTTCCTCTTTAACACCAACCCAGCGGTTCTTTTTATCCTCTGATACTAAAGTTGTGGCGGAAAGTACATTTTCCCCATAAACTGAAGCTTCCAAACCTGTTGTTTCTTTAATTCCATCCATAAAGGCGTTATCTATTGACTTAGCAGTAACTACAACTCCAACAATTTTGTCCTCATTTTTAACAGGAGTTCCCGACCTAATTGAAATTTCCGGGGCTAAAACTAAATCTTTGGAGACAACAGTCGAAACATCCTCTCCTGAAAGTACTCTTTTTACCAAAGAGTCATCAGATAAAGAATCTCCCACCCTTTCTTTATCCTCACCCCTTGCCAAAACTTGACCATTCCCATCAAGAATTACCAAAGAAGAATGTTCCTTTTTAAGAAGAAAATTGCTTGCAATTTTACCAAGGTTTTCCTTTTCTCCTTCGGTTATGGAAGTTATAAGTTCCGAATCTCCAGCAATGACCTTAGCATCAGATAGAAGTTCTCCCTTTCTTGCATCCAAAACATAATTTAGTACTTTAACATCGGTTTCAATTTTATCCAAAGATTCATTTTGTAAATTTTTAAGGAGGAGAGTAGAA
>MGGC01000002.1:7501-12934 GCA_001792215.1 Candidatus Woesebacteria bacterium RIFCSPHIGHO2_01_FULL_38_10
GGGTTTGAAATCTTTTGAATAAGTATTTAAAAACCCAAAGAGAAAGAATAAATGCACTAACAAAAAGAAGAAGAAGCTCGATAGTCCATAAAGGTCCAAAGGGAGCAAAAAGTTTATAAAGATCAATGTTTCCGGTCTCTCGCAAAAAGGAGTGCAAAGAAATCAAAGAAGATAAACTTAAAACAAAAAATCCCAGAGCACAACGTCTTAAGTGATGTTCAAATCCGAGTGTTGCCCTCCTTAAATACGACAATCCGATAAAAGCAATTAAAATTAAATAAAAGGTGTCCAGATAAATTGCGAGAGGTATAGAAATTAGAAAAAAAGACATTGTTTTCGATTCATGTTTAGGTTGAGCCAAAATCGGATCAGAAAGAAAAGTTAAGATAATTAAAGTTGCTCCTACAATTTTCATTCCTGATAAGATTACGACCAGAAGTTTTTCTTCAACTAACGGAGACTCCAAAATCGAAGTCTCAATAGAGATAGAGTGAATAAGGTAATAAATTGAAAGAAGCAAAAACCCTATAATTCTGGGCAGGAATTTTATTCCTCCCTTTTCGTTCCAAGCGTCAAGGTAAAGCCAAAAAATGGCGAAAAAAGCCAATGAGGTAAATAAATTCACTCCAAAATGAAAATTCTCAAGATAAAATTGTTGCCACATAATAGTAGACTTCTAGTTTAGCAAATTTTTCAATATTTCGTCTCTACCCAATACTCCCAGCTTCACCTCTTTTACAACACCTTTCCTATTCAAAAAGACATGGGTTGGCAACGTTCGTACATTGAAAGGTTCAATAAGTTTTCCATCAGGATCTGCCCAAACAGGCAAATCGTAAGCACCCACCTGACTGAAAATATAAACCTTGGAGTTTGATTCTTGCGGCACAATTACCAATAAGTTAATATTTTCGTTTTTTATCTGACCCAATATCGCGAGTTGACTGGATGCTTGCGGCAACCAAGTATTGATAAAAGTGATAAGTGCTGGCTTTCCTAAAATTGAAGTCGATTTAAAAACTTCTCTTTCCCCCTGCAAAGTAAAATAGGAAATTTCACTTCCTTTTAATCCAGTCTCCGGTACATCCGCTAAAATCCCGCTTAAAATAAAGGTTTGTGGTTTCCTTGCAAAACTTATATCAGGCAAATTGAACTTAATTTTCCCGACTCCCAGCTGTTTTAACTTCTTTAGTTTAAATGAAGAATTTATTGGAAGGCTTTTCCCAAGCTCAAAAATCTCCGATCTTTCTTTTTTATAGCCATTGACTTTAATCTCCAAATAATATTTCCCGGACGGAAGAAACAATTTATATTCCCCATCTTTTCCTGATCTTTGTGGATTTTCTTGACCGAAAGATTTTCCTTCCCAAACAACGAATTTTTGGCTGATAGGCTCGAAAAAATAAACTACTATTTCTGCATTCTCGAGAGATCCGTCATCTGCGTAAATCTTACCATCAGGCAAAACCATAACCGAACCCAGACTCTTCAGAGTTTTATTTTTAGCTCCATCAATTGATCTTGCCTCGATCTGATAAATTCCGGGCTTGGTAAAACTTAAAGTTCCGTTCCAAAGCCCGTTATCCGGATTTTTGACTAAAGAAAAAAGTTTCTCTCCTTCTTTCAATTCAATTTCTCCTTCCGATAAACTTGTTTCCGAAAGAACTTTTTGCCTGGAAACTAAATCTATTGTTATTGCACCGCCTACTGAAGAAAGAGTTATTCTCTGATCCACTCCTGCCAAGACAAGCAAAGAACCGTCAGCCCCGGGAAGTAAAACCTGAGGGCCTATTGAAAAGACAGTTGCACCAACCATCGGGGGAAGTCTGTCTATTACTAAAGTGTATGATTTTGAGGTAGTTTGATTCCCTGAAGGATCAACAACCCTGGCATAAATTTTATAATTTCCATCGGAAGGTCCTGTAGGGGTAAACTCAAAAGTGGCTGTTTTTGCACCTATCGCAGAAAGCTCGTCAACCGGAAGCCAGTTTCTACCATTATCAAGCGAGTATTCTACCTTGCTTACTCCAACATCATCCGACGCCTTACCAAAAATACTTGGTGCCTCGGTAAAAGTACCTTTAAGGTTTGTCGTTATAGAAATTGCTGGAACAGTTACATCTGCTACTGTCTTTGTTACCGTGGTCGTAGTTGTTGTGGTAACTGTGACAGTAGTTGAAGCTTTGGCAGTAACAAAGGTATTATCGCTCGTTTCAGCCATGTTATTATTTGCATCAGTACTTTGTACTTTATAATGGTAAGTAGTATTCGCCGAAAGGCTCGTAATCTCTATTGAATGTGAGGTAACTTGCGAGCTGTCGGTATTGGTCGAACCGTAGCTTGCACTTGTTCCGTACTGCACGGCAGAGTTGGCCTGCTCATTGGTTGTCCAGGTTATTTTAACCGAAGAGTTGCCAATCTCAGAAACTGAAACGCTCGAAATCGCCAGTGAAATTATAGAAACCGAAGTCGAGCCGCTGCAGGTAGCTGCATTCCCTCCACCTGCGGAATCTGAAATCTCAACAGTAAATGCACTGGCAGATACAGCAGAACTTCCAGTTGTTATATTTACAGAAAAACTTTGACTTGAGCTTGCTGAAAGATTTCCATTTTCAAAAATAATCTGACTCGAGGATGCGGATGTGGACCAATCGCTTGCGCTTCCTCCAGTTATTAAATAATCTCCTGAAGGAGCAGTAATCTTTACCCAAATCACATTTCCACCTTGGTCATCGTCATTTGATACTGAAAATGTAAGGGTTGTGGATGTACTCGTACCAACCGCGGTAGGACTGACAGTTGCAGTACAAGCTGATATTGCCCTAACTTCTGGAGTTCTTACTACCAAAAGTAGAAAGGCAAATAAAAATATTAGCCGTAGAAATTTGGCTTTTTTGGCAGGCATTAATTAAATATTACCAGAACTTCTTTCAACTACAAAGCTGTACGAAAACCCCTGCCCCGAAGTTACGCTCCACCGACACGAGGATGTAGACCTCGGGAGGAGGTAAGTATACTTTGGGGACCAAAAACTCGAGTAAGAGGAGTGTATGCATTAGATTGCCCAGTTTCCACCTTTGCCTCTAATATAAGAACCTTTCGCTAATGCTCAAGAACCTTGTCCTTGAGGTTCAAGGATAAAGGAATAAGAAAACCACCAAAACCCTCCCAACCACAAGATTGTGAGAAAAGCGGCAAAATAGTCATGCACAATCATCCCGAAAAGCGAGTTAATGTAGTAAATACCTGTTGCAATGAAGGCCATCCGAAATACATTTATTAAAAGAATCCCAAGAAGCCCAAAAAGAACGCATTTTACCCTTGAAAGATTAGTGTAGTTCCCGCGCAATCCTGCAACCAAGGAAATAACTAATAAAAGAATACTTTGCCAACCCAAGCAATTCCAAGATAAATCAACAGGCATCGCAGCTCCCTCTTTTACCATATAAAATGCTGCTTTGGGATCGGAAGTCACTTTCGCCTCTATCCCCAAAGGCGCAATCGTTGCCGCAACCAATCGAGCTTGCCAAGGTACAATATACTTTTGGATTGGACGGTACCATCCTGCATTGTTTAGAGCTTTTGTCAGAAAAGAGTTGAGGAGTGCAAGCGGCGGTAGAACAATCAAAATTAGTGCAAAACCGGCGAGCAGTGTTTTGAAAGTTTCTTTCTGTTTCATTCTAGCGCTACTGACCACTAATACTATCCATATAGTCGTAGATCATTTTTGATATTTCCCGGATAATTTTCAGTGAAGTCTTTGGATCTGCTGAATTTACCATTATGCACTGTAAATATGGCCGATTGGGATAATATACAATTCCGCAATCGGAGTGGACGCTATATATGCTTTCCTCTATATCGAATATTCCTGTCTTATGAGCCACGATTATGTCATCTGGAATGGGCTCCGGCATCCAATCGGTAAACTCCGACTCACCCAAAATGGACAATATCTCATTGGAATTTTCGTAATTAAGATATGCTGAAAAAAATAAGCTTTTCATAATAGAGCTGTAGTTGCGCGCAGTTAGTGCTTCAGTTTCACCGCTTTCATCTCTAGGAATATCTAAATAGTCAAAAACATCAATAATGGCTTTTTCTACTTCGTCGCCTTGTTCTTCTATTTCCTTATTGACTCTGCGATTGACAACCTTAAAAGCAGTATTATCGGATTTTGTCAATATCAGCTTAATTGCCTCGGTGAACGCAATTTCAGATCTTCCTTCATTCCCTAAGCTCCCATAGCCTCGATCAATATCATCACGGGTTATGGGCAGGATTTCATCTTTTCTTATTTTTCCTTCTTCTTTTAATTTATACGCTTTCATCACTATCGGGACTTTGATTAAGCTGGCTCTGTAAAAAGTTTCTCTTTCGTTGACTCCAATATAAACCCCTGTAGGCAAATATTCAAAATAAATACCATATCTTACATTTCCTTCCACCGCATATCCTTTTAGTTGATTCCGAAGCTTGGTAAAATCAATGATGATGTCGTTAGGATTGTCGACAAATATGCGTTTGGCCAGGAGCGGATATTTTTCAGGAGCTTCCTCTGTCGTAACAGAAATCTTACTATCTTTCTGTGATCTCAAAAACGCAGGTACAATTATGGCTGCCGCTCCAAAACCAAATATGGCACCTATTATAAAAAATCTTTTCATACAGACTGTCTCTTTCTCTTTAACTTACGTATAAACCCAAGTATAAGTGGGAATAAACCAGCCAGCAAGAAACTATTTTCCGGAATAGTAGTAAATTGAGGCACTACGGTATATGTGTCAAGGGTTGTCGCGTCAGATTTGACTACCCTCATGCAATAAGTCGTATCCGCTGTCGCTGAAAAATCAACCAAAGCAAAATCCCATTTACCATCCTGGTTTGAACGGATCGCGTTTTGGCTGTTTGTAAAATTGTTGGCTTCTTCATAAGTCTCACGCACCACTGTATGCGACTCGTGAGTCGGATCATTAGCATTGTCACTTGTAATATTGGCTGCGTCTGCCAAATTCGTATTATTGTAATATCGAACATTTCCCGATGAATCAGACAAATCAGCGTATGTTTCATTGGTAAAACTGGTATCGCACAAATTATCTGCTCCGCGAACGGCAATTTGCATCTTAAAAGTTACACCCGAGCTGGCTACATCCTGACCGTAGTTATCCAAAAGTATTCTCATCCTAAATCCAGTCCCCTGCGCAGGTGCTGTAGCCGCGGTGTTGAGAGCCGCAAGAGGGGTATCAACATCAGGCGGACTTTGATCAAGATTTCCATAAAATCTGTATGCAGATTGTTCGTATTGCGGCGTGGCATACACCCAGGAAATTGAAGTAAATATAAAATCCCAATTTGTTGTGGCATTTCCGGTAGATGTTCCGGCTGCGGTGGTTCTTAATCTCACATTCATCCGGTTGTTGGTCGTATCAA
>MGGC01000003.1 GCA_001792215.1 Candidatus Woesebacteria bacterium RIFCSPHIGHO2_01_FULL_38_10
ATAATTTGTTCGCTATCAGTATTAATTTCAACTTTCTTAACATCCACTGAAATATCCTTAACTTGAACCAGATCATCAACTTTTACAAGGCCAGTTAAATCAATTTCAAATTTATCAGGAAGGTTGGCGGGGAAAGCTTCAACCCCAATCTCGTCAATATGTTGAACCACCGTTCCCAATCCTTGTTTTTCTGCCGGCGCCTCACCAACAAGTTCAATAGGCACATCAGCAGTAACTTTTTCTTTAAGGTTAACCTGAAGAAAGTCTGTATGGATTGGTTTATCTTTTACTGGATCCAGCTGAACTTTGTGAATAAGAACAGGAAATTTTTTAGCAGACAACATCAGTTCAACTAAGTTGGTTTCACCTGCCTTTGAGTAAATTTTTTCAAAATCAGCTAAATTGACCTGTACTGCTTGAGATTTAACACTCTTACCATAGATATTGGCAGGAAGGATTCCCTCCCGACGCAACCTTTTTACTTTTCTTCCAAAAAGCTTTCTTTTTTCTGCCTTTAAATTAAGTTTGTCCATTTTTTATTCCTTCCAGTGCAAACTTGAAAAAAAATCTTTGATTAACACTGTATTATATCCGTACAAGCTTTCTCTGGTCAAGCTTAAGTTTGTTTTATCCCCAACTCTTAACTTACTCGAAACCTTTAAATTCAGTTCAACTGGTGTTTCATCATTCCCGGCTTGCTTTCTCCAAAATATTTTGTATTCGCCTTCTTTATCAAAGATTAGAGAAGTACTTCCCTCCCAGCTAAACTTTAATGCCTTGGTTTCCTGTGGCAAAAGTTCTAAAAAAAACCCCACTTCTTTAAAACCGCCACTTGCAAAGACATTTTTTGGCAAAAAACTTTTCGCCTCGCCAACAACTTCAATCTGTCCAAAACCACTGTCAGGATTAACAAAAAGTCTAAAGTAGCCTTGATATCCTTTATCACTTTTATTTTCAAGAAAAAGAAAAAAGGTTCTTTTGATAAGCCTTTCTTCCAGAGAAACTGATAATTGAAATTCTCTATTAATCTTTCTACTACCGGCCCCGCCCAGGTTGGTCTCTATAAAACTTACAAAATCAGAGTAACAATTATCATTACAGCTAAGAGTTTTCATTCCACCATCCCAATTAAGATCTGATAAATATTTATGGGCGTTTTGGTTATGCAAGAAAACCTGGATATGTTTTTCTTCAAGACTTTTTTCAACAAGCTTAAGAAAAACTACTTTCTTTTGAAAACTTAATTTCTTTATTTTGTCAAAAAAAGTCTCTAGTAAATCAGAGGCCAGTGTAGATTCTAAGTCTTTAGGATAGTCATCAAATGAAGTGGTATTAATATTATCCAAGTTGATAGGTTCCACTTCGTGACGGTCAACCCGCTCAAAAACATCTTTAATAAAAGACAGGTCAAGTGCGATAACTCCATCAACAGACTGATCAAGACTTTTGTCCAAAAACCACTCAGCTTTTGATGCAGAGACAGAAAAATTAGGATCTATGCCCGACTCTTTCAGGTACCAGTTTTTTGGGTCCTTGTATTTTAAAGATAAAGGCGCCTCCACAATCCCCTTTATCTTTTGATCAGCATATTCTGTCGGGTAAACTCTGAAGCTCTCAAGCCTTCCTTGGAAAAAATTTACAAGGCCAAAAGATTCAATTAATCCCCCAGAAGGTGTTTGTAAGTTATTATTCTGCAATAAAACCAAGTAAGTTTTGGTGTTTTGCTGTCCTAAGAGATTTGGAAGCTCAGCAACAATTTTTCTGATGGATAAAACTTTTTCTCTCCCAACAGGAAAACGAATAAGATTAATAACTTTGCCCCCTCCTTGTCCTGTCCTTTGGCTAAAAACTTCCGTTTCTGTATCAAGAAAGCCGAGTTCTTTATATAAATTTTCCATCTTGAGGCCTATAAGACGAGATTTATTAGCCAGTTGATAGTCTTTAGCTTGGACTGATAAATCGAAAGTTTGTGCGGTTTCCAAACCTATATCTAGAGTATCTATTCCGATGATTGAAAAGTCTTTTAATAACAGGGAAAAGTCTTTAGCCGATTTGTAAAGACTTCCAAGATAGGGAATTTCTTCAAATATTTCCAAACTATTTCTTGAAATACTGCTCATAATATAGCTAACTTCAAAAAGTTTTTGGGAAAACACCAAATTTCCTTTTTCCAGAGATCTTCTGGAAATAAACAAAGTCGACAAAGAAATTAAAAGGAAGATAAGTGGAAAGAGAGCTAAAAAGACAGCTGTAGTAAGCAGTTTCAACTTTACCGACTTAACTTGTTTCAATCTTTTTCCTAAAGAAAAATTTTCTAATAATCTGATTTGCTGCCTTCCGAAAACTAAACTTTTAATCTTCAAAGACTTGGCGGGTTTTCTTGTTTTTAATTTATTGCTGATGTCATCCAAAATTTTCTTAAAAATATCCTCAGGACTACTTTCTAGAACAATTGTCTTGTCAACTTCAGGCACTACCGTTTTTTTACTTTGGATGAAAAAATCTGTCTTTGGAAGTGAATAAATTTTTTTTAATTGACTTAACAAACTTTTCCCTTCTAAAGGCGTTGAAATTAAAGCAGTTTTCTTTCCGTAAGCACTTAAAGAAAACAGTTTTTTAATTACCTCTTCAGAAACTTTTTCCTCCGATAAAAGAAAAATATTATTTTCGAATATATCACCTTCTTGTCTGCCAATAATAATTTTTTTTAAATTTTCTTCAAATTCATCCCTTAAAATTGCCAGATAAATAATTCCTGATGCAAAGCTTTTGTTATTTAAAACATTTTTTTCTACTTCTAAGAAAAACTTATAAGTCTCTTTATTATGCTGATAGGGAAGAATAAAAAGCGTCTTACACTTATTTTTTTCTGCCAACTCAATTGTCAAGGCAATCTTTTCCCCAAGAGTTTCTGGTTTTTCGCCGGAAAGGAAAAAGAAAATAAGATAATCAAATTTTATGAAGTCTAATTTTTCTTTTTCTTGAGGAGATATTACCTTAAAATTTTTCAATTTTTCATTAACCCGTTTAGGAAAACCCTTGCTAACTAGAATTGAAAGACAATTTTTTTTTCCAAGAAGGTTTACTAGTCTAAAAATTATTTCACTTTTGTCAGCAACGATTCCTACATTAAAAAAATTCATCTGGTTGTCATTGGAAAAAGAAGCGGCCATATTGAAAATATAATTCAATTGTAACTTGATTTATTCAAATAAAAAGAAGGTTGAACAAATTTTTTTCAAGTGCCGGGCTATGAGATAATTCAATGACGTGAAATACTACAGGTTTTCATTGATTTCTTGATTAACCAATTTATCAGCCAACTTATTTTTTTCCCTACTAATAAAGTTAAAAGTAACTCCCTCGATACTTTCCAAATGAGACTTAATCTTTCTGACAAGAAATTTTAAACTCTTGCTTTTAACTCTATATAAACCATTCATTTGTCTTACCACCAGCTCAGAATCAAGAAAAAAATCCACTTTTGTCTTTTGGGAAAAAAATTTCTCTTTATTTTTCTTAAGCCATTGGCTTGCCAGAAGAAGTGCCGAATACTCTGCTTCATTATTGGTCCTAATTCCTAAATATTTTGTCTCACTCAAAAAAACTCTTCCCCCATCAATTAGCACAAAAGCTCCTGCTGCGGGGCCCGGGTTTCCTCTGGCTCCACCATCTGTATAAATTTTTATATGCCTGTCCATAAACAACCCCCAAAAGAAAAAAAGAAGATAAGTATATTATTGGGGTTTAATCACAAGATATCTATCTTTTCCCTCACCAATAGATTCTGTTTTTACCTCGCTTTGGCCTGCTAAGGTTAAGTGGACAATTCTTCTTTGGGAAGAAGAGAGATTGTACAAAAACTCCTGCCTACCAGTTTCTTTCACTCTTTCTGCAGTTCTTAGGGCCAGTTGTTCCAAACGCTCCTTTTCCTTTTCCCTCCAATCAGAAGTATTTACCACTATTCTCTTCCACTCTCCTAACTTTTGTCTCACCATCATAGCAATAAGCGTTTGGATGGCATCAAGCGTTCTCCCTCTATTACCAATAACCAGACCTGCTTCTGAAGTATTAATATCAACAGTAATTGAACCTTCCTCATCCGGAATCACAACAACCTTAGCATCAACAGTCATTAAATCCAAAATACTTTCGCTTATCTTCTTTGTTAACTTCAGAGACTCTTTTTTCTCTTCTTTGGAAGTATCTTTTTTACTTGTCTTTACCATTAGCGTCTGATTTTACCAAGTTTAAAGCCTTAAGCAAAGATTCTAAACTCTTTATTTCCAATGCCCTTGCCTGCTGATAGGCCTGAAGAAGAGAAAACACCAACCAATACAAAGCTAGTCCCGAGGCAAATCTCATACCAATTAAAATTGTAAAAATTGGAAAAGTATAAGTCATTGAACGTTGCATAGCAACTTGGAAATCATCTGATGTCTCAGGTGTTTTTTTAGCAACCCTTGCTTCAAGTCCACCTTGTCTAGAAATAAGAAGTGATGAAATCAGCTGTGCAAAAGCAGACATAAAAAGAATAGGTCCAGGTAATTTCAAAGAACCTATATTGAAACTGTCAGGTTTGGTTATATCAAGATACAGAAAATTCGTATTTAGCGTCTCACTCTGATCAAATTTTAAAGGATTATAAAGAAGTTTATTTACGTTGGCTGTAATTTCCCCGGCACCCGAAATTGTTTTTGTAAAAACATTAAAAAAGGCAATCAAAACCACTATTTGTAAAAGATAGGGTAAACATCCAGCTCCAGGATTTATTCCCTTTTGTTTATAGAAGTCAGCTTGGGCCTGAGTAAATTTCAATTTGTCTTTAGCATGTTTTTTCTTGAGCTTCTCTAAATCATAAGAATATTTTTTCATTCTTTGCATCGACTCCATATAGGGTTTGGTAAGTGGGTTAAGTGCAAATCTTAAAAAAATGCTAAAACCTATAATTGCCAATCCCATGTTGTTTCCCAATATTCGGTAAAAAAAGATAAGGCCATTGATCAAGGGTTGAGTTAATAAAAGAGTAAAGATGTTCATAAAGCTATTTTACAGGAACTGGGTCAAAACCTTGAGGAGAAAAGGGGTTACATCTCCAAAATCTCTTGATAAACAAAAAGTTTCCTCTGAAAAAGCCGTGAATTTCAACTGCATCTTTAAAATATTGGCTGCAGGAAGGACAAAAACGACACCCGCCTACAAAAACAACCATAAATAATCTGGAAAATATATTCTTGTAAATTATTAAGAAAAAAGCGGTTATCTTTGCAAATATTTTTTCCATGACTATTTAAAATTATTATTAAAAGATGTTTTTTCCAAAAAAGATTTAACTTCTTTTACTACTTCTTCAGTCGTCTTTATCAAAATACTTCTCTTTGTTAGAAAAACCAAATCGTATCCTTCCGGTGCCTTTTTCAGATTAATCCTTAGCGCATCTGTTATTGCCCTTTTTATCCTGTTTCTATTAACAGCCAGTTTAGATATTTTATTGGAAACAACAACTGCAAACTTGGAAACACCACTATCACTTCTTTTTAAAACAGCAACTCCAAAATTTTCGCTTTGATAAATCTTACCTTCTTTTTTAACTTTTTCTATACCAAAGGGCGTTTCAATTTTATGAGCGAAGGAAAGCGCCATATTCAGCTAGTCAATCTTTTTCTCCCCTTAAGTCTTCTTCTTTTTATTACTCTCCTTCCCTCCTTCGAACTATTTCTTATTCTAAATCCATGCACCTTTTTTCTTTTTCTTTTGCTGGGTTGATAAGTTCGCTTAGGCATAATTCGATTTTTAATCAATTTTTAAATCTACTTTGTAGTTTACAGACATTTTATTTTTATTGCAAACTTTTCCTTTGTACTTTTTCGGGGTTGACGAAATGTGGATAACTTTGTAAATAGTACAAAGACATCGTGCATGGGTGTAACCCAAGCTTCTTGCCCAAATCAACTGTGCACTTTACACTAGGTAACCTTATGATTGATAAAACATCTCTTTGGCATGACATTTTAGAAAGCATTAAAGTTTCAGTTTCAACACCAATTTTTAACACTTGGTTTGGTCAAACTCACTTGGCAAGTTTGAAGAAAAATGAAAAAAGATACCAGGTTGAAATCGGCTGCTCTTCTGGTTTCATTAAATCAACTATTGAAACAAGATATTTTGGACTAATTCAGAATGTTTTGACCAAAACTCTAAATCTTCCCTGCGATATATCTTTCGTAGTAAAAGAAAATCGGAGTAGAAAGCCAGTCGAAGAGACTACCCCAACACCTCTTTTTGAAAAAGTAACTAATCTAAATAACGCGTTTATCAAATCAGGTCTAAGGTTGGGTTTTACTTTTGATAATTTTGCCGTATCTTCCTCAAACCAACTGGCTCATGCTGCAGCTGAGGCGGTTTCTAATCAACCCGGTGCCGCCTATAACCCTTTGTTCATTTGGGGAGGGGTGGGAGTGGGAAAAACCCATCTGATGAACGCTGTGGGGTATTCATTAATTGACAAACAAAAAGAAACGAAAATAATCTCTTGCACTGGAGAGCAGTTTACCAATGATATAGTTGAGGGGATAAGAAACAGATCAACCTCAAGTGTAAGAGAAAAGTATAGAAAGCTAAAGATTCTTCTTATCGACGACATCCAATTTATTGCAGGAAAAGATGCCGTCCAGGAAGAGTTTTTCCATACCTTCAATGCTTTAGTCATTTCAGGTGCTCAGATAATAATGACTTCTGATAAACCTCCAACGGAAATCTCCAAACTCGAAGAAAGGCTAAGAAGTCGCTTCGAAGCGGGATTAATTGTTGATATTGCTCCGCCTGACTTCGAACTAAGATGCGCCATTGTTCAAATAAAAACCCAGGAAAGAGACATAAGTTTACCGATGGATTTTGTTCAAATTATAGCCGGTAATGTAGAGTCGGCCAGAAAAATCGAAGGATTTTTGGTTAAGCTGTCATCAGAAATTAAACATAAAAAACTCGATATAACACAAGAGTTAATTTTGTCTCTTTTAGGTAAAGAAGTAAAAAGTAACAATGTCATCAAAACAACACCCGCAAGAGTAATCTCCGCTACCTCAAAACATTTTTCAATAGGGAAAAGAGTGCTTCTGGGAAGTTCACGCACAAGAAAAATAGCCAGACCCAGACAAATACTAATGTATCTTCTAAGAACCCAGCTTGGGTTTCCTCTTCAGGAAGTCGGGGATATTGTCGGAGGTCGTGACCATACAACAGTAATACACGCTGTGGATAAAATTACCCAGCTTGTTTCAACTGATGTGCAAATTCGTGAGGATATAAGGGGGATAAAAAACATGCTTTGAGAATACTATTTAAGAAGAAGTTCACTTATCCACAAAAGATGTTGATTTATCCACATCTTTATCCACATTTTACCTTACTTGGTACCAACAGTTTATCTCAGGCTTAATTAAAACCAGTAATCCACTTATCAACAACCCCTACTACTAAAACTACTATTTAAAAAAAGGAAATTAGAAAGTAATGGAAATTGCTAATTGGAAATTATTTTTATATACTCTGAAAAATGAAACTCTTAGTTTTACAAGAAGATTTGTCAAAAGCTTTAAATCTAGCTTCGCGCTTTACTAATGCAAAGATTCAATTGCCAATTTTATCTAATATACTTTTGAAAACTCAGGACAGTAAACTAAATGTATCCGCAACCAACCTTGAAAGTTCAATATCTTTAAATATTGGCGCAAAAATTGAAAGCGGTGGTGATATTACTGTACCTGCTCGGGTGATCAACGATTTAGTGTCAAATTTGAATAAGGGCCAACTGAGTTTAGAGACTGACAAGGAAAAGTTATTAATAAAAAATAATGGGTTTGAATCCTATATATCTGGATTAAATTCAGCAGATTTTCCCAGTGTTCCGACAAAAGCTGGAAAAGGAAGCGTAATTTTTCCAGAAGATAAATTTTTAGACGCATTATCTAAAGTACTTTTTGCTGCTTCTTCTGACGACACAAGACCGGTTTTAACAGGTATTTTATTGATATTAGATAAAGAGAGCTTAGTTATGGTCGCAACAGACGGTTTTAGATTATCTCAGAAAAAGATTAATTTGGAGAAAAGTTTAAAAGATGGGATAAGAGTGATTATTCCCAAGAATTTTCTGAGTGAATTGGTTAGAGTTGTTGCTGGAAAGGATATTAGTTTTAGTTTTAATAAAGATGAAAATCAGGTTGTTTTTGCAACCTCTTTCTGCTGCTTGGCTTCCAGGATAATTGAGGGTGAGTTTCCTGATTTTGAAAAAATAATCCCCAAAGCTTTTAAAATAAAGGTTAAAGCTGATAAAGAGGAGCTTCTTCAAGCAGTTAAATTAGCTTCTGTTTTTGCCAGAGATTCAGCCAATGTTGTTAAACTTCTGATAGGGGAGGGATTTATTCAATTTTCTGCTGAAAGTAGTAAGTATGGTAGTCAGGAAACTAAAGTTGATGCTAAAATCGAAGGTGAAGAGGTCAAGGGTTTTCTTACTGCTTTCAATTTTCGTTTCTTGGAAGATTTGTTAAATTCATTTGAGGGAGATGAAGTGGAAATTGAATTGTCAGAACCCAATAGTCCGGTTTCATTTATAAACAGTAAAGACTCCGATTTTCTTCATATTATAATGCCAGTCAGACTTCAGGGTTAAGGATTTTTAATCGCAGGAAGATAGAGTTGTACCCTATTTGCACTGGAATCGAGAATGTTAATGCTTCCTTCCAAAAGGAAAACTGGTTGCAGGTTTTTACTGGAAGGTGAATCTAACAAATATGATAATTTTATTTGGTCAATTTCTATACTCCTGATTTTTCCAACTTTGATTTCTGATAGATTTATTCTGTCGTTAAATAGGTTAACAATTTTTGCATTTTCTAGATCATTTAAGACATCTTCATAATTTTTAATTGCATACTTTTCGTTTGTGTTTACTACACCCTTCAAATGAATTACTTCAAGATTGAAAACCGACCCATCAGGTAGAAGTTGAACGAAAATTAAAGGTTTTGACGGCAGTAAAGTGAGTATTTCATAATCTGAATTTTTATAGGTAAAATTAAGTTGGTAAACTTCTGCTTCAGTTTGAGTAGTCTTTTGAAAACCTTCGCTAATAGGGTTTACTTTAAGATAATCAATTGAAGAGAATTTAATTTCTTCCTGCTGCACTATTTTATTTTGGGATAAGATAGATTTTACTGTTTCAATAAGCGACTCTAGACTTAATTTTTTATTAGTTACTTCAGGAGGTTCTGGTGTGTTTAAGCCGTATTTGATTGTGCCCGTCGACGGCGTAATGAAAAGAAATTTTTTCGATGTAGACCAGATAAATTTAGTGCCTTCTCTTACATCGTTTACAATCAGAGGCTCTTCAGGGAATTGTAGATTTGTTGCTATTTGTTTAGCATCAGAGTCTTTTATTGTTTCAGAAGAAACTCCTAGTAGGCCTAATTCAGCTGGGAAATTGAAGTCTTCTTTTTTTATAGACATTGAAACAGGCAGTTTACCTGAAATGAAGTTTGGAATTGACGGTTCAGGTAATTGTTTCGAGTAAGGTAGTCCTGGGGTAATGTTAAGCGACTCCCTTTGGACACTCAAAAATCCATAAACGAATATTCCAAGTAGAGATATTCCGATTAAGAAATAGATTATTTTTTTTCTGTCCATTTTCTAATTAATTTTACCAGCTTGTGTTACAACTTGCAGTCGATGTACAACTTCTAGGGACATTATTGGGTATATAACTAGTCCACATATAAGGTGGATTGTTAGGATAGCTTGGGTTTGAGAAATCTGTGTATCTAAACCTGTAATGTAAATGAGGTCCTGTTGTACAACTTCCTGTATTGCCGCTTATTCCTATTACATCTCCCACTCTAACGGTTGTACCTGTAGACACACTTGTTGCTTCGAGATGTGAATATTCACTGAAAAACTCTCTACCTTCACAAGTTGAAACTACATGAACCTGATTACCTTCGCAAGAATCATACAAGATTCGTACAACACCCGTGTGAGTTGTAAAGGTAGGTCTTCCGGAAGCACCAATATCAATTGCTTCCATGGTGTGGTGACTGTATCCTCCGGGTGTGTAGGCGCCTTGTGTTACGTAGCCACTAGATAATGGCCAACCAGAGGGGCAATTCTTGGGACAATCCCCAATGCAAACGCTTGCCGAATCAGACGATGTTTCATTTGCAGCCCCCGGAGCATCCGCTATTACGGTAAAAGTATCAACTATGAGGCTATCATTAAAAGTTCCCTGTGGAAACATGTGCTGGTATGTTATAACAAAAGGCTCAGTCGGAGAGATGATAGAGGGCGCTGGGGGAGGGAAGGTGTCTACTGTTTGCCCATTTGCAGTGATGTTTATTGCAGACGGACAACCTAGCGTTGGTTGTGTTCTACTTGAGCCGCTGCAGGTAGATTGAAATCTTATGTTGGCTAAAGATCCTTGTTTTGCTGTAATTCTGACTTCATAATTAACTGTTAAAGGTAAATCGCTGTTATCTGCACTTGATGGATTTGCTGTCTTTTCAACGGATATATAATCCGACTTAGTTATATAAGGTTCAAGAACATCCGGGTTATAAGGTACGAGATAGGCGCCTTCATTAATAATAAGAAGGGAAAAAATAACAAAAAAGGTTGTGATTAGAACAAAAATCCCAGTTGCTGTAGCAAAAACCCTAAAAAAATTGGCCAATGCTATTCCGATAAGACCTCCGATAATGGTAAGAGAGGCAGTTACAGCTGCCACAACTCCGCCAAGAGCCATTGCTGATGCCATTAAGCCAAGCCCTCCGATAATTATTAAAGGAATACTTACGGTTAATAATCCAACTCCCAAAAGAGCTAAACTCGCTGCTGCGAGCCCTTTTTTACTTTTGTTGATGAAATTGCGAACCCCTCGGGGAATTATTCGAGCAATAAGATTTTTTATTTTGGAAAAAATGATGTTTGCCAGGAAAATGATTAGAGTAGCAAGACCCCCCGTAGGAACTCCGGCTGCAATACTTGCGGCGCTGACACCAGCTTTGCTGGCTAAATTAATAACTCCTTTTTTAACAGCCTCTCCTGCCAATTTTTTCCCGCCTTTTTTAATAGCTTGACTTGCCAGACCTTCAACCTTTTTCTTGGCAATATCAACCCCTTGTCCAACTATTTCTCTTACAACAGGATTGAAACTTCCTTCTTTTCTTGCAAAAACAATTTGGTTTTCCGAAGACTGAGTTTGGTTGGGAACGGTTTGGAAAGTGACAGTTGGTCTGATCGCAGTTTGTAAATTTTTTGTAAGATTAGGATCCGATTCTTCGAAGGTTGCGATGAGATAAGGAACTCCTAAGAGCGACTCTTTTTCTTTTTCAGAAATAGATGGGGGTATGTTAGCCTCTATTTGCTCTTCCAGTTGACCACTTCTTACTCCCCCAGCGTAGAATCTTAAAGCAGTTGTTAGTTGTTCGCCACTAAAGCCGGAAGGTAAATACGGGCTTATGCCGGAATTAGCGATTGTTGCTCTATTAAGCTCTATAAAACCAGCCTGCTTAACCAGGTCTTGAAAACCCTTTGTTTTTTCTTGAGCTTTGACTGCCCCAGAACCCTTGCCTTTGACAGGATTAATGGTAATTGCGTACTTTTCAGCTTGAGAAGGGGAGGAAACTTTCTGTCTTGCTAATATTTTATCGTAATTTTCTCTAAGATACGGATTTGTTAGTACTTCGCGGGCAAGGTTTAGATCCTGAGCATATTCGGTGATTTTTCTAAACTCTTCTTCAGACATCTTCCCGCTTAAGACTTCGTTTTTGAATTTATCTGGGTGATGTTTTTTCATTTCTTCACTAAAAGCGTTTTCAATTTCGGAAAGAGGGGCGGTTTTATCAACTTTTAATAGTTCATAATAGTCAGGTATCTCTTCTTTTAATTCTGACTGAAGGACTTTTTCTTCCTTTTCAAAAACTTCTTCCATTTCAGGTACAGCAGGAGATTTCACGAGCGAAGTTACTTCCGGTTTTTCCTCTTTTTTCGCAGTGGAAGGTATTTCAAAGAGAACCCCCGGCAGACCCTGATGAAGTATTTTAAGAAGTATTTCGAATGCAACAAACTGTTGGAAAGACAAGTTTTCGAGAGGTCCGGCAAGAAGTCTATTGTCAGGTTGAAGGCCGTTAACCTCTGCGATAAATTTTTTGATCGCCCCAATTGTTTTCAGGGGTTGGGCTTTGATGCTTTGGTAAATTCTATCTGCTTCGAAATATTTGGTGGTACCCATATTTTTTTAACCCAATAAACCCTCCTTTTGTTGCAAAAGTTCCTGCGGCTTGGTGGTTATTAGTTTATGTTCCTCTGGTGAGGCCACAACTGTAATAGGAGCATGGTTATTGCCGGCAAAAAATATTCCC
>MGGC01000004.1 GCA_001792215.1 Candidatus Woesebacteria bacterium RIFCSPHIGHO2_01_FULL_38_10
ACATGCTCCACTGGTTGTGCGGGTCCCCGTCAATTCCTTTGAGTTTTAAGCTTGCGCTCGTACTCCCCAGGCGGCTCGCTTAACGCGTTAGCTTGCGGGACAGAGCTCGCAAAAAATGCATCAGCATTTTTGCGAAAAACGCCAAATCATCCAAAAATCCAAACTTCCAAACAAAACTAAATTAAATAAATTTATAAAACTTTACATTTATATATTGTTTGGAGTTTTCGCAAAGGATACATCCTTTGCGAGCCCTATCCCTAGCGAGCATCGTTTACAGCTAGGACTACAGGGGTCTCTAATCCCTTTCGCTCCCCTAGCTTTCGTCCCTCAGCGTCAAACCAAGCACTATACTGTGCCTGGTCAGGTACCGAATGGTACCTGAAAATCCCCAGCTACCTGCCTTCGCCCTAGGTGTTCCTGTCGATATCAACGGATTTCACCCCTACACCGACAGTTCCGGTAAGCCCCTAGATTTTTCAAGTCCGACAGTATCGCGCCCCTTTCCCCAGTTAAGCTGGGGTCTTTAAAGCACGACTTATCGGACCGCCTACGAACCCTTTACGCCCAATGAATCCGGATAACGCTTGCACCCTCCGTATTACCGCTGCTGCTGGCACGGAGTTAGCCGGTGCTTATTCTCCAAGTACCGTATGGTACCTGGCAAAAGAGGTTTACAACCACTTAGGCCTTCATCCCTCACGCGGCGTCGCAGCGTCAGGCTTTCGCCCATTGCGCACGATTCCCGGTTGCGCCACCCGTAGGTGTATGGCCCGTTTCTCAGTGCCATTCTGGGGGTACACGCTCTCACGCCCCCTACCCGTCATTGCCTTGGTAGGCCGTTACCCTACCAACTAGCTGATAGGCCGCAGGCCGCTCTTCCAGCGAGAAGTTACTCTCTTTGATAGATGGAGACTTAAAAGCAAAATTTCCAAAAAGGATCTTAATTTCACCCTTAAATCTCCACCCACCGTATGGAGAATTACCCCCTCTTTCGAGGAGCTATGCTCCACTAGAAGGTACGTTCCTACGTGTTACTCAGCCGTTCGCGACTGCTCACGCAGAGCGTGGGCAACTTAAAACTTAACACTAAAAACTTAAATTTAAGTCTTCGGTTTTCAGTCTTAAGTCGCCCGTGCTCCGCACGAGCCGTTCCACTTGCATACCTAAAGCACGCCGCTAGCGTTCATCCTGGGCCAGGATCAAACCCTCAAATAAGTCTAGAATTTTCTCAAAGGAAATTCTAGGAACGCCATGAAGTAATTTTTGATCTACTTCATAACCCCGAACTGAAATTATTCTGGTTCAGGGTTTCCAGTCATATTTTGAATGTCAAAGAACTAAAAAACCCACCAGATAGTGGGTTTCGAACTCCAAGTTCTGCCCTGCAGAACCATCTGGTAAATCTTTCAACTCATAACGAAAATCAAGTTAAAGCTTGATTTATCTGTATTATACCAAATAAGTAAATTCGGTCAATGGCAATCTTTCCCTCTTAATGAGGTCGGACCTTATTTGAACACTTGTTGAATACCTTTCTTTTGTCTAAAATTATTTCTTGTATGGAATTTTTACATTTTGACCAAGTTGGACTTGGCTTTGATCTGGCTGAGCTTATTAAAACCATCGGTTACATCGGAATATTTTTTATGGTTTTTGCCGAGAGCGGGCTTTTTTTTGGCTTTTTCTTTCCTGGAGACTCACTTTTATTTACAGCTGGATTTTTAGCTTCGCAAAACCTTCTGGATATCAAAATACTTGTTCCCTTGCTTATCATCGGAGCAATTGGCGGGGATTCAGCAGGTTATTGGCTGGGAGGACATTTAGGACGCTGGTTAATGCAGAAAAAAGAATCATTTTTCTTTAAGAAAAAATATATTGAGCGGGCACACAATTTTTATACAAAACATGGAGGTAAAGCCTTAATTTTTGCACGTTTTGTTCCGGCTGTAAGAACTTTTGTTCCCATCGTTGCCGGTATGGCTGAGATGGAATACAAAAAATTTATAAGCTTCAACGTAATCGGGGGGGTTTTCTGGGCTACGGGAATGAGTTTAGCTGGATATTTCCTGGGAAACATCATACCAGAGGTTGACAAATATCTTCTTCCAATCATCGCTTTAATTATTTTATTATCGGTTCTTCCGGGAATATTTCATCTACGAGGAGAAATCGGAAAATATATTAAAAACAAGAAAGCCATCGCCTTTCTTTTAAAACTAAAGCAAAATTGGTTGGGTTAAATCAGACAACCCTTAAACTGTTTTTAATGACCTCGTCAAACGAGGTTAAACCTTGCTCTGTCTTCTCAAGACCGTCTTTTAAAAGCGTTACAAAAAAATCTTCTTTTCCCAATTTCTCTTTCAGCTCTTCTTCGTTAACGCCACTTTTTAGCAACTCTCTTACTCTCAAAGTAATAGGTAAAACCTCAAATATCCCCATCCTTCCTTTATAACCCAAATTTTGACAAGCACTGCATCCTTTTCCTTTCATCAACTGTTTTGGGGGATGACCTATCACTTTTTGGAAAAAATCAACCTCAACCTGAGTTGGTTGATAACCAATTCTACAATTGAGACAAAGCTTTCTAACCAACCTCTGAGCAATTATTCCGTTTAAAGCTGATTTCAAAAGATAAAGTTCAATCCCCAAATCCAAAAGTCGAATAAAGGCTCCAACTGAATCCTGAGCATGAAGCGTGGATAAAACTAAGATACCGGTTAAACCCGACTCAACCGCAATTTCAGCAGTCTCTCTATCTCTTATTTCACCAACAAAGATAATGTCGGGACTGAGCCGGAGTATTGTCTTTAATCCGTCAGCAAATGTAAAACCGACTTCCTTGGCAACCTGCATTTGATTTACCTTTTCCAATTTAAATTCAATGGGATCTTCAATGGTCATCACGTTATACTCCTCACTTTCATTAAGTTTTGCAATTGTTGAGTAAAGCGTTGTTGTTTTTCCACAACCAGTTGGACCGCAAACCAAAATTAACCCGCTTCTTTTCTTGAGCATGTTTTGAAAATTCTCCAAGGCCACCTTACTAAAACCCAACTCGGTTACACTCATAACAATCGTCTCTTTCTTATGAACACGAATGACTATAAGTTCCCCGCTTGTTGTCTGGGCAATTTCGACTCGTAAATTGACTATCACTCCCTGATAGTCCCTAATTGCATATTGACCTTCCTGAACTTTCCTTTTTTCAGTTGGATCAAGACTGCTTAAAACTTTTATTCTTGAGGTCAGTTGCAAATACGCATCCTGGTTAATCTTTCCTATTTCATACAAAACCCCATCAATCCGAAGTCTTACTTCAACATATTCTTCCCGAGGCTCGAAAAGTATGTCAGATGAAGACAAGTTTATTGATTCAGCAAGAATTTTATCTAAAAACTTTGGGGGGTCGCTACTGTACGCTGAAAATGCCTCGTCAAAAGCCGGAGTTCTTAAAATTTTTTCTTCCTCGCCGGGTAAGCTACTATTATGACTATCTCTCATTTACAATTAATACAGATTAACCGGTTAAAGATAGTTTAGTCAATTATTTGAAAAATTCATGTTCGCATTTTCTCTTTCATTAATGTATAATATTTTAAAGTTTACACTTTTTTTCTTACAAGGCTGTTAGTTTAAAACTTTTCTTCCGAAATGGTTTAAACCATAAACACCTAAAATCTATAGAAGAATGTGTAGAGTTAAAGAATGGGGGTGAAAAAATATGGCAACAAAACTATTTGTCGGAGGATTATCTTGGGACACTACTGACGAAAAACTTAATGAGTTTTTCGCCTCATCTGGGACGGTCGTTTCCGCAACTGTTATCAAGGACAAATTCAGCGGAAGGTCAAAGGGTTTTGGTTTCGTGGAAATGTCAACTAAACCTGAAGCAGAAGAAGCTATGAAGAAAAATGGCGAGACCCTAGACGGGCGCCCAATTACCGTAAATGAAGCCAGACCGCAAGTTCCGAGGGAAAACAATTTCTCCAGAGGAGATTCCAGCAGAGGCAGTGGAGGTAGACAAGGTACTAGAGGAAGATAGGGGTAAGCTAAGCAAAAACTAAAGTTACACACCCTCCGGGTGTGTAACTTTAGAACTACCCTTTCTCAAAAAACTTCCAAAAAAGAAGTATTTTGTAGTATCTAACACCTTCCTTGTTTTACTGGAAGTGTCGGATTTCTGCAGAGAGTAGGATACCTTGGCTTAAGGGCCAAAGTTTTTTTGTGTTTGATTTGAAAAAGTTATTCGCCTTCGCTTCATCCACGGTATTCAAACCGTGTGGTATTTGTGAACTTAAGAATAAAGCGCTACTTTGAATGCTGTAGTAGTTTAGTGGTAAATGTTACGGGTACTTACACCCTACGGGTGAACTAGCTTCACACCCTCCACTTTTTCTCCTTCTTACTGGCTGCAAACCGTACCTTGCCGTGCATAGAATTGTGTATGGGATTTATGGTGAGTACTTCGATTTTGCTCAGTACAAATTTACCGAACCACAGAGTTCGAACCTACTTCATTTCGGATTATATACAAATCCCTATGTTTACGATGTCCTAATTAACCTTTACCCCATTGTTGTTTTTAGGTAAGTGCTTTCAGGAGTGCTTCACGAATGTTTTTTCCACCAAACCAACCGTTGAGGTATATAATCGCATGTTTATTTTTATTCCATTTCTGAAGGTAATACTTATCAATACGTCCACCCTTTTCTAAAAAAATGGCAACAAGCTCGTCTATTGAAAATTTTGTATTTATATTTTAATTGTATCATAATTTGTTATTGTTTGGGTAAGACGATTCGAACTCACTCAGCTAATTTTTCTCTTAAAAGAAATTCAACAATGTCATAGGCTACCTCTCTAGATTTACCTAATGCTGGATAATGGATAAATATCAATACCAGCACAATCATTTAGTACTTACACAACTTACACTAACAACTTACACCCTACGGGTGAACTAGCTTCACACCTTTCACTTTTTCTCCTTCTAACTGGCTGAGCAGGCCGGTCTAGGACCTTTTAGTTCCATCGCTACTAATAAAAATTTTAGAAATTCGGTCGTATTCAACAAGCGATTGAAAATATTTTATCTCAAGGCCTGACAAGTATTCCTTGGGGGGGGTAATTTTCCGAACACATAGATTTCGCGATCTTTTTCTAGCCTTATTCTACAACTTTTTTAACAAAACTGAATCACCCTTAACCAAAGCTTCCTTCTTCGCCTTCGACCATTTCTTAAGTTGGAGTTCTCTTCTCATTGCTTCTTTCCTGATTGAATATTTTTCTGAATAAACAAGGGTAAAAGATGAAAAATAACGGATATATTTTGCTGATTTTGTATTTTTGCTTTTATGTTCCTGTAATCTCTTTTGGAGATTGTTAGTCTGGCCGGTATAGAGGGTATTGGAGGAAGTACGTAGGATATAGACAAAATATCTCATTAGAAAAGTCCTCTCGACTACGCTCGGGACAGGCCGGCGCGGCGCCTTTACACTGAGCGTGCCGAATGTGCCCACCCGCCGCGCCTCTGTTTACCCTGAGCGAAGTCGAAGGGCTATTTATTGCGCGCGCGATTTTCTCGCCCTTCGGGCGAGTTAAAAAATTCAAACTACCTAGCAACTGGGACTGTTTCCTTGTACACTTCGAACAGTTCCTCATCCATTTCTCCAAATTCATCCCAAATCGAAGCGTATAACCAAGCCGATGAACCTTCACTCTGTGCAGCTTTTAGTGCGGCCTTAACAAATTCCCTACGCTGTGGATTTTTTTCTTTGGATGCAAATTCTCCTATAACTATTGGTTTTTTATAACGCTTCGTTTTTCTAATGTACATCTTAATGTTATCTGCAATCCCTAATGGACTCTCTGTTTCATCATAGGTATGTACCTGAACTATATCGTTCAAGAGATGATTAAATAATGAATCCCATATTTCTCCACCCCAGAGTGAACCGGTTAAAAGATGATCTTGATCGATCTTTTTTATATGCTCGGCCATATCATCAAACCATTCCATGGTAACCTTCTCTGCATTTTCACCGTGGGGCTTTCCCAGATAGTTCATTTCATTCATAGGCTCCCAGGCGAATAAATTATCGTATTTCTTGAAATTACTAATTAAGAAATTCACCCTTTCTTTCTCATATTTTCTGAGCTCCGTTAAACCAAAAAAATCTTTGGGGTCAGAAAATTTTGTGCTATAAATTTGTTTATTCCACATCCCCGGATCCCATGGAGGACAGAATCCTGCATAATCAAACAGACAAAGAATTATATAAATTTTTAATTGTCTGGCTATCTCAAAAACATTCTTCACCGGCTCTAACAACTTACTGTTATATTTGCCCAATTCTTGCTCTATACCATTTTCAAAATATCCTGGAATAACCATCCTCAGCGAATTAATTCCAGACTGATACATTTTTTGCAGATATTCTTCTGGCGTTCGCTGATCTTTATTATGATCTTTGTAGTAAATTGTAAAGCGATTGATGCCATGAGGATAAAAAATACTATCTCCGATGTACAAGTTAAGCGGATTTTCTAGTTTTACTCTAATATTAGACATACTTTTTTAAGTAAAGGTAAGTCATTTTTATTAAACTTTGGTTCACCTTTATACTCAAGTATACAAAATTACTACGCATTTGAGAACCAAACAAAATGCCATTGCTTATCGACATCAAAATTTGTATAGTGTTATTGGACTCAACTTTTACCGATTGCTATTTTTAATGGCGTATTCGGACAATTCGAGCAATCGGGTTGAGTCCACCGGATACGCCATTTGAGATTTTAAAGAACTTTTTATAAATCTCGAATAGCCGCACTGGTTGAACCCAACCCGAATCGCTTCAGATTGTCCAATGTGGCCATTAAAAAAGCGGTTGGATATATTGGGTTCAGTAACAAATATAACAAATTTGAAGAATTTTTTCCAAAAAGAAATGTCGTGGATTTTTCTCTTATCTTAATTCTATCGGCTTAAAAACTATACCTCTCCATTTCATGGAAGTTACTAGATTATAAACTTTTTCTGAAACAAGATTTACTTGCACAGAAGAAAATCCAGACCCGAACCACTCATTGGTTTTTACAAAATCTGGCACATTATTAAAAATTTTTTTATCAAAGGTCATCATGTGAGTTCTAGGATATAAGAATTTTATTCTATAACAAAAAGTATTTCCCTGTTTCGGAACTAAACCTGTATTTTTTAGTGTTCTTTCGTATTCTTCATTATTAAGTTTGCAGGTTACTTGCTCATCTTCTGTGGGAATATATCCTTTGGGTAGTATTGTTTTTATTTCAAGTTGATATAAATTGCTGATTGGTTTTTCTGACTTGTCAAGAATCGGGTGACTATATGTAACTCCACTTATACTATTTTTTTCAAACATTTCTTTTGCCTCAGGACGAATAAAAATTGCATCAAAAGCCCAATGTAATCCTAGTAGTTTATAGTTTTTTGTTTTTATATCAGCTTTTAGTCTGAAAGGCTTGTTTTGAATAAGTCCAATACCGCAGGACGGGCAATATTTTTCCAAATTATATGTCGCTTCTCTATAACCTAAATTACCTTCAGGTTGAGGATATACGCTTTCACTAACATTAATTTGAAACCACGACGAATTATCAAAATCTTCTTTTGAATATTCTAACCCTTCAATATGTGATATATCTTTATTTTTAATTTTATTTTGTATTTCAAACCATCTTCCATCGCTATCATCTATGTAACATTGAACTAAACGAGCCAACTTGGATTCTGTTATTTCTAATTTAATGCCAATACCATTAAGATAGCTTTCAATCTCCTCGTTTTTATTAAAAGATAACCTGTGAATTATTTTCATATGATGGAATAAAATCTATACAGTATTTATTTTATCAATTTTTTGGTCTAATTAAAAACGTTCGCTTTGCAATCGTAAAATCACGCGTGCAAAAAATAGTTAACACACTAACACACCCGAGAGGTGGAATAGCCTTTCGGTCTGAGCTCAAGGTCGAAGACTTGACACCTAGGGTTTTCCTCTTAATGAGCTGATTCTTTTTACCTTTCGACTCTGGTTCGATACTTCAATTACTCAGTACTCACCATCGCTTAGAGACCTTCTCTTCGCTTCGGGCTATAGCACTGAGTGAGTGAAGCGAATCGAAGTGCTGACCGTTTACAAAAAATGGAATAACCCACGTTTGACATGGTCGAACTTCAATGTGTTAGCTCGGCCTTCGGCCTCGCTTGCTCCGGTGCGGCGCCCCCACCCGCCGCGCCTCCGCTATTTTTTGCGCGCGCGATTTAATTTTTAATACTCAACTGAAAAGCAATAGGATAGTGATCAGAGGATTGGTCAAATACGCCCCCCTTCATCACTTTAAAGTTTATTGTTTGAATTTCGTTTGTATGGAAAGCGTAATCAATCCTTAAAATAGCATCTTCTATTTTCGCAGGAAACAATTTACTTGGAGCGGTTGGCTCACCGCTCTTATCTGCGTCTTGCAAGCCAAATTCTTTCAATATTTTTGTTACTTCTCCACGTCTCATTTCATTCAAAACAGGTGCCATATTTTTATATAATTGAGGGTTACTCGCAGCAAATTTATTGATAAGTGGTTCTGCTCTTACTATATCTTCTGTATCGAGAGTATTTAGGTCTCCCATTATGATAGTTGGTTTATCATTCTCGACAAATTTTAATAACGACTGTACTTGACCAATTCTTACGTCTTCGCTTAAATCATCCAAATAAACCGAGAATATATCTACTTTCTCATTGTTTAAACGGATTGTTGTTCTTACAGCATCTCTTGTTCCTAGATTGACAGTTTCAAAATGCTCAACCGGTAAATTGGTCAAGACGGTTATTCCGTTATTATGCCCCTTTTTCTTTAAGCGACTGTCATTAAGGTTAATACAATATGCTTTTTTGTAGCCAAAGAGCGAAGCTATTTGACTATTTTTGTATAAATTATCCCACCTGAAGGTATCTATAAGTCCAATAAAATCGGCGTCAATAATACCTACCGCTTTGATTAATAGTTTCAGTCTATCTGGTGTTGTTAAATCAAAACTATAAGAGCTGAAACCTCCACTCAATATGTTATACGACGCGACTTTCATAAACTGATTATAACAATTTCCTTAAAATAAAAGAAGATTATGACTGTATTCTACTTGTAAAATTTGGTATAGTGATAATGGACTCGACAATATAGGAAATCGCTTTTTTTAATGGCGCAATCGGACAACGGAAAGCGATTTCTTGTTGAGTCCACCGGTTGCGCCATTTGAGTTAATTTAAAAAAAGTTCTTTAAATTTTTGCGTTTTTTCCTTCGACTACGCTCAGGATTATAATCTTTTCAGAAGTTTTAAGTTACCATCTATCAGAGCTTCCTTCCTGGCTTTGGTCCATTTTTTTATTTGCCATTCTCTTTTCATCGCCAGTTGTAAGGTTGGATATTCCTCATAGTAAACAAGTTTCACAGGTTTTTTTGGTCTTAAATATTTTGCTGATTTATTTTTATCAAAATTATGTTCATTAATCCGTCTTTGAAGATTATTGGTTTGACCGCAATAAAGTGAGTTATCAGAATAACGAAGAATATAAAAATAATACATCTATTTATTTATGCCTTTCGACTCGTTTCACTCGCTCAAGGCCTTCGACTCACCGCGTTAATAGGCTACAGCCCTGAGCGAACGAAGTGAGTCGAAGGGCTGCGGGGCCAGGATTTGAACCTGAATTAGTGGATCCAAAGTCCACCGTCCTACCATTAGACGACCCCGCAATAGATCAGTGACCTCGGGAGGGATCGAACCTCCAACCATCAGCTTAAAAGGCTGTTGCTCTACCATTGAGCTACGAGGCCCCAAATCCTCATATTTTAACATTCTGACTACTTTATTGCGAGGGCTGATAATGTGGAAATAAAATTTGGTGTATATTTAATTTATGAGGAAAACTTTTACACTACTGGTTTTTGCACTTTTATTAACATTTACTCCTCAAAACGTAAAAGCAAAAGATTATTCGATAACCGAAGCAAATTTCTTGGTTCAATTAAATAAAGACTGCTCTGCAGATATTACAGAAACTAGAACATACAACTTTGACGGAAGTTTTTCTTGGGCTGATCAGTGGATACCTCTAAAAGCCAAGTGTAAAGGCTGCCAGAACTACGTTATAAAGGATTTTTCTTTAAATGAAGGTGGAAATAAATATTTAGAGTCCCAATCAGGAAATGAGGACAGCTATTCGATTTCGCAATCCGAGGATAAATTTTACGTTAAGTGGTATTACAGTACCTATAATGAGAATAAAATTTTTAGACTAAATTATAAAATCCAAAATGCCCTAACCAACCATTCAGATATTACTGAGTTTTACTGGCAGTTAATTGGAAATGAATGGAGTAAGGGAACGGAAAAAGTGACCGCCACCATCCTTCTGCCAACCTCCGTGCCAGATAATCAAATATGGGCGTTCGGCCACGGACCTTTAAATGGAAAGGTTGATATTTTCTCAAATTCCCAAGTTGAATTTAGCGCAACCAATTTAGCTGCAGGAAAATTTTTCGAAGTCAGGGTTTTATTCCCAAAACAAACTAGCGCAACCTTTGCCCAAAACGGGACAAAAAACTTAAAATTGATTTTATCCGAAGAAAAAGCATTTGCGTTCAAAACCAAATTTTGGGGAGTATTTCTTTGGGTAGTTATTTTAATTTTAAGCATAATCCCTTTATGGAGAGTGATTCATTGGATTCGCAGATGGAAGATAGTAGGAGATGACGCTCCTCTACCCCAAGTCAACCTATCAGGAAAACTTCACGAACCGCCAAGTGATTTAGAACCGGCTCTGGTTGAAACTCTTTATAATTCAACTTTTCTTAAACCAACGGGAAAATCAGTCGTTGCTACAATTCTTAATTTGGTCAGAAAAAAGGTATTAACAATTGAAAAGAAAAAAGGATCGGGAATATTTAAAAAGACCGATTACGATTTGGTCTTAAATGATTTTGAGTATAACAAAAAACCTGATTTATCAGAATTCGAAAAAGAACTCATCGAGTTTTTGTATGACTTTTCCAAAAATAATAAGCGAATTCCCTTTTCTGATATTAAGAAAGCTTCCCGAAAATCTCCTTATACAACACAAAAATTCTGGCAGAATTGGCAAAAAAACTGCCTTAATAAATTAATTGAGGGCGGATATTTAGAACCTGAAAGTAAACTTGCGAGAGAAAAGTTAGGAATCGAAGTAGGAATATTTTTGATTGCTTTGATTTTAATTTCCTCATTTGGATTCAGTTTAATAAAGTGGCAAAATATCACTGTCCTTGTAATCCCCTTAGTTGTTTCAATAATTTCGTTTATAATTCTCGCAATTATTGCACCCCATATGGTTAAAAGAAGCAAAGATGGAAATTGGGAGTTGGCTTCATGGAAAGCCTTCAGGACTTTCTTGAAAGACTATTCTGTTACCAAAAATTACCCCATCGATTCAGTTACTCTTTGGGAGAAATATTTAGTCTATGGAACTGCTTTGGGAATATCAGCTAAGGCTTTATCTGAACTCCCAGTTAATTTTAACCAGGCTTATACTCAATCTAACTTGTATGCGATGGGGGTTGGTGGTAAAGGTTATAGCGGATCTTCACTTGCTCAGGTTTCCTCACCCCTATCCCAGTTAAGTTCCAGCCTATCGGCTCTTTCTTCGTCCTTCTCATCTTATGGAGCCCACGGAACCGGAGGATCAGGCGGATTTTCTGGTGGGGGTGGTGGAGGCGGTGGGGGTGGTGGAGGCGGAGCCGGTTAAAAATTATTACTCCCTTATCCCAAAAAAATCTTGAGCTTTTTACCCAAACTTGATTCGAACTTTT
>MGGC01000005.1 GCA_001792215.1 Candidatus Woesebacteria bacterium RIFCSPHIGHO2_01_FULL_38_10
TATAAACCCTTTGAATTATGAGCTTCCTTTTGAAAGATTTCTGACTCCCTGGAGACCATCGCCACCTGATATTGATTTTGACATAGCCGATGATCGAAGAGAGGAGATAATAAATTATATTGGCAAAAGGTACGGAAAATCTAAGGTTTCTCAAATTTGTACGTTTGGAAGGATGCTGGCAAGAGGTTCTGTAAGAGATGTCTCCAGAGTTTTGGGTTACCCTTATGCAACCGGTGATAGAATTTCAAAAGCGATCCCTCTGGGTTCACAAGGCTTCCCCATGAATATTCAAAAAGCGCTCGAAGTTTCCCAGGATTTAAAAAAAATGTATGAGAAAGATCCTGATGCCAAGAAAATTTTGGACTTAGCCCGAGAGGTTGAAGGAAATGCGAGGCATATTTCAGTTCATGCTGCCGGAGTAGTCATTGCTCCTGACGACATCACTTACTACTCTCCTCTCCAACTTGATCCTGAAGGAAAAAAGGTTATTACTCAATATGATATGGATGCTCTTGACCCAAATGTATCTCCCAATGAGGCTGTCGGTCTTTTAAAATTTGATCTTTTGGGATTGAGAAATCTATCAATATTGGGTTCAGCAATTGCAATTGTTAAGAAAAAACGAAAAATTGATATCCAGATAGATAGAATCCCTCTTAATAATAAAAAAACATTTGAGATGTTGTCTCGTGGTGAAACAATGGGTGTCTTTCAATTATCAGGAGCCGGCATGACCAGGTACTTGAGGGATTTGAAACCTGAGCGTGTGGAAGATTTGATGGCGATGGTTGCTTTGTACAGACCCGGCCCTATGGCGCAGATACCAGAATATATCGAGAGAAAAAATAATCCCGAGAAGGTAAGCTATTTTGATCCTCGAATGCAAGAATATCTGGCTAAATCTTATGGACTTTTGGTTTATCAGGATGATGTGTTTGCAACAGCCATAAAAATTGCTGGCTACACTTGGGAAGAAGCAGATAAATTAAGAAAAGCAGTCGGTAAAAAGATCCCCCAAGAAATGGAAAGACAAAAAGAAAAATTTATAAAAGGAGCCATTGAAAACGGTATGGAAAAAAATAAAGCAGAAGAACTATTTAAGTTGATTGAGCCTTTTTCTGGGTATGGATTTAATAAAGCTCATGCGGCGTCTTATGGAATGGTTGCCTATTGGACTGCGTTTATGAAGGCAAATTACCCGGTTGAATTTATGTGTGCGCTTTTGACAGCAGAAAGCGGGGATACCGAGAAAATTTCTTCAGCAGTTAACGAATGTAAAAGAATGGGAATTAGAGTTTTCCCACCGGATATAAATAAAAGCGGGGTAGACTTTACAATAGTTAAAGAAAAGAATTCGCTGTCAGGAAGGGCTGTTCTTTTTGGATTGAATGCGATTAAGAATGTAGGCAAGGCTGCGATAGAAGCAGTCCTTTCAGAAAGGGATAAGGTTGAATTTACCTCTTTTTCTAACTTTTTATCAAGAGTAGATGCGAGAAAGGTCAACAAAAGGGTTTTGGAAAGTTTGATAAAAGTTGGAGCTCTCTCTCGGTTTGGAAATCGTGCAAGTCTTTTGGTCACGATGGATGCGTTAAGAAACAAAGTTTCAAAAATTAAAGGAATTGAAAATCAGGAAAGTTTATTTTCCCAGGATGAGATAAATAAGGCCAGTTTACAAAATCAGGAGAAAGCAACTGCCCTCGATGAGTTTAGCGATGAAGAAATACAAAACCTGGAAAGGCAGCTTCTGGGATTTTCTCTTTCAGCTAAACCTGTAAATGAAATCATAGAAGCTTTTATACCATTGGCCACCCACAAAATTCAGGATATTGTCATTGAACAAGAGAAAGTTGAATTAGTCAAAGTTGCAGCAGTAGTCTCTGAAGTGAGAATTGTGGTTACCAGAACTTCGGGTCGTGAAATGGCTTTTGTAAGGGTAAGGGATGATACAGGCGATATCGACTTAGTTGTCTTCCCTAAAATTTTCGAGACTACAAAAGAATATTGGGTGAATAATAAACCCCTTTTAATAAGGGGTAGGGTTGATGTGAGAGAAGATTCAGCTAACATTATTGTTGAGCAAGTTTTCACTAAAGACAATCTTTTCTCAGGCGACCGTTTGTTTATTCGCATTCCGAAGCAAGTTACAAGGGAGAATTTGAGGAGTCTTAAAAATTTGCTGCTCAGAAACAAAGGTCAGCAAAAAGTTAGCTTGATGTTTGAGGATGATCCAAGTAAAACAGTGAATCTGAATTTTGGAATTTCCTGGAATGAGGAGTTGGCAAGAGAAATTTCTCATACTTTAGAATCAGAAGAAAATTAAGTTAATATTATTATATTTACAAGTTTCGCACATCCCTTAATGACTTCTCGGACGGTAGCCCGAAGGGACTCCTCCGAGGAGATTTAAAGTGTATACGAAAGTTGTGATATTGATTTAAGCCTAAGATTTGATGTAAGATTACATTTATGGCCATATTTGCCAAACATAAGGATACTTCTTTTGGGGTTGCTGATAAAATCAAAGTTACCCAGAGGATAAAGGAAGGGGAAAAAGAACGGATACAGATATTTGAAGGTATTGTAATTGGGATTAAAGGGAGAGGTGTGAGTAAGGTTTTCAGAGTAAGAAAGATTGGAGCTCAACAGATAGGGATTGAAAAAACATTTCCTCTGGAAAGTCCCACTGTAGAGAAGGTGGAAGTGGTAAGAAGTGGTGTGCGGGGCGTGAGAAGATCTAAACTTAATTATCTTAAAGATAAATCAAAGCGTGAAATTGAAAATATTTATCAAAGAGCATCAAAAAGACAAAAAAGCAAAATTAAGTAAGATTTACTTCTTTAAAAATTTTTGAGGATTATTGTGGAAAAGAAATTTCTGGGGAAGATTGGGGAAGATTTTGCCTGTAGATTTCTACTTAATAAGGGTTATAAGATCTTGGTAAGGAATTTTAGATCGAAGTTCGGCGAGATAGATATAATAGCTCATGATGGGGAGACAACTATCTTTGTTGAGGTGAAAACTCGTTGGAGTAGACTTTTCGGGAGAGCTGAAGAAGCAGTGACGGGCCATAAACTCAAAAGAATAAAAAAGGTTGGAGAGTACTTCTGTCTTTTGAATCCAAATCTCTCTAAAAAGTTAAGAATAGAGGTTGTCGCAATTGAAATTGATAAAGGTAAAGTTGCTTCAGCAAAAATATTTGTCGCAACATAAACTTTTTTGATTATGGCGTTAAGTTTTCAAAAAATTGTTTAAATGAAGGTAAAAAAAAGAGATGAATCTTTTGAAGAGTGGAGTTTTGATAAGCTTATTGTGTCCATCTCCAAATCTGGAGTTCCAATAGAGGATGCGCAAAAAATAGCGGAAAACATTGAGAGTTGGGTTTTAGCTAAAGATAGTAAATTTATTACTTCTGTCGAAATAAGAGATAAGGTGATAGAAGCTTTGTCTAAAAGTTTTCCGAGTGAGGCAAGTTGTTACAGTTTTTATAAAAAAGGTTAAAACTAGGTTTCAGGAAAACTTATTTCTCCGGTTTCCAGATCGATTTCGCATGACCCGGAAGTTTCCTGAGATGTTGGGGAAGTGTCTTGATAACTGCAGATTACCTTTGATCCATCAGCAGACAAACCAACAATTTCGTATTTTCTGGTTACTCCTTCGCTTGCGCTGGCAGAAGTTAAGTTGGTTTCTTTTTCCACTTCAATATCAAATAAGAAAATGTCAATATTTTTATTTGAGCTTAACTCATTTTTATAGATTATTTTTTTACTATCCTTTGACCAGATACAATTCTTTCGGTTGGGACTGACTTCTTTGACATTACTTCCGTCGATATCAACAAAGTACAAAGCTGGTTCAGGCGCCGGAGCCCAGGATTCGAAGCAAATTTTAGTTTTATCAGGTGATACAAATACTCGGGCAAATCCGGTTATGCCTGTTGACTGGAAGTTACTCTTATTAATTAAAACTTTCTCATCTCCATCCGCGTAAGATCTTATTATATTTCCATTTTTGATGGATATTTGTTCAGGTGAAAATTCGGGCGTGGATGTAGGAGTTGGAGTTTCTGTATTTGATGGTAGACTACTAAGTCCGTTTTCTTTTTTAAGATTTTGATTTTGAGAATATAAAATACCCACACCAATCCAGACGAGTGCTGTTATAAAAACTAAAATACCTATTAAAAGCTTGAAATTAAACTTTTTTTGATTAGGTTCAGTAGCTGATACAATTAAATCTGCAGAAACAGGACTTGGGGAGTCTTTAATAGTTTGATCGGGAAATCCAGAAGTTTCTTCTTTTCTTGCAGGTTGCTCGTGCAATACTTGTCCTGGCGCGTAAAACTGGTTATCATTAGTTTTAGCAGACGTTTGAGTATCAGCTAAGGGTTGCTTTGGACCAGGATTTAGTTTGGAAGTTGTTTCGTCTTGCATAAAATTATCATGCCATATATTTCTTAGGAAGTGCAAGTATTAATCAATGATACAAGTTTTGCACTTTCCTTAATGACCACCTCGGAGGTGATTTAAGCCTGTCTACCGCAGGTAGACTTGTCTTAAGAAACTTGTGAATGAATGAAATGACTAGTTTAAAATTTTTTGTTTTGCTTTATCTGGTTTCGCTTGTATTAATATACGTCCTGAATCAGAAAACAGGAGTTCCATTAGTTTTACCAGGTGATATTTATAAGGTAAAAGGAACAAGGAGAATTTATATACCGCTGGCAACGTCGTTTACCCTAGCGCTGATTTTATTTTTAGTTCTTAATAAATATATCAAATGAAATTTCTTAAATAAAGTCATATTCATCTTAGTTGAAACCGTATTGACGTGTTGGGTTTAAAAATTTTAAATTAATACTTGATTAACCAATCTTTTCTGCTAGCATTTGTACATGGCTGAGAAAAAAAAGAAGATAAATTTGGCTAAAAAGTTAGGAAACTTTAAAAAGTTTAAAGAAGCTTTTTCAAAAAACAGAAAAAAGTCCAAACTTTTTGTTTTTACTGCTTTTTTGGTCGTTTTTTTGTTTATCATTTACCTTCTAAGGAGTGTCTTTTTGGCTGCCTTTATAAATGGAAGGCCAATAACTAGATTAGAAGTTATAAGAAAATTGGAACAAAATCAGGGAAAACAGACCTTGGATACACTTGTTACAGAAAAACTTATCTTACAGGAGGCAGGCAAAAGTAGAGTAGTCATTAGAGACGAACAAATCCAAACTGAAATTGAAAAGATAAAAACTTTAGTTGAATCTCAGGGGACTAATCTTGACCAGGCCTTAGCACTTCAAGGACAGACAATGGAGAATTTGAAGAGTAACGTAAGAATTCAGAAAATAATTGAAGAAATATTAAAGGAAAAACTAAATGTTAGCGATGAGGAAATTTCAAACTACTTCGAGGGCAATAAAAATCTTTATGGCAAGGACGCAAAGCTGGAGGATTTTAAAGAGGAGATAGGGGACCAACTTAAGCAGGAAAGATTGGCCGCTGAATTTAGGAAATGGATTGAAGACTTGAAGAAAAAATCAAAAATAATTTATTTTGTCCATTATTAAAAATCTTCTTAATCCACCTTCGCAGAAGACTACGATCGTAAGGTCGTGGGTGAATGCGAAGAATCTTCCGCTTAGGCGCGGGATTTTGATCCCACCGAAGCCATGTACCGTACGGTACATGGCGAAGTGAGCGGAGAAGATACCTCGAGCATAAGCTCGGGAGAGATTTATCTAAACTTTAGCAAGTTTTCCCAAATTTGTTATATAATTAAGTTATGATAATTTTAGGAATCGATCCCGGTACTGCTACAACGGGATATGGGCTTCTCCAAATCAGAAATAATGATTTGCATGTTATTGATTTCGGGCTTATCGAAACAGACAAAAACGGTACACCCGAACTAAGACTGCTTAGTATCCATGAAAAAATGACTGAACTTTTTATAAAATATACTCCCCATGTAGTTGCTATTGAGAAACTCTTTTTTGCCGCCAATACAAAAACTGCAATGCGGGTGGGTCAGGCGCAAGGAGTTATGTTTCTTTGTGCAGCACAATATAAGGTAAAAATATTTGAGTATGCTCCAGCCACTATAAAAAAGGTGGTTTCAGGAAATGGCAGGGCTGATAAAAAAAATATGCAGAAGTCAATAAGAAAAATATTGGGAGCAGGCATAAGAAGCAAGCCCAAAAAAAAGAGTCATTTTGATAATGCTGCAGATGCATTAGCTGTGGCACTTACCCACGCAATTCAGATTAAAAAAGTTCTCTTTTAACTAAGAAAGGAGGTGAAAAATAATGGCAGACTTTAAGATAGGTAAGGTAATGCATTACTACGACAAGTTAGGCGTGGCAATAATTCAACTGGATTCAGGTTTGGGGATCGGAGATAAAATAAAATTTGTAAGGGGTGGTGAAGATTTGTCAGAGCAGGAGGTAAAGTCGATGCAAATCGAGCATGAGCATGTCACCAAAGCTAAAAAAGGGGATGTTGTCGGGTTGCAAGTTGATCAAGAAATTAAAGAAGGAGCAGAGGTATACAAAGAGGGATAGTTGAAGATACCCCGAGCTTACGTTCGGAGGAGCTACATAATTTTTATGAAAAAAAGATGGCTTAGAATGGAATGGAATAATGCCCCTGACATTAAAAAGCGGGTACTTCGTTTAATTAAAGATGTTAATTTGGAATCACTTAATTCCTCAAACATTCATTTTTTTAGATCATGTAATTCTTCCTCTCGCGCTTACGCAAGAATTTGGGGCTTGTCTAAAGTTTGGCAGAAAGCATTAAAAACTGATCCTGCATACATAATTGAGGTCTTATCTGAAAGATTTGATAAATTGTCTGAGAATGAAAAAGACAAAGTTCTTCTTCACGAGCTGGCTCACGTACCCAAAAATTTTTCAGGAAGTTTACTGCCACACTCAAAAAAAGGTAAAAGAAATTTTAATGATAAAGTTGAAGAACTGTTTAGAGAATACCTTAGAAAAACCAAAACTTAAAAATCTTTAGTACAGAGATTTTATTCCATCTTTTCTTGAAACAAGAAAGATGTTTTTAAATTTTTTCTTAATTTGAGATGAAGATAATTGTCTTGCACGGTGATAATTCGCAGTTAAGTTACCAACGATTGCAAAAATTTATTGAGGCTGCAAAAAACCGTAGCCTTGAGATTAACAAAATTAGCGACTCTTATAGAGATTTATCTGAAACTTTTGTTTTAGTGGATCTTTTTGCTAAAGAAAAATTGCATGTTTTGCAAAACATTAAACTTCTTGATAAAAAGCAGAAAAGTTGGTTAAAGAATCATTCAGAAAATCTTGATTCGACTTTAGTAATATATCACCCCTCAATCATTTCCAAAACATATCTTAATAGTTTACCTAAGCTTACAAAGATAGAAGAATATAAGCTACCAAAGTTGATATGGAAATTTTTGGAATCAATTTATCCGGGAAACGCCAAAAATTCTATACTTTTATTTCATCAAGTCTTAAAAAATGAGCCACCTGAATTTATTTTTCATCTTGTTGCCAAGCTGTTTAGGGACATGTTTTGGGTTAAGACTGATTCTGGGTCTTTAAATTATCCTAGCTGGAGAGCAATGAAACTTAAAAGACAAGGATCTATGTTCAACTTAAAAAAAATAAAAGAAATGATTAGAGAGCTTGCCCGAGCTGATTTAAGGTCCAAAACCTCAGGCGAAAACATAATTGATTTACTTGATTTTCTAATCGCTACAAAGTTAGAATGAATTTTGCTTTTATATGAAAGTCGATCCCACAATTTTCAAAACTTACGATATCAGAGGAATAAATGATACACAATTAAATAAAAACCTTGCTGAATTTATTGGAAAAGGATTTGGAACATATTTAAGAAGAAAAGGTACTAAAGATTGTTTGGTTTGTAGAGACACAAGAATTACTTCAGAGGATTATCAAAACAATCTAGTTAAAGGGCTACTATCGGTTGGTATTAATGTTTATGATATGGGCTTGGCTTTGGCATCTCATCTATATCATGCAAGACATTTTTATAATATTGATGGAGGCGTTATGGTAACTGCCAGTCATAATCCAGCAAATTATAACGGTTTTAAACTATGTTCTGGAGTAAATGCAATAGTGGGTGAAGAGATACAAAAAGTTAAAAAGTTAGTAGAAAAAGAAGATTTTGAAAAAGGTAGCGGTAAATTAACAGAAAAGTTTGAAGCCAATAAAGTTTATTATGACGAAATAAAGAAACGCATAAAGTTTAAGAAAAAATTAAAAGTTGTTGTTGATGCTGGCCATCAAACCCCTTCTCTTTTTATACCTAAGTTTCTTAGAGAAATGGGTTGTGAAGTATTTGTACTTCACGAAAACATTGACTCATCATTTCCAGCGGGTATACCAGATCCAGTTAATCAAGATTTCATGAAATACACTCAAGACGCAGTTTTAAAGTACAAAGCTGATGCAGGAGTCATTATGGACGCAGATGGTGATAGGGGAGGAATGGTTGACGATAAAGGTAGAATTTGGATGGGAGATATGATACTGGATCTATTAGTAAGAGACTATCTACCTAAAAATAAAGGTGCAAAGGTTATTGTGGAAGTAAAAGATTCTGAAATTGTAGTTGAAGATACAAAACGACTTGGTGGTATCCCAATATTTTGGAAAACAGGACACGCACTTCTTGATCAGAAAGTTTATGAAGAAAAAGCACTACTCTGCGGAGAAATGAGTTGTCATTATTGGGTAACAAAAAACTGGTATGTTTTTGATGATACCCCATTTGCTCTTACTCAAGTATTAAGAATAATCTCTGAGTCAGATCTAAAATTCTCCGAATTAATGGATCAAATCCCTAAATATCCAAGTACGCCAGAGATTCGATTTAAGTGTCCAGAAGATAAAAAGGGAATGGTTGTTGAAGAAGGAGTTACGTATTTTAGAAACCAATGTGATAAGGTTGTAAATGTGGATGGAATAAGAGGATATAAGTTTGATGGCTGGTTTTTATTAAGAAAGTCAAATACTCAGCCATTACTTTCCGTTAGAGCAGAAGCCAAAAATAATGAAGATTTAGAAAAACTTAAAGATTTTGTTAAAGGGTTTCTTGATAAATATAATTTCTTAGATTTTGATTGGGAAAGACAGTACGAAGAAGCTTAAAGTTTAACTAAATTAAATGACTATTTTGGATGACATCAAGAAAATGAAATCTATTGATAAATCAGATGTTTATGGCTCTATTGAGCAACTTCCTCAACAGTGTATTCATGCTTATGGCGATTGCGAAACAGTAATGGTCCCCGAATCTTATATCGATATTAATAAAATTGTTTTGACTGGAATGGGTGGTTCGGGACTGGGCGCAAGAATTATGGAGTCAGTTTATGCATTAGAAATAAAACATCCACTTATAAGAATTAACGATTATGACTTGCCTAGCTGGGCTGATGAGAAAACTTTAGTTATTTGCTCAAGCTTTTCAGGTGCAACAGCAGAAACAATTGAAAACGCAAAACAAGCTATAAAAAGGGGCTGTAAATGGCTGGCAATTGGAAGCGGGGGAACGTTAATAGATTTAGCTCAAGAGAATAAAGCTCCCTTTTATAAAATAATCCCGACTTATAATCCTTCTAAAGAGCCTCGTATGGCTGTCGGTTATTCGGTTGTGGGACAGTTATCGTTGTCTTCAAAAGCAAAAATCATCAACTTTACTAAGGAAGATCTGGAAAGGATATGTTCTCTGCTGGAAGAGATTGTTAAAAAGTGCAATGTTGAGGTCCCTTTTAAAAATAACCAAGCAAAGAAATTGGCTAAAAAACTTTTCAACAAAATAGTAATTTTTGTTGGTGCAAGACATATGCTGGGCGCGCTTCACACTGTAAAAAATCAACTTAATGAAAATTCTAAAACCTTCTCTACCAGATTTGATCTACCAGAGCTTAACCATCATCTAATGGAAGGCTTGGTACAGCCTTCTAGCAATAAAGAAAATCTCTTCTTTCTGTTTATTGATTCAGACCTTTATCCAGAAATAATTAGAAAAAGATTGAAAATAACTGAAGATGTTGTTGAGAAATTAGGTATAGGTTCTTACACCTTCAAGGTAGCAGCAAATGCTAAACTCTCTCAGGCTTTTGAATTCATTCAGTTTGGTGGATTTGTTAATTTTTATTTGGGGATGCTTTATCAGACTGATCCAGCTCCGATTCCTTGGGTTGATTATTTTAAAAACCGCCTAGGCCAACCTCTCGGGCAATGGAAAAAGTCAAAATAGTTACGATATGCGATATTACACACTTGAACTTTGTGGTTTGAAAAGGAAACTTCCACTTACTTCTATCAGTAAAAACACCAAACTAGCAAGCTTTTCAATTTTAGGAGACGTTGAACTTGTAAATAAACTCGCAGATATTTTGGCAGAAATGCTTAAAAAAGAAAGATTTGATTATTTAGTCGGACCAGAAGTAAAAGTAGTTCCGTTAATCCACGGCGTTGCTCTAAGACTTGGACACAAACGTTTTGTTGTCTGCAGAAAGTCGGTCAAACCTTATATGGTTTCGCCAATAATCTTAAGACCCCTTCCCCATTTTCCCAGGCATGTAAGGCAGTTGGTCATAGATGGCGTTGACGCAAAAATGCTTAAAGGTAAAAAGGTAATAATTATGGACGATGTTGCCTCAACCGGAGTAACCATTAGAATGATGAGACGCCTTATGGAAAAGGTCGGAGCAGAAGTAGTAAAAACAGTGGTTGTGATTAAGCAGGGAGAACAGTTCGATGACATTAAAGACTTTGTTTATCTATCTGAACTTCCGGTTTTTAAAGATAAATAATTTAGTCCTTGACTTAATTGACTAGTACATAGTAAGTTGTCTATATACAGCGTAAGACCTCTTTTTTAGGCCTTAGGAGGAAAATATATGAAATTTAAGGCAGAAAATATTGTTTTATTTTTGTTAGGTGGAAATCCCGCATATAAAGCGGGATTTTTTAGTTTAGAAGATGTTAATACGTTTATTCATTTGTCTAATTGACGATCGCAATTTTCGTGATCTAAGAAATTAGAAGCTATTACAAAACTAGACTAAGAAGTCTAGTTTTCACCGAGTAGAACTCGGAGTTTATATATCTGAATTCAAAACTCTTGCTTGTTCCACAAAACGGAACTCGCTGATTTTGAAATCTGTTATAGGATAAAAAAAGCAAGGGTCTGAAATCTTAAGAAACAGTTAATATTCTTACGTTGCGCGTTAGAAATATTGTCTGTTTTTATTAAATGATTATCAAACCCTCGCAGTTTATTGTATCAGATTATCTCAACAATACACTGCAATATTCTCCTAAGTCAGGATGGTGAGGGTTTACCCTCCGAAGCCTTGGCGTAGGAGGGCACTTTGACAAGTTGAAGGCTAAAAATAAGGAACAGCAGAACAATTAGGTTATTAGTAACAAATGTCACGTAATAAGTTATTAGTAATTTACTTTTTCTGCTGTTCCTATGTTCGCTACACTTACAGGAAGAGAGTGTGGACTGTGTCAAAATTGGACACAGAGGGATAGCACGGAGACCAAGCCGGATGCTTGGTAAAACCAACTA
>MGGC01000006.1:0-7831 GCA_001792215.1 Candidatus Woesebacteria bacterium RIFCSPHIGHO2_01_FULL_38_10
TTGGTATTACAATCAACCAACTAATCAAAGCTGCATATCCAGCACCTAATATTCCAAAATTTTTAACTAGTGGAATTATACATACTGCTAATCCTAATATCCCTACCAATGTAATTATCGTGATATATTTTTGTTTCCTAACTGCTAAAAAAACCGGGGATGCCGAACTAGTAATTGATCTTAAAACTGCATATACAACCAGGATCTTTAATACTGGAACAATTTCTATCCATTTTTCTCCTAAAATGAATAAAACTATCATTTCAGGGAAAAGATATATCACCATACCAAGAGGAAGTACTATAATAGACGTAAACACAATGACTTTCAGGAATGCTTTTTTGAGTCTCTCTTTATCATCAGAAATTTTTACATAAACTGGGAAAAAAACTTTATGTAATATTTCGCCACCTTCTGTAATTGGAAGAGTGGATAGTTTATAAGCAATTTGATACATTCCTAAAGAATAAGTATTTAGAATCCTTCCAACAACGATATCATCTCCTTGTTGAAAGAGATAATTAAAAATACCTGATAGTGTAATCCACTTACCCCGATTCACTACCTTTTTTATACTTTCAAGTTCAAAATAAAATTTGGGTTTTGGTTTAATATATAACCAAGAAATAATTATTTCTAAAACTACGCCCGAAATTAGACCCCAAACAAGACTAAATGCCGATTTTAATATATAAGCCAAACAAAGAGTTACAATTGCATCAAAGGAAAATATTATTAATCTGAAATAAAATTCTCTCCGAAAATTTAACTCTTTTTGAAACTTAACTATCGAGGGATTAATGAATCCTCTTAAAAAGGGGACTATGCCTATAATTATCAATATATATCTTGATTCCGGAGATTTAAAAAATAAAGAAATAGGTATTGCCAAAATTATGAGGAAAAAAGATATAACTATACCCCTGATAATAGAAACTACCCAGGCTGTGTTTAAATATTTTTTTAAATCTTCTTTTTCCTGAATCAAAAATACATTAATACCAGTTTCTGTAACTATTTCAAGAAAAGATAAAGCTAACGAAGCAATTCCAAAAAGACCAAATTCCTCAGGTGTTAATATACGTGCCAAAACTACTATTTTAATAAAAGAAATTATCCGCGTACTCCCTCTTAGTACAGTCATCCAGGAAAGTCCTTTGAAAGCTTCTTTTGTGTAGCCCACGCTTATATTTTATCTTATTAATATAATCTTTAGAAGAAATTATTTAACTAAACCATTAGCAAAACCAGCCATTACACAAAAATCAGAAGTAAATTGAATTACAATTCCCCATAAACCCGCTTTCCAATCGGAAGTTAAAAGATAAATTTTTCTAAAAGCCCAAAAGCTATAAATTATCCCGAGTAACAAAGTCAGCAGGAATAATAAAGGTTTAAAAATTGATAAAAATAAAAGGATTATACCAACCATGTAACGCAAGAATATAGAAATGATTTTAATATTGTGCGACGCAAGTTGTTTAGAAGGGTGCCACCAAATACCTGCTTGTGCATCACCTTTAGCATAGTAATAAAATTTTTTTAGAGAAACTTTAAATCCTAATTTATTAGTCTCTCTCCATTCAACAACCGCTTGCTTTACCCTAGCAATTTTCACTTTATTTTTCACAATTTTATAGAAAAAATGAGTATCTTCTCCTGCCCTTTCAAATTTCTCGGAATAACCGCCTACCTCCAACCAAACTTTGTTTCTAAAAGCGCATGACCTTGCGGAGGGAACAAAATTAGTAGGATCAAATTGTGACGGCAACAATCCATGAAATACATTCATGGCTTTCTGCATTGAATTTCTGGCAAACATTTCATAAAAACCAGCAACCATTCCTACATTCTCATACTTAAAAGGTTTCGTAATCTCTTCTAACCAATCACGTTTTGCAACACACCCGGCATCAATCTGGGCTATTATCGGACTTTTGGCAATATCAATTGCTATATTTCTTCCATGAGCAATCGATCCCTTCTCGACCAGACACTTTATTCTCTTATCTTTCTTCTGCCAATGACCAATCACTTCCACACTTTTGTCACTAGATCCCCCATCAACTATAACTATTTCATTCGGTTTTTTAGTCTGTTTTAAAAGACTTACGATAAGTTTGCTGATATTTTTTTCCTCATTCAGAATGGTAATGCAAACCGATACTTTCATGAACTTACTTTCTATATAACTTTTTGGGGAAACCCAAACGCCAAATTTTTAAGTAACTTCTTACTAAATTCTTCCAGCTTTCCCTCTTTACCCAATCATAACCTTTATTTAACATTATTTGAGTTTCGTTTGCCTCCCTTGAATAATATTTAATTTTTTCAGAAATTTCTTTGGAAGAATTCGAAAGGGTTATCCATTGCGAAAAAGGAGCGAGTCCGAAGGCATCGTGTCTCAATGGATTATTGTAAGCCACAAAGGTAACACACTTATTTGCCAAAGCCTGTAAGGTAGAAAGGTATCCGCCAGCCAAACAAAAGGTAGCTTTAGTCAGAAAATCTTTCGGGTCGATAAATCCATGAACATAACCATATTTTTCGCACTCGCCCCTTAACGGTCCGTCACCACAAAACTCAACTTGAAAACCGCGTAATTTAGGAAATGTTTTTAAAAAAACAGTTAATCCGGTATCATCATCCAACCTACCAAGATAAACAATCAGTCTTTTTTTCTTTTTAAGGAATTTTTTGGGTAAATCGACTGCGCCGTAACTTACGACATCCCCTTTAATACCGTAATGTTTTTCCAAATATTCACCCATAATAATATTTCCATCCGAAAATCTCAAAGCCATTTTCTTTAATAATATATTTTTTTGCCCAATAGGATAAACACCTTCCCATCCATGAAAAGTCGTAAAAACCTTCTTTCTGGGAAGCAAAAACTTAAAAGGTAAATACCAAATAAAAACGTCATGGCAATGGACAATGTCGCTTTTTTTAATTAAACCAATATTTTTAATTAGCCAAAGCCAGGTATACAAAAGCCCAACATATTTTACTTTTGGCTGAAAAAATCTTTTTACAGAAACTCTGTTTAAATTTTCTTGAGAGGGCAAATCTTTACGAAATTTTGTAGTAATGACAGTTACTTTATAACCCCGATTAATAAGACGCTCACTTACCCTTTCAACATGTGTCTCAACACCACCAATATGGGGATTATAAAATCGAGTCAGAAAAAGTATATTCATTCTATGTTAACTGGTAAAAATCCAGTTGATAGACTAAGTAAGTAGATGGAAAGCAAAGTAAATCGAAAATCTCTACTTAAGATTTCCTAAAAAAGTTTTTTTAAGTTTTAAAAGAAATCTCTTTAACGAAGTTTGAAGTCGCATAACAACCTTTTCTTTCGACAAATTCGCTTTTGAAAAATTCTCATCAAATAATTTTACTTTTTTTAGCTTTCTTGTAGAAATCGGCATACCCCAAAATAATCATCCCCATTCCAAAAAAAAGCGTGTAAAGCCCGACCAAGAAACCAATCAAAGGAATTGAAATGGCAAGATAGTACAGGGAAATCGCCAATAAAAAAAGTATATACTCACTTTCTAATTTTATGACACCTTTAAATTTAGCCCCTAACCAAAATGAAAAATATATATTTGTAAGATAAATAAAAATTAGGTAAATAAAAAAAACAATAAATGCTAAAGGAATACCAATAATTGTGAAAGAAAGAAAAAGTGCAGTAAGTGGAAAAGCCAAAATGGCGATAAACCCAACTGTGAAAGTTTTTAACATTTTTTTATCTGCACTTAGGGCAATATTTTTAACACAATTTGGCATAAATCTAATTATCAATAATCCTATAATAAGGCTGGATAGAAAACTCAATATCTTTAGGTAAATTTTAAAAATACCCAACTTTTTCGAAAAATTATATATAAACTGGTTCCTACTAAAAGAAAAGGGGCTGGAAAGTGGTTGTTTTGCAATTTTTCCAGAAATTGATGCTCCTTTATCAATAACCAAATCATTCTCGCTGGTATAAACTAAGTTACCGCTAATTTTAGATTCCGAAGTCAGACGCAGATTAGCTGTTCTTACCTTAGTTTCTCCTCTTAGTTCACCTGCCAGTGTGAAATTACCAACCAGAATATCTACATCGCCAGGAACAGATGTCTGCAAAAAAAGACTTCCTCCAACAATAGCAACTCCTTTGGCTAAACTTGCGGACTTGCCTAGTTCAATGTTCGCACCCACTATGCTTAAATTTCTCCCCACCTCTCCGCTCACATCAATCTGTCCGGCGATAATCCTTACATCCTGACTAACTTTTCCTGAAAGATAAACTGTTCCTCCAAGAACCAGTAAGTCCCCATCCACCTCACCATCAACTCTTATTTCTCCACCAACAAGTATCGCATCACCTTTGACTTTTCCGGAAATCTCGATTACTTCTCCTGATTTAATATAAAAATCTTGTTCAATAATTTCGTCTTTGGGGACAGAAATTACTCTGACAACTCTTTTTTCCCGTTCTTTTGCCAAAAGAAACGTGGGGGTTAAGAGGAAAGTTAAGAGAAAAATGATAAAGATTATTAATTTTGTCTGTAAGGCGTTAAGCACAAATTTACCTTTTTTCAAATACAATCTCATTAAGAAGCAAGGCGGAATCATCTCCATTGGCTAACTTTTCCTGATAGGCTTCCACCCTAAACTCATTAATTCCTGCTTGTTTAAGAAAATTTTCGAGTTGTTCTTTGGAGAACCTACTTCTCAGCTGGCCATTTTCGATATAAACATTTTGTTCAAACTCAACGGCAACATTTTTTAAATATTCCATCTCTTTAACATCTTCCGGAGACTTGAATGTAAGGAAGGCTTTGCCACCAGTTTTGAGCATTTTATAAATATCCTGGAAAATCTTTATTGTGTGTTCTGATTCAAAATAGTGGAGAGATATCCTTGAATAGGCAATATCGACGGAATCGTCTTTAATTGGTAATTGATGCAGTCCGAAATCGACCTTACGGATGGCTAATCTTTCAGAAAGATTATTGGCCTTTGCTTTATCCTGAGCAATTTTTAAAGCAAAGTCCGAAATGTCCAATAAAACGACGCTGTGATCCTTTTGTAAAAAATAGATCGCATCTTCACCAGTTCCTCCGCCCAAATCAACAATCAGGCTTCCTCTGGGAAAAAGGTTTTCTCTTTCTCGGGCGTAAATTGAAGGCCCTTTTAGTTCATGATGCGTTTTTTGATGAATTACATCCCATCGCTTAGAATCATCCATAGTTTAATATTATCACTAAAAAAAAGAAGTAAAAGATTTGAAAGCTTATGCAGATAATTTTTTACTATTCAAGCTCTTCTGTCCGGAACTAGCCACTCCGACTTGTTCTGCGCCTTGAACCTTTTTTTGTCTTTCAGTTTTCATCCTTAAATAATGATCCGCGGCATGTTGGGCCGGACAAAATTTAACAGCCTCAGTTGCAACTTGTAACGCATTAGGAAGAATTTCTGCCAACCTTTCTAAAATTCCAGACATATTTATCAGGTTAATAACCACCTCGGACGGTGACCTGAAGGTGACTCCTCCGAGGTGAAGTCACCTTCTCCCGCAAGGTTCAAATCTTTTCCTCCTACTAGCAGGATCAATGAACCTGCCGGGTTGCAAATTAGTTGTGACCGCTTATGAACAAACTCGAAACGCTTTCCGCGGAAACGCATTGTCGTAACTCACCGCTCGCTATCGCTCGCGGTTCGCCCCTGATATTTTTTCCAAGTGCGATTTTTGTTCGGCAAAGTCGAGCACTATGAATTATATAAGAAATTTGAGAAAATATAAATATGAAGCACGACAGCCAAAACACAAAACGATCGATTATAGACGGCTTGAAGAAACATTACGGAATAACTCTAAATTCGATAGACTTCAAACCGGTTGGAGAAGAAAGTTATTCTTATTTGGCTACAGGCACCAACAATCAAAAATACTTCGTCAAATATTGCGAAAAAACAAACGTAACAAAAAATATTGACTTAGTTAATCAATTGCTTGTTCAATTAAAAGATTTTTATTTTGTAGTTCCTCCTATTGATGTAAAAGGCAAGACTTCCTTCAGCATTTTAACCGGCAAGATTTATGTGTACCCCTATATTGATGGAGAAATAATTACTATCGGAAATGAAAAATTTGAAAAAGATCTGGTCGATAAATTACTTAACATTATGGTCAAAATCCATTCTTCAAAAGACAAAATTACTGTAAAGCTGCCCGTTGAGGATTTTAATAACGATTTTCTGACGGACTTTGAAAAATTACTTATTTTACAAACAGATAGAGGTGCTAGGTTAAATACTGAGGCGGTATCAATTTTGAAATCTAACGAGGCCTTAATTCGTAAGTTGATAAACACACATACTAAGCTAGAAGAATATTACAAAAAAGATAAACCATATTTAGTTTTGACTCATGGAGATATAACCGGAAGAAATATTATTTTGTCTGAAGATGGTTTAAAACTAGTAGATTGGGATGGAGCTATGATTGCACCATCTGAAAGAGACTTAAACTTTTTATTAGATAATCCCCATTTTTCTGTTGACAAGTATCTTCAAAAAATGAGAATGGATCGTTATGATCCAAAATTAAAAGAATATTACGGACAACAGTGGGCGTTGGAAAGTATTATCGGAAATTTAGAAAATTTGTTGACAATGGAATTAACATCTGAAGATCAAGCAGAATACATTGACGAAGCAAAGGAATACTTGGGATATTATCAGTAAAAGTTCTTTAAAATTTTTGCGTTTTTTCTTCTGTTTTTTTTACGGCAACTCCGGCTGGACTTAAAATATCCCTTTGCAGCGCTGTCTGCGGAGGGGGGCGCAGCCAGCGCTGCCCCCAATTCTGCTTCCATTTCCAAAATGGTGAACGTTTTTGAACAAATTCGAACGTATTTCAAAGAATCGTGTTAGCTCGCCTCGCTCCGCTCGGCTCGCAATGTTGCGCGGCGCCTTTACACTGAGCGCTTCGGCTGAGCTCACCGTCGAAGCCTTGCCGAAGTGTCTTTACCCTGAGCGAAGTTGAAGGGCACCCGCCATGCTTCCGTTATTTTTTTCGCGCACAATTCTAGTCAACTTACCCTTGAGAGGCTAACGGCATTTTTTACTTTATTGGTGTCGTTAACTGCTGGATTACTTGTGTTGTATCCTTTGGAAGAGCCGCAAAAGCGACGCTATCTTTTCTTTGCTCCGCTAACATTTGAAAACGGACACACTCATCTCGGAACATCCTTACGGCAATGTGGTTATTTGGTGCCATCCTAATTAGATTCAAATCTTTAGTACCATACTCAGGATGAGGAACAGCTCTTTCATCCTCAAATTCTATTACATCATCAGGAATATCTTTTTTAAAACTCTCTCTCAATTTTGGCATAACAACTTCTGTAAAATCTTGTAGTTTTGCCTCGCCGGGTAAATATCCTAAATGATATAACCCATACTCTGTAAGAAGTAGTGCAGTATGTGGCATTTCTTTACTCTCTGTCCTATAAGGTTGATCGGTATAAGGCAATACGCCTATTGATCCATATAGTAATTCGTCCCGAGGTGTTTTTAATTGTGCAAATGCGTCGGGATAAGCTTTTTGCAACTCTTCTATGATATCCCCATACCTCAGCATTTCTTTCATTTTTGGTTCAGGCAGCTCTTTCATAAACACGACTTGTGTCTCTATATTGTCTTGTGGTTCTGTCATCTTAGTATCACCTCCTTTCTGTTTTATTAACTTTTATAGTAATTAATGGAATTATATCAGAAATCTAAAATTATTTTCTAGAATCAACTTTGTGAGTAAATTTAAGACTTG
>MGGC01000006.1:7838-18873 GCA_001792215.1 Candidatus Woesebacteria bacterium RIFCSPHIGHO2_01_FULL_38_10
ATTCCCCGAGTCTCCGCACTCGGGGATGAATGAACCAAGGCTAGAAGCCTTTCGCCGAAGGCGATATCTTTAAAAAGATGCCCCAAGCTTCCATGCTTGGGGAGGCTTCACTTTTGTAAAGACTTTCAATAAAATCAGTTCCAGCGTATCCAGCCAAAAATGAAACCTGCCATTCTGTATCGGCTAAGATTCCGGCGGCTGCTCCCACTTCCGACTCGATTTCTAAAATGGTGAACGTTTTCGAACAAATTCGAACGTATTTCAAAGGTAGCGGCGGCTGACCGCACCAGCCGCCGCACTATCTTAAAGCTTGGCCTGCGGCATCGCTTATTTTCAGCGCGCGCGACTTTTGCTCGGCTTCGCCGAGCAACTTTTTTCTATTGTATCATAATACCTACTTGTGTTAAAATCCAAAATAGTCAGGATAACCATCTAACTTTTATGACTGGAGTACAAAACACCATGGAAACAGAAGGTTTACCTATACAAGATATAAAAGCTGAAGCCACAGGGCCGACAGAAAAACCAAAGGATAACAAAACATTGGCCGCTGAGGCTATGCGCGAATCATGGAGAACTCCACCCAAGAATCCTTTTGCCAAAGAGCCTGATGAACACGAGGATATACGCAAGGCTCATGAAGTAGCAATCGAAACAGCTTTAGCTGAGGGAGCTACTCGTGAAGAAATAAAAGAACTAGCTCAGGTTCAAGAAAAAGAAGCTGCTCAAAAGGCTTATATGGAATTGACAAAGTTACATATAGCAACAGGTGGATTTCCACTGGGCAGAACAACTAAAGAGCAATATGCTCAAAGAACTGAACCAAATGCAGCGATAGATCAAGCTGTAAGATTTGGTGTTTCTCGCGATGAGATTGAAGAACCAGGGCTGCAATATCTCCAGGAGGTTAGAGAAAATGAACAGGCTGAGGCACTCCATGCTGCACAAGAAGCCCACTTAGCTTTAACAAAATTGCATATTGAAACAGGTGGGTTTCCACTTAATGCTACTACGGATGAACAATACGCACTAAGGGCTAAATACGAAGAAATTATTCGAGGGGCAAAACGTAAAGGCGTGGCAACTGAAGATATCGAACAACAGGGTAATCAATATTTACGGGAAGTTAGAGACAGACAAAGAAAAGGCATTGTAGAAAGCGCGAGAGCAGCCAAAGACGAGCTAACAGTACTTCACAGGGAAACAAAGGGTTTTCCAATTGGTGGTACTACTGATGAACAATATGCTAAGAGGGCTGAATTAGAAGAAAAAATTAGACAGGCCAGATTTCGCTGGGATGTTACTGACGAAGAATTGGGTATTACTAGACCAAAACAACAATAAAGAACCACTTCAAAAAAAACTCCTCTTGTATTTTCGACTCGCTTTTTGTAAATTTAGATTGGACTCAACTTTACCGATTGCTATTTTTAATGGCGTATTCGGACAACACGAGCAATCGGGTTGAGTCCACCGGATACGCCATTTGAGATTTATAAAAAGTTCTTTAAAATTTTTGCGTTTTTCTTTGGACAAAATCATTTCTGATTTTGTCTTGTTCGAGCCGACTTTTTGCGAGGCCGCAGGCCGAGCTTTCAGATAGTGCGGTGGCTGGGTGCGGTCAGCCGCCGCTACCTTTGAAATACGTTCGAATTTGTTCGAAAACGTTCACTATTTTGGAAATCGAAAGCGGATTGGGGGCAGCGCTGGCTGCGCCCGCCCTCGCAGACAGCGCTGCAAAGGGAAAATCCAAATTCGCCGAGAGCCACTGTAAAAAAGAATGAAGAAAAACGCAAAAATTGGGTTTCTTAAAAAAACCTTGCTCACCACCGTTCGCTTAAAGAACTATAATAAAACCATGAATAGAATACTAAAAATCATATTTACTCTTGCTTTACTTTTATCTATTTATCATCTTGTCCGTGATCTACTCACAAATTTTGGAATTCACAACTATATTTTAGATTTTGCACACAGACCTCATTTATGGTGTGGAAAACATTGTCCTTGGATTACCGTACCACCTGAAATTTTTAACATAATAGCGTCATTGATCATTTTGAAAAGAAATAGGGTCGGATTACTTGGGTTTCTTGTTTTGATACAACCACCCTTATGGATATTAGCAGTTTTATTACCATAATCTCATGATCAAATATATTGCTTATTGCCGAAAGTCCACAGATGAAAAAGACAAACAAGTTTTATCTATTGAAGCGCAAATTGCCGAGCTCAAGGAGTTTGTTAAAAGAGAAAACCTAACCGTTACTGAGTTTATCACCGAAGCCAAAACTGCAAAAGTCCCCGGACGAGAACAATTTGCTGAAGTCCTGAAGAAAATCGAGAAAGGAATGGCTAACGCCATTCTTTCATGGCACCCCGACAGACTTGCCAGAAATTCGATAGATGGAGGTAAAATAATTTATCTTTTGGATACCGGCAAACTCCTTGATTTAAAATTCCCCTCGTTTTGGTTCGAAAGCACACCTCAAGGCAAGTTTATACTTTCAATCGCCTTTGGCCAATCTAAATATTATGTAGATAACCTATCCGAAAATGTAAAACGAGGTAATCGTCAAAAACTACGAAACGGCGTATGGCCAAGTAAAGCACCGTATGGATATATCAACAACCCAAAAACGAGGGGAATTGATGTTGATGAAGAAAAATCAAAAGTAGTCAAAAAATCATTTCAACTTTTTGCTGATGGGAATATTTCTTTTACGGCTATTTCTCAATTTTTGTTCAAGTTTGGGATTAAGAGAGAAGGAGAAAAATCCGTAAAAGTTGGTCAAGTTAAAAACATGCTTTCAAACAGGTTTTATTTAGGGATTTTGAAATATGCCGGAGAATATTATCAAGGCTCCCACAAAACTTTTATCAGCAAAAAGCTGTTTGATGAAGTCCAAAAACAAGTAGAAAAAATTGAAAGACCAAGACAGAAAGGCCACGATTTCGCTTTCGCAGGTCTAGCGACCTGCGGCGAATGCGGCGCCGCAATCACAGCCGAGCAACATATTAAAAAATACAAAAATGGAACTGGACAAACTTTTATCTATTACCGCTGTACGAAAAAGTTAAAACCATGTAATCAAAAATATGCTTCAGAATCGGAACTAGAACCGCAAATAAGAAAGATTGTCAGTGATTGCGGCTTGCACGTAGGCTGGGAACAATATTTTGATAAGTGGATCACCGAAGCCGAAGAAAAAGATAAACTAACCGCCGAAGTAGAAGAAAAACAACTAGGCGGTCAAATCCAAGAATCAGAAATAAAACTTAATCGGCTTCTCGATGGTTATCTCGATCAAGTTATCGAGCCGGAAATTTATAAACAAAAGAAAAACGAATTGTTTGAAGAAAAACTAAAATTAGAGGAGAAAAAATCGCAAATTCAAAAAAACGGAACTGTTTGGCTCGAACCTATGAGAGAATTCATAAATTGCGCCTTACAGGCGCAAAAAATCGCGCGCGCAAAAAATAATTGCCATGATTTATCAATCATGGCAAAAAAAGTCGGCTCGAACTTCTTTTTGAAAGAACGTCGCCTGTCGGCAACCCTCGATTTTCCCTTTGCAGCGCTGTCTGCGAAAGGGGGCGCAGCCAGCGCTGCCCCTTCCACTTTCTCGATTTCCAAAATGGTGACCGCTGAGGGACTCGAACCCCCGACCTCTTCGATGTGAACGAAGCGCTCTTGCCTGCTGAGCTAAGCGGTCAAGTAATATATCCTTCAAATATCTAAATATAAATTTTAACATCTCTTCTATGTTTTTGAAAGAATTTATATCGAAAACATCATGTCTATAATATTTTTCAGTTTGTTTTCAAAAGGAATTTCTAAATTCTCCTTGAAAAAAATATTAACTCTTGTTAAATGGCAATCAGCCTAAATATAATAACTTGATGTTAGCGCGAAAATTAACAACATTTTTTTTAGATATTTTAGAAGTTGTTGTCTTTGCCATAGCCATATTTTTGTTTACTTACCTTTTAGTAATGCAACCTCATAAAATAAAGGGTGACTCAATGCAACCAAATTTTCCAGACGGCGAATATCTTCTGACTGATAAAATAACTTATAAAGTGCGAAAACCACAAAGAGGGGAAGTTATTGTTTTCATTGCGCCTGGAACTGACGATGAAGAATTTATAAAACGAATAATTGGACTTCCCGGCGAAAAAGTCAAAGTAGAGGGCGGTAGAGTTTACCTAAATGGAAAAATCTTAGACGAATCTTATCTTTCAAGAAGTGTAATCACCTCATCCGGATCGTTCTTAAAGGAAGGTCAAGAAATTTTAGTATCTGATGACAATTACTTAGTTTTCGGAGATAGCCGCTCGGCCTCTTCAGACTCGAGAATTTGGGGATATGTTAATCTAAAAAAGATTACTGGCAAGGCTTGGCTTATCTACTGGCCTCCCCAGAGTGCAGGTTTAGTTGAAAAAGTCATTTATTCTTTTAATTACGGATCCGCACACTAAAAATAACCCCTCTTTAAAATTTGTCTTTAGTGGAATTTATATAGAAATTATCGCGTTGTAAAATTTTTGAAGCTTTTCTTCCGTTTCTTCCAATCCGCCTTTCAGAAAAATATTCACTCGAGTTTCCCTTCTGGTCCTTATTAACTTGAGAGAGACAGTTTTATCATCAGAGCCTTTACGAAGAGCTTTCTCCATATCCTCCTGCATTTTATCAGTCTCTTCGGATATTATTCTCAATTGATCCTTTTTAATCCCTCTCACTTCTTGTTTCGACTGATATTTCATCCTTCTTGCCAATTCCTCTGCCCTACGAACAGAACCCGACTCCCTTAAAATAATTTTATAGGCTTCGACCATTAAAGGTTGGTCGTCAATGGCTGCCAAGGCTCTTGCATGTCCCTCAGAGATTAATCCTGACAGCAAACCATCCTTAAGAGCATCAGGTAAAGTTAAAAGCCTTAAAGAATTCGAGACATAAGAAACCGACTTACTAATCCTGACTGCAATCTCACTTGTTGCTAAGCCAAAATCAGTTTGGAGCTTCTCAAAGCCCTTGGCTCTGTCAAGAGGGTTTAAATCAACTCTTTGCACATTCTCGACAAGAGCCATTTCAAGCATGCCGATTGGAGAAGTTTCCCGTATTATTGCAGGAACATGAGTTAAACCTGCCAGTTTGGCTGCTCTCCATCTTCTCTCCCCTGCAATAATTTGAATACCCGCAGGGGTTTTAGCTACCACAAGCGGTTCTAAAATCCCATGCTCTCGTATTGAATCCACCAGATCGACTAAACTTTCAGGAGTAATTACGCCGCGAGGTTGAAGCGGATTTGCCTGAAGTTCGTTTACATCTATTTGTGTTATCTCCTCAACCATACTAATAAACTGCCACAGGCTTACGCCCGATGGTATTTTGTAATACTCGCATACACAAGACTTATTTGGAGCTTATATCCACAAGCTTACGCATGTGGTTTTACGCTCGCATTATAAGCATCTAATTGGAAATTATTACTTAGGTTTTAAACTGCGCTTACTTAAACCAATTTAAACCACAGACACTTGTTTCTTTCCCATCCTTTGTCCAAATTTTACAGCTCCCGTTTTTACAGCAAAAAGAGTCTGGTCTCGTCCCACCTTTACATTTTTCCCAGGAGCAAATTTTGTCCCCCTTTGGCGTACTAAAACCGAACCAACCGTTACTTTTTCTCCACCACTCACCTTTACTCCCAGATATTTTGGATTTGGACGAGTTTGCTGTTTTAATTTTCCTCCCTGTTTCTTTTTAGCCATTATTGGAACAATATAATTTAATTTTTCACGGATGTCAAGATAGTAGAAAATTATAGTTTGATATAAAAAGTATTGCTAAATACGAGGTCATAACTGGATTTCAACACAAGTTTCGCAGACAGGTCTACCTGCGCAAAACAATAAAACACCTCCGGGGTGTACGAAGCCAGGTACCATACGGTACTTGGCGAAGTACTTCTTGGAAATGGATGGGATTTACCACTGATTTCACCTCGGAGGAGTCCCTTCGGGTCACCATCCGAAGTGGTTCTTAAGGGAAGTATGAAACTTTCAAGAAGAAATTTTTTCAACAAGATATCGCGAATAGATTGGTCTAAAACCTATTTTTTTTCGATAACGGGATTTCGCCTTATATTTAAAAACACTAAGTTTTTTTCCTTTAACCTCCGCTTCTAATAATTTCAAACTGATTTTAACTTTCTCGACTTTAGGTTTTCCAACCTTAACTTTCCCATCTGCAACCAGTAAGAGCGCTTCGGGTTCTACTTTATCATCCTTGTCAACCAAAATTTCGTCCCCCTCAGAAATTTTGTACTGACTTCCTCCAATTTTAACTACTGCATATTTTGACATAAGTTAAGAAATTAAAACATTAATATTTTACTTGTTTAGCCGAATAAACACAAGAAATCTCTGTAAGAGAAATTTTTTACAATTAACTTTTTGCATTAATGGCTATAGCAATTGAAATCATACTTCCCAAAAGCGCAGATCCTCCGGCAGAAACAAAGGGCAAGGGAATACCGGTTATGGGCAAAAGTCCCATATTCATTCCCAGATGAACAAAGGTTTCTATAAAAAGAATAAAAAATGCTCCAATAACATAAGCACGCGCAGCAGGACTCTTGGCTCTTTGGACAATAACAAGCAGGCTCCAGCAAATAATGAAAAGCCCAAAGAGGACTATAAAGCAACCAACAAATCCTAGCTCTTCTGCAAGACTTGCAAAAATAAAATCCGAATGCCTTTCTGGTAAAAAATTAAGTTGTGTTTGAACACCCTTCCCCAGGCCACGACCCAAAAGGCCCCCTGATCCAACCGCAATCGTCGACTGGATACTATTGTAACCTCTTCCCAGCGGATCCCTTGCTGGATTAACAAAGGACGATATTCTTTCTTTCTGATATGGCTTAAGAAAAAACCAGAAAGATGGTAAAAGTAAAGAGAAAAGTAATAAGGATAGAAAAATATATTTTTTATTGATACTTGATGCCAGTAAAACCCCAAAAAAACCAAAACCGGTTATAATGGCAACACCCAAAGAAGGTTGAATCAGTATTAAGGAAAATGGCAAGAGAAGAAAAAAAGTTACTCTTAGCAAACGTCCTAAGTTAAGTTCTTTCTCGGTAAGATATTTAGCAAAAAAGACAAGTAAAAAAGGTCTTATAATTTCTGAGGGTTGAAAAGTCAAAGAGCCGACAGGAATCCAACGTATCGCACCCCTGGTCACCTGACCTATTATCAAAGGAAGAACAAGAAGGATAATACTGATAAAATAAAGGTGGGAAGAAAAAGCAAGTAAAACTTCAAAATCAATTTTCAAAAATGTAAAGAAAGTCAAAAAGGCCAAAAGTATAAAGACAAAGTAGGTTGGGTACAGACTTCCCTGAATAGATTTTAAAACCAAAGTGCTGATAAGCGAGAGTGTGATAATTGCTATGATGACGCTAACATCTGTTATTGAAAATCTTGAAGATTTAAACATAAGCTTTTGGTCTACGAAAGCCTTTTTATCTCAAACTTTCCTTTTACCAACTCTTCTGTCAAGGTAGCTTTTTTAATTTTTTGCAGAAGTGATCTTTTTTTGGGAAACCAGGAAGAAGCAACAACAGCTTTTTCCCTAAGATCAAACACCATTTCTTTTCTTCTTTTTTGAATTTTTCTTATTAACTCCCTTACCTTCATTTCTTCCTCCAATTCCTCGGTCAATTTAGTATCCAACTTTACTCTTATACCATCCCCTATCAAACTACCCCATTTTACACCTTTGACATTTACTTCTTCTTTAATAAGTTTTTCCAGAAAAGATCCCGGACTTTTAAAATTGGTTGAGAATGACAAAAGTGGCCTTCGTACAGGAATTCCTTTCAATTTTCGCTGAGCGTGAACAATTTCAACAAGGTTTCTAAGGCGTTTCATTTCTTTAATCAAATTTACGTCTTTCTTTCCGACAAGTTTGGGCCAATCGCTAAGGTGGACTGATTCTTCCTTAGTCAGATTTCTGTAAACATCCTCAGCCAAAAAGGGTATAAACGGAGCCAATAGTTTTGAAAGATTTACTAAAATCAGAAAGCATGTTTGGTAAAAATTTTCTTTATCTTTATTTGAGGAGGCCATTAATCCTACTCGGCTCCTCGATCTTCGTATATACCAATTCGATAAATCTTCGATAAAATTTTCAATCAGCCAGGAAGCATTTTGGGCATCATAATTATCAAGATGACTATTAATTCCCAAGACAGTTTCATAAAGTCGAGAAACTATCCATTTATCTAAAATATTTCTCAAGTCCTTATTTTCAATATCAAACTTTTCTTCCGGTTTCCATCCATCTAAATTGGCATAGGTCGTAAAAAAGTTGTATACATTCCATAGTTTAAGATGAAACCTCCTTCTTACTTCATCGGCGATTCTGTAACCAAAAAGCAAATTATCCTCCGGACTTTGTCTTGCAAACAAGAAGCGCATTACATCAACGCCAATTTTTTCAGCCCCTTCGTTGAACTCAATTGCATTCCCCCAGCTTTTGTGCATAGGCCTTCCATCCTCAGCCAGTAGAGTCGCAAAGCCCAAAACATTACTGAAAGGTTCTTTATTCTCCAAAACCGTGCTCATGGCAATTAACGAATAAAACCAGTTTTTAAACTGACCCGGAAAGGACTCGGTAATAAAATCGGCAGGAAACCAATCTTTCCATTTTTCTTTGTCTTTAAAGTAAAGAGGTTTCTCACCGCCTCCTAAGGTTGCGGATTTATTGATTTCACTTATTGTCGAATAGGCAACAATTCCAGCATCCAGCCAGGGAGTTCCAACCGGCTCAATTCTTGAAATAACCTCATCACATATCTGACACTTTATCTTAACTTCATCAAGTTGAGGTTTATGAGGAGATTTTCCCTCAAATTTTCCCCAGCCAGAGACTGTTTTTTGCCTTAATTCTTCTTTAGAACCAACCACCTCAAAATGCCCGCATTTCTCACATTCCCAAATGGGTAAACACAACCCCCAATATCGATTTTTTTTGCTAATCAACCAGTCTTGCATATTATTAAGCCAGTCCAATTCTCTTTCTAAACCAAAAGAGGGAATCCAATTAATTTTCTTTGTCACTTTAATCATCCGCTGCCTCAAGCTAAGTCTTGAGGGCATGCCGACTTTAGATGAAGAACGATCCATCGCAATATACCATTCCTTACTTATTTTCCAAACAAGTTCTTGTTTGCACCTCCAACATACTGGGTACCTGTGTTTATATTTTTCAATTTTAAATACCCATCCTTCTTTTTCTAAATAGTTAAGAATAATTTCCGGAGTTTCTTTTGCATTTTTACCGACAAGGTCAGCAAACCCTTCCAAATACTCACCCTTATCATTGATGGCGGGAAAGGTAGGCAACCCAATTTTCCTGCCTAATTTATAATCTTCCTGACCGGTTGAAGTCGAAGTATGAACAAGTCCTGTTCCTTCCTCAACAGTTATTGGCATAATAAGATTGTCTGTAGCAACAACCGTATGAAATCCGTCCTTGTGAGTCTTTACGTAGGAAGAAGCAAAAGGCAGATAATCGTAAGGGGATTTGTATTTTAATCCAACCAGGTTTGAACCTTTTTGGTTTCTTACTATTTCTGCCTTTTTAGCAAAGACTCTTTCAATCGCATCCTTTGCGACCCAATATTTTTGTCCATAAGCTTTAACTAGTGAATAGTCTAAATTTTGATCAACTGCGGTAGCTGTATTCGCAGGCAGGGTCCAGGGAGTAGTTGTCCATACCAGAAGAAACTCGTTTTTCTTTCCTTCAATTGCTAATTTAAGATAGATAGATTTATGGACAACATCCTTATAATCCTCTGTCAATATTTCGTGCTGGGAAATAGCAGTCTGGCAACGGGGACACCAGGCACTAACGTCCTCCCCCTTATAAATCCAGCCATTCTCATGGCAGACTTTGAGAAAATGCCAGATCATATAATTATTATCATCCGAAAGAGTAAAGTAAGAATTATCCCAATCCATAAAAAATCCTAAGCGCTTACTTTGTTCTGTCTGAATCTTGGCATACTTGAATACACGGGCTTTGCACAACCTCACAAATTTATCGATACTTTTTTTTCTGTCTCCAGATACCAAATTTTCAATGTCTTTTTTACTTTTTAACTTAAGTTCCTTTTCAACCTCAACCTCAACCCAAAGCCCCTGACAATCAAACCCGTTTTGAAACCTTTGTTTATAGCCTTTCATATTTTTATACCTTTGCCAAAGATCTTTATAGGTTCTTCCCCAGGCATGGTGAACTCCCATTGGGTTATTGGCAGTTATCGGTCCGTCCAAAAAAGAAAAGTATTTTTTGGAAGTCTTATTTTTTTGAAGATATTTTTTAACAATTCCCTTTTTATACCAATAATCCAAAATCTCTCTTTCAAGCGAGGGAAAGTTAACTTTTGGGTTAACAGGATCGAAATAGGGTTTTGCCATATTGAAGGTAATTTTACAACATAATTTGGCCTTTGTGTACCTTTTAGTCGCCATTTTCAAAAAAGAAGAATTTATGATACTATAGGGTTTACCTGAAGCTGGTTTTTTTGTCTTACACAAGCTTTGCAATTCCTTTAATAACCCCTTCGGACGGTGGCCCGAAGGGATTCCTCCGAAGTGGTTATTAAAAAGCAGGGCTTTTTCCCGAAAACAGAAAAAATTATGGAAAGACCAAGAACATATCTTATTTTGGCAGTACTTGCCCTAGGAACCAGTGGTTGTATAACAGAGGGAAAACCTTTATCAACTTCAGAACCAATAGCAAAAACAGTACTCCCAACGATTGGAGATGAGATTGAAAGAAGGAGAAATGCCAGTATTGAAACGCTTCCGAAAGAATGGAGGGAAACTGCCGAACAAGCTCTAAGTTCGATGGTCTATTTGAATTTTCCAGAAGGAGTTATCTGCGGAGGGGCAGTTGTGGAAAACTTGGGCACCCAATTTGTGGTCGCTGCCGCAGCTCACTGTTGGGATATGGCAGCAAAACACG
>MGGC01000006.1:18894-28529 GCA_001792215.1 Candidatus Woesebacteria bacterium RIFCSPHIGHO2_01_FULL_38_10
ATTTGCTCTGAAAATTGTGGGGAGTACAATCCGGTAAATGACTTATTGGTTATTGCTCTTAATCTTAATCGGGAGCATTTAACCGATGGCCTATTTCCTGCAACAACAGCTTCTGTTGACTCTGAAACTCAACTTAAAGTTGGCGACGAAGTTCTTCTTACCTCGCTGGGAGGAGCATCTTATTTCGAGGCTTTAACAATTCACGCCCAAGTAGGCAGAATTAAGGCGATTGAAAATCCTGAAGAACCTTCAAAAACACTTCTTATAACAGAGGGTCTAAGGGTAATTGCCCAAGACAGTGGGGGAGGTGTTTTTATCAAAGGAAAAGACGGCAAACCCAAACTTGTAGCAATTCAATCAGGATATGTAGATATAGGAACCGCAGTCTTAAAGCCGATTAGGAACCTCGAAGAACTAAAACAAATGGCTCTTGAAGACTTAAAAAAATGAATGCATGTATCCCTAAAATATCTAAGTCAAGGTCGGTAAACTTCGAAACTATACCAGTTTGGAAATATCTAGGTAGATTTTGGAGTCTGTGTTGGCGGCGGAAGATTTTCTACTTCTTCTGCGCTGAAATAATCTTCTCTCCAACCAATCATGTATCCATCACCATCTTTTCTGGCTTTAATTACAACCTTACCCCCTGAGATATTATTATCACGCCATTCCAAGGGCAACCCGTTAGCCTCTTGAATAAGACGAAAGGTCTCGAAGCCTGGAGGTAAAACCTCCTCTAATTCTAAAACCCGTCTTGGTACTCCATTTACTTCCCTCTGCTTAACCTCTAATACTAATTCTTCATTGACGGAGCTGAAAGATAGCAAAGGTCTAAGAACCAAGCGTTGACCATTTTCTTCAATCCATTGGGTCTTAAATCCCTTAAAAAAATCTTCTGGTTTATCTTTTGAATCCTTACCACAAGCAACAAGTGCCGCTTCTACGGCCGCAAAGAGTGAAAACCCTAAAAAATCTCTTCTGGAACGGGAAAATCTTACTTTTCTTGCTGGGAGTGGAATTTTTACGCCTTCTAATCTTTCACGCAATCTTTCAAACATTTGGGGCTATTTTACCATTAAATCACAAGAAAATCATAAAGTTTGAAGACAAACCTACTCGAAGATAAACTCAAGTTATCTTTCTTAAAAACGCTGGAATCTCGAACTTCTCACCGAAAATGTCATCGGAAGGAGCTTCGGGTGGAGTTTCATCGTCCCCCTCCTCAACTTCAACTTCACCTTTTTTTCTCTTTTTCGGAACCTCACTTACCACTCCTTGAATTTGGGGTTCTTGTTTTTGCTGGGTTAGTTGGGCAATTCTTGCCCTTGTCTCATCGAATCCCGTGGCAACAACCGTAATTCTTACCTGATCCGAAAGATCATCCCTGATAACTGCTCCGAAGATTATATTGGCATCAGCATCAGCTGAATTCGAAATAATCCTGGCCGCCTCATCAACCTCAAACATCGTTAAATCGCCTCCACCCGTAATATTAAATAAAACTCCGGTTGCGCCTTCTATTGAAAGATCAAGTAAAGGAGACGATATGGCAGCTCTGGCTGCCATTTGAGCTCTGTTCTCGCCGACTCCGGTTCCGATCCCCAAAAGAGCAGTTCCGGCATTTTTCATTACTGCTTTGACATCGGCAAAGTCGACGTTGATAAGTCCGGGAGTGGTAATAATATCAGCAATCCCGCCAACTGCCTGTCCCAACACAGAATCGACAACCTTAAAAGCTTCCAAAAGAGTCATCTTTCTATCAATAACATCCATCAGTCTTTGATTGGGGATAACAATTAAAGTGTCAACCTCTTGCCTCAGTCTTTCTATACCATCCTCCGCAACAACCGAGCGTCTCGTTCCTTCGAAATGAAAAGGTTTGGTAACAACGCCGACCGTTAAGGCTCCTGTTTCCTTCGCCAACTTGGCAATGATTGGTGAGGCACCTGTACCCGTTCCCCCTCCCATTCCCGAAGTAATAAAAACCATATCAGAATCAATCAGAAGCTCTTTAATTTTTTCTATGGATTCCTCGGCTGCCTGAGCTCCAATTTCAGGATCTCCTCCCACTCCCAAACCCTTGGTTAACTTTTCACCAATCTGAAGTTTAGTCGCAGCTTTATTGGAAAGAAGTACCTGAGCATCAGTATTTATTGCAATAAACTCAACTCCCGAAATTTCCTCGCTATCAACCATCGAAGAGACTGCATTACCCCCGCCTCCGCCAATTCCGATCACTTTAATTTTTGCAATTCTAGCCGAGTCCGGTTTAACTAGTGCCATACCTTAGATGCGCAGATTCTACTATGACAATTCATTTAAAACAAGGTACAAGTTTCGCACTTCCCTTAATAAACTACCACTGGCTTACGCCCGATGGTATTTTGTAATGCTCGCATACACGAGACTTATTTGGAGCTTATATCCACAAGCTTACGCATGTGGTTTTACGCTCGCATTATAACATCTTCCTCGAAACTTGTTGCAAAGTATTATCTAGATGTTATTTTTGCTTCTATTCATCCCCGATATAAGTATCGGGGAATTCTTGAAGTCGCGAATAGCAACCTCGGATGATGGTCCGAAGGGCTTTGAAATAACTTCTAAGGCAAAAGGTCTTTAAAAGTGTTAATAAGCTTAACTAATATTCCTTTTGAGGGCAACTTGAATTTGCTGGTAATTGACTTAAAAGATTCCGAAGACTCCTTCCTGGCTCCATAAAGTATTAGCCCAACCGGTGTTGCAAAAGAAGGATTAATTACATCATCTATTAGTCCGCTTACGCCTTTGGGATTACCTATTCTGACCGGAAGGGACATCATTCTTTTGGCAGATTCGATAACGCCTACCGTTCCGGCACCCCCACCTGTTACAATAACCCCGGAAGGCACTCTTACCGATAAATTATCCTTATCGATCTGAAGCTTCACCATGGTAAAAATTTCATTTAACCTGGGCCTTATTATCCCTTCTTTCAAGGTTTTTTGAGAAATGGTCCTTGAATCAGAGACCCCGAGCGATTTTAAATCAACTTGATCATCTAATTTTTCCTTCGCTTTTTTACTCTTTTTCTCCATCTTAGAAAGAGACAGTTTTACCTTTTCTGCAGTATCAAGAGAAACCCTCAGACCTATTGCCAGATCATTGGTTACATTATTGGCTCCAATTGGGATCTCTCCCGAATAAGATAGAGCGCCTTCTATGTAAACCGCTATCGATGTTGTCCCGCCTCCGATATCAACTAAAACGCACCCCAGCTCTTTCTCAGTTCTGGTTAATACAGCTTCCCCTGAAGCCAAACCACTAAAGACAAATTCTTCAACCTGAATACCCACTTCCTCAAGCGCCTTTCTCAAATTTTTGATAGCTGCACTCGAGGCAGTAACAAGATGAGTTTGCACTTCGAGCCTAACACCACTCATTCCCACAGGATCTCTTACCCCTGTTTCCCCATCAACAATAAACTCCCTGGGCAAAATGTGAATTATCTCTCTTGAGGAAGGCAGCGACACTGCACTGGCTGCCTCTATTACCCTTTCAACATCGCCCTCAGTAATTTCTCCATCAGAATCAGAGACAGCGACCACGCCGTGAGAGTTATAGGAAGAAATGTGCGATCCGCCAATGGACAAATAGGCTCGGTCAAGATTGTAACCAGCCATTCTTTCGGCAGCTTCAACACCCGTTATGGTCGCATCAACTGCTTCCTCGATATTAACGATTTGACCTTTTCTTATACCCTGCGATTCGGCAGATGAAACCCCTATGATACTTACCTCTTTATATAAAGTTACCTGATCAATCTGAACTTGGCCAACGATTACCGCAATTTTTGACGATCCCAATTCAATTCCGACAATGATTCTCTTTTTAGACATACTTTTCACTTTATTACTGGGTTTTTAAAACGCAAATCGATAGTTTTAGCCAAAAGACTCATACTTTCGATTTTAGAGTTATTATCAGAGGTATTCAACTGATTCAAAATTAAGTTTAGACTACCAACAAGAACCTTTCTATCACCTTCTAAGGGGAATATTACGGATAGACTAGGTTCCAATTCAACTCTCAAACTCCCATTTTCTACTCTAGCCTGTTTCATTTTGTATAAAGAATGGATATCAAAAATCAGGTTTAAGGCAAAAAAAAGCCTTTCTTCAATTTTATGCCCAAGTTTCGCATCAAAATTATTAAATTCTAAGTAAGGCAGACTTGTTGTCTTTTCCCTTATAATGACAACCCCCTCGCGATCAATAATATAAAAACCGTCCTTTTCTCTTATTGCAAACTTTGCTTTTCTTTCGATTAAGTTAACTTTTAATCCTGAAGGGTATTTAAAATAAATTGAATAATCCTTGACAGACGGGTACAAAGACAAAATTTCCTTAAGATTCGATTTTGAAGAAAATAGGTTTTTTCCTTTCGCGTTCTTAAGCTCGTTTAATAAAGAATTTCCACATTTTCCATATTGGTTTTCACAGATAATTTCATTAATTAAAACCTTTTTAGACAAAACAAATATTACAAGGGAAATTAGAGTAATCAAAAAAGCTACCAGACCAGTAATTTTTAAGTATTTCATCACTTTATGAGTAAGTTTTCAACCAGATCTGCCAGTCTTTTAGACGCATATTTATCCGGACTTTCTTTTTCTTTACAGGCAACCACTTTCTCTTTCCAATTTCTTATTAGCTTTTCGATTGCATCAATTAATTTTTCTTTTGTTAAAAATTTTTGCTCAAAGACTTCTGCTATTCCGAATTTTTCTGCAAATTGCGCATTTTTTTGTTGTTCTTCATTAATTGCCAAAGGAATAAGAATTGCTGGTCTTTTTACCATCATTATTTCAGAAACCGTATTTGCTCCGGCTCTTGAAACTACTATATCGCAAAGATCATAGATTTTATGAATCTTCCTTGGATCGATGGTGGAATAAATTTTATATTTTACCCTCAACTTTTGAGGAAGGGTTAACCTTATTTTTCTAAACCTTGGATAATCAAGGTAACCTACTTGGTGGATAACCAGATACTTTCGTAAAAGTTGATACAAAATTTGCTCAATGAGAGAGTTTATTGCCTGAGATCCGCGCGAACCGCCGGTTATATAGATTACAGGAGGTTCCCCAATATTATCCTTATGTTTAACTTTGACAATCCGTGACATTAAAGGATTCCCTATTAAAACTGTTTTTCGTTTAGGAAAATATTTTTGACTTTCCTTGCGGGCTATCGCTATCTTATTCACGAAAATACTCGACAACCTATTTGCCAAGCCCGCAGCGCTTGTCTGTTCATGCAATACCAAAGGAATCCTTAATAAAAATCCAGCAACTATAACTGGAAAAGCTGTATATCCGCCAAATGAAAGAATTACATCGGGACTTACCCTCTTAAGCAAATAAAGAGCCTGTAAGAAACCCCAAGGTATTTTAAAAAGCGAAGGAATTGTCCATAAAGTAAATTTTCTTTGCAGTCTACCCACAATGATAGCGTGGGTTGAAACCCCCAGTTTTGGCATAAATCTTGACTCAATGGTGGAAACATTCTTGCCTTCGATCGCCTTATCCGAACCGATCCAATAAATTTTCCACATTTTTCCATTTCTCTTTCGGGAAAAAATCTCTTCAATAAAAGATACCGCCGTCGTTGCCCCATGGCCACCTGTAAGAAGTATTTTAAGCTTTGACATGTCTTGAGATATTTAAAACTATTCCCGAGGCAGCTAAAATGCTAATCAAAGATGAGCCTCCATAAGAAATGAAAGGCAGCGGAATTCCAGTTAGGGGAACAACCGCGAGCATCGAACCTATGTTAAGGAAAGTCTGACCACCCAACCAGGCAGCAAAACCGATAGTAAATATTTTGGAAAAAGTATCCGGAGCATGGGAGGCAATTTTTATTATTCTGAAAAAGTAAAGAAAAAACAAAAAGATGATAAGACTTGCCCCGATAAATCCAACCTCCTCCGCAATTATCGGAAAAATTGAATCTGTGGCCGTTTCCGGTAAAAAAAGGTATTTCTGTCGGGATTTGCCCAATCCTACTCCAAAGGCTCCCCCAGATCCCAGCGCCAGAAGAATTTGTCTTATATGATATTCCTTGCCCAATGGATCTTGAGTCTGCTTAATAAAAGTCATCAATCTTTCTCTTCGATAATCCGATGTCAAAGTTAAGATCAGACTTAAAAAAGACATTGTAATGATCAATATAAAAAAAGGTACTAAACCAATCCCTGAGATAAATACTTGTGATAATCCTATAGCCAAAATAACCAGTGTTGTTCCCAAATCAGGCTCCAGCATTATCAAAAACCCGATTAAAAATATGGGGATAAGAAAGCTATTCACCTTAGCGTTTGTACAAGAAAGAGCTGCGAAATATAAACAAAGGGAAAACTTTACCATTTCAGAAGGCTGAACCGTAATATCGCCAAAAACTATCCAACGTCTTGCTCCCAAATAACTCTCACCAATACCAGGAATGAGAACAATAATTAGACTTAAGACACTAAAAATAAAAAAAGGCGTAGATAACTTACGCCAAAAAGTATATTTTATATTGGCAAATAAAATCATTAAAAAAAAACCCAGCAAAGCCCAAACAAGCTGTTGCTTGAAGAAATAGTACCTGTCGGAAAATTCTTTTACTGCTAAGGGTGCAGAAGCATCAGCTATTGCCACCAATCCAATGGCTGTCAAAAGTAAGCTCAATAAAAACAGCCTTTTATCGAAAGTTTTCGTTTGTCTTTTGAGGTGTAATCTTCGCACACTCTATATAGTCGCCAACCAAAGCCCAAATATTGCTAAAATTATTCCTGCAAGCCAAGCACGCATAACGATTTTAGGCTCCTCCCAACCAATTGCGAGAAAACTGTGATGGATGGGGGCCAGAGGTAAAATCGGTTTCTTAAAGATTTTCCAACCCATTATTTGCAATGCCGATGATCCTATTTCCAAAACAAATAGCCCCCCTATTACTAAAAGTGCAACAATACTTCCCGTCAAAAGCCCGATCACAGAAATCATAGCTCCAAAAGAAAGGGACCCTGCATCGCCCAAAAAAATTCTGGCTGGCCAGATATTAAAGTACAAAAAAGCAATTAAGGCCCCTATCCAAAGAGAAATAAAAAGAGATAGCGAAGTGTCTAAACTGCTTGCTGATATGGCTGTAAATGCCATTAAGCAAATAATTAAAAGTCCGCCTGCCAGTCCGTCTAATCCGTCACTAATATTGAATGCGTTCGAAAAGCCAACGATTACCAAAGCTGCAAAGGGGATGTACCAAAAACCAAACTTCAAAGTTTCGTCAATCAGGGGGATGTAAACTATATCGATACCCAAGCGGGTATAAAGAACCCAACCGATAAACAATCCAAGCAACATCTGAAGAAGTAATTTTTTTTTCCTCTTTAAACCAAACCACATTCCCAAACTTCCTTTCTTAGGTTTCCCAAATATTTTAATTAAATCATCAGACAAGCCCAAAAGCCCAAAAGAGATAAATGTAAAAAAGATGATAAATATTTCTATCTTAAAGTCAAAACTGCTTCTAATAAAAACACCCATGTGAGACGCAAAAGGAAAAAGCAGACTAAAAAGTGCGGAAACTACAAAAATGATTAAGATTCCGCCTCCAACCGGCGTTCCTGCTTTTAGATCATGCAATTTATCAAACAAAGGTACTTTTCCTTTTTGAGGAGCTTCTTTCCTTCGAGTAACCTTGAGCTTATATAATAAATTTATAAAGGGGATGATTAAGATTGAAGTGATAAAAAATGAAAAGATTATCAACCCTAAAGCTAAGGTAAGAGTGTTTTGTGCATCCATAATTAGAATTATATACTCAGCGTAAGCTATTTTACTACTTTTCAAGTTTCACATTTACCTTAATAAACTACCACGGACTTACGCCCGATGGTATTTTGTAATACTCGCATACGCGAGACTTATTTGGAGCTTATATCCACAAGCTTACGCATGTGGTTTTACGCTCGCATTATAACATCTTCCTCGAAACTTGTTGCGAGGTATCATCTAGATGTTATCTTTGCTTCGAGAATAACCACCTCTGACGGTAGTCCGAAGGGACTCCTCCGAGGTGAAGTCAGTTGGTAAATCCAGAGGTGATTTAGCCAGTCTTACGCAGGTAGACCTGTCTAAGAAACTTGTGTACTTGCCCGAAAAACCTAAAGTTTAACAAACACTACAGCCTTCTTAATATTCTTCTTACGCTTTCAAAAACATAAGTTAACCAATAAAATTTACTTAAAGGTAAATCTTGGGCATGTAACCAATCAATCTTTTTTCCTCCGAAACCCTTTTTAAAAGTTGTTACTCCGGCAAATCTATGTTTGGGATTATCCGTAGATGACACACCCCAGAAATTATAATACTTACATCCCCGCTTTTGAGCTTCTTTTATAATTCTCCACTGAATTAAATAAGATGCCGGAGTACGTCTTGCCTCCTCACTTGATGCACTATGATGATAATAGGAACACTCCCCATAAAAAATAATAAGGCAGATAACCAATGGCTTTTTTCCCTGCTTACAAATAAAAAGAATGGCCTGATCGTCTTTAGCAAAATTCACAATTTGTGCTTTAAAAAGTTTCTCAGAAAATCCGATAAATTTATGTCTTTTAATTATTTGTTTTTGAAGTTTGGCCAAAATTTTCACATCTTCTGGTTTTTTACTTTGGACAACCACCAAATCTGAACCAATAGCTCTTTTAACCAGATAACGGGTAGTTTTCCTCATTCCCGAAAGAAGTTCATCATCGCTTTTTTCTATATTCAAAACCCAGGTACTTTCCGCATGGACGTGCATCGGTGAAGGTATAAACCCCGATAAAGAAAAAATATTTCTGGAAGCGGGTGAATCTAAAAGCTCCGGCCTAACTCTTATAAATAACGCCTTTTCTTTTTTGGCCAATTCTATAGTTGAATTTAAAAAACTTCTTAGCAAAGCATTATCTTTCCAATCAATCAACGGCCCTCCTGGAATTAACAAATGTTTACCTCTTTTGGCTTTCTCAACTATAATTAAACATACACCGGCAAGTTTCGCCTCTTTTTCGTAATAGTATCCGTACCTTACTATTTTTTTACCAATTTCTCTATTTACTTCTCCCCAATTCCAAGATTGTAGGAAAGACTGTGAATTTCTGCTAAGAACAAAATCCTCCCAAACTTTTTTGTCTTTAATTTCTTTTATCTGATACTTAACCATTTCGAATTAGATTAACTATGAAACCTGCCTCCTTTTTAGAAATATTGGGGTAGGTTGGCAGATTTATAATCTTCTCACTCGCCCTTTCGGCATTAGGACATAAACCTTTCCTGTAACCAACCAACCTTGTATCAGAAACAGGATAAATGACCTTTCTGTACCAATCACCAAGCTGAATATTTTTTTTCTTTGCCAGGCTTAAAATTGTTTGAGCATTTTCAACAAGTAGCGGGAACCTTAACCAAATAGCGCCTTTAACCCGGGGAGGAATTTTAAACTTTGATTTTGAAAAAGATTCTCTATAGAAACTGGCAATTTCTCGTCTTTGGGAGTTGAATTTATCCAATTTTTCAAATTGTTTTAGGGCAAGACTGGCTAAAGCTCCTGGCATTTTTTGAGGAA
>MGGC01000007.1:0-11681 GCA_001792215.1 Candidatus Woesebacteria bacterium RIFCSPHIGHO2_01_FULL_38_10
GAATCATTGGTGGTGCCACACTCATAAATTCTTCCCTCGTTAGAGGAACGCCAGCAAGAAAACCTTTATACCCCCACTTTCCACCATCGTCTGTACCAGAAAAATAAGTCAGCTGTATAAATTGTGGATTATTAACTTTTACTTTTTCCCCAACTTCAACACGCCCCTGTTGACTAAATGGTATATAAAACCGTAAAATCACCCCTTTCTAAAGAACCGGACTTTGCCTCCATTAGATCTCTCCTACTGTGAACCCCGACAAAATCATTAAAAAGGGGCTGAAGCATTAACTATTTGCACACCCGATAATCTCTCGGAAACTGCTTGCCACTTTCCTCTTAATTCATCAGATTCCTTTCCTATTCGCATTGATGTCTCAGGAGTTAATCCTTCTCTTATATCTTCTACCATTAAAAGCAATTGTAGTAGTAGAGTTAGTCAATAAGAATTTCAATTCCAGGAAGAGTTCCTTTGGCCAAAAATTCAAGCATTGCTCCGCCACCAACAGAAATCCAATCGAATTTATCTGTTAAATTATACATTGTGAGTGCTGCCTCTGTATCTCCTCCGCCCGCGACCTTGTAAGCTTCGGAGTTTGCGACTGCTTTAAATATTCTCTTAGTTCCCTGTTGATGTCTTTCATCTTCGTATTTCCCAACGACTCCGGCAAGGACAATAGTTCTTGCTTTTTTTATTTCTTGCTCAAATACTTGAGTTGATTTTTCGTCTATATCTAATCCGTCTTGTGTCAATTTGGCAATTTTTATTTTAGAAATGTTATTTTGATCGAGTCTGACTCGATTTTGATTTTTAATTTTTGATTTTTGAATTAATAAAGGCAGCCTCCCCCCGACTAAAATTTTATCGGCAATTTTAGTTAGCGACTCAATCATCTCAATTTTGTCTTCCTTAATACCGCTAATTAAAATTAAAAGTGGTCGCTTAGGATTTTCAATAACCTGACTTAAGTGTTCAACTTCTCGGATAAACCTAAAACCAGCGGCTACTGAATTCTTAAACTTAGACTTAAACTGTTTTGGAATTCCTACAATTGACGCGTGGACTCGGTGAGATACTGCAAAAGCTTCATTTACATAAACGTCGGCTAAATCCGCCAGTTTTTTTGCAAAACCCTCATCATTGTTTTCTTCTCTTGGATCAAATCTCAAATTCTCCAGAAGAAAAATTTTTATATTACTCGTTTGTGTTATTGTGGCTTTTATCTGTGTAAAATCCATACCATCTATAAACATTACCTGCTCTTTCAATATCTTGGTAAGCACCGGAGCTAACTTTCTTAAACTTAGACTTAGACTTATACTTCCTTCTGGCCTTCCTTTGTGTCCGATTAAAATTACTTTTGCTTTTTTCTGAAGTAAATAGTCAAGCGTTTCTTTCGAAACCTCAATCCTTGAATAATCCTCTTCAGGGACATCAAAATCCATTCTCACTATTACTCTTTTCCTAAAAACACCCAAATTTTGAAGTCTCGGCAGATTCATACTTTCAATATTAGCACAACGTAGAATGCATTTCGTATTTAGCATTTAGTTTCCGGGCGTTAAATTGATTAACACTTTTTACTCTTCACATTTAGCCTTGACATTCACACACACACAGCCCATAATACAGGATAATATGTCTTCTGAAAATGTCGCAAATAGAGCCCGTCTTACAGGGAGAAGAATGGTAAGAGAAGCGAGAATTGTTGATCCAGAATCTGATGAGGAAGAGCAGATAGTAGAGATTGCTGCAAGATATCTTATAAAATTAAGCAAAGAAGGAGAATGTACACCTATATTGATAAAGGCGGGTGCACTTAAAAGCGGAAAGCTTAGGCCGGAGGATATCAGACCACTGTTCGAAGAAGACCTTGAAACTGTTCAAGCAATATTAAGAAAAATAAAATAAAACTGTTCAATCTTCAATTATTCGCCTCAATTTCTTCAATGTCTGAAAATCTTTTTTTATGCCTTATTTTCTTTATTAAAAGGAAAGTTGTTCCCAATGAAAAATGCTTGTAACTTCTCTTTGAACTCTCAAGCGTTTTCTGAAACATGATTTAAGCCAAGATTTTCCACAACCCCCTCAACAATCCCTCTAACAACCTTGCCCTCCTCTAATCCCCATGAGTTTCTGTTAGATAATCTTCTAAGCGCATTTCTCATTCTCTCAAAAGATGTTAAATTTCTATCCTCAATTTCGTCATAGCAATCTCCGATACTCCTCCAAAAAATCAGTATTTTTCTTGCAACTTCGATTTCATTACCTACATCTAACTTCCCATTACGACCCCCATCTAATCCTGCTCCAATAAACACATTACTAACCTCTCTAAATATTGGTAAATTTCTCCACTCTCTAGAAAGTAATCCGTCCAAGGTAGGTAACTCCATACGACGAAAAGGAGTTCTAATTTTAATATCCTCCCACAACTCTTTTTCCTCCCCACTAACCCCTTCAATTTTTTGGGCATCATGCATATCTATCACCCTATCTAGTCTAAAGGCGTTAGTAAAAGCCCTAAGCTCCAACGGCGTATCAATTACTCCCCCGATATCTCCCTGCCCTATCCTCTGGCTCAAATCAACCACATCTCGCAATACTTCATAAACGTAATCTAGCCTAGCATTTGGATCCGTACCAATAAAATAAGGAGGAATATAATTCGAAGTATCACGATAACCGGATACTCTCGTTGCAAAGGCATTAGACAATCTCAAAAGCCTTTTTTGATTCAGAATCTCCCTTTTCGTTGCATCAAGAGTGTGGACGGGTTCATCCAACACATCAGCTGATAAACTATTAATGAGACTAACCACGCCTGTATCTCCGGAAAAAATGCTTCCCTGCAAATATTGAAAAAGCGATTGGGCGGGATCATCAAGCCCTACACCAAGAAGGACTCTAACTTGCTCGAGTCGTTCAGAAGTATTACTACCTATTCCCTCAACAAGTTCTCTACTTTTCCCAAGTTTTATTTGTCTCCTATTCTCATACCAATCTTCTCGATAAAATAATTGCGCTACACTTATAATTCCTCGTGGAGATTGATACCCAGAAAAAGAACTCTGCATTTCTTCTGTTGACATGTTTCTCAACCTGTTGGTTCTGTATTGAAGCCTATCCCACCGATCCACTAACTCATCCCATAACTCCTCTATTTTATTGCCACCTTTCACATCCCAAACTAAAGCGTTTTCCAAACAATACATGCTCTCGACAACCTCCATTACCAATCTTTTCTCACCCTCAACACCACCCTCCAAGTAACGCTTATCAAATTCTTCACCTGACAACATTTTCTCGACTGAATCCTGATATGCTCTTTTTACCTCATCTCCAACCGACTCCCATAATTTACGGTACACATCAAAACCCATTCCCTTTATAAACTGATCATTTTCAAGAAGATCGGGATTTTTCTGCCTTAAAAAAGCAACTATTCCGGCATCGTCAATATCCCACACTCCTTGTTTTCTTAACTGACTTTCAATATCCACCCTCATTTCTTTGAACGGTCTTTTGCAAATTTCGTTCCAAAGACTTATTAGATCAACATCCTCATACCTATTAATTAGTGGTAAAGCAGAATTTAAGTTATAAGTCATGTGTCCCTTTCCTGCCAGAAGTGCCATCCCCTCATGAACAAAAGCTTCTACATATGATTCTGGATTCGCAATATGCAAGAATTTATCTAAGGGCATTTGGTACAAACGAGGTGTTTCATCTCCAACATCTTGAGATCGAGGTTGACTATCAACTTCAGCCTCCAAAACCAACACTTCCAACTTTCTTTTAATATATGCATTCCCAGAAACACCCCTTTCTTGTGCTGCTTCCAAAAGCATTCTCGCAAAACGCTTAGCATCTTTTCTTAACATCCTCTTCATATCTTCCTTGTCGATAACACCTCCTTGATTTTCAAGCACCGATCTTAAGGCAGGATCATCGCTAGTTAATATCTCTTGGTAACGTCTTTGATAAACTTCTTTATGAAGATATGCCCACATTCCCTTACTTGAAGCCAGGAAATCTTTCCCCAGTCCTTCTCTTCCTTTTGAAACGTCTTCTGCAAGCCTAGCAAAATGAGCATCACCCGCTTGAGAAACACTTTCTCCACCGTCTCTCCAAGCTTTCCTTAGAGCATCAAATGCCAAGTCATATTCAGGAAAAACTTTATCCCTATCCTTTTCAAGATAAGAGACAATAGCTGGCGAAGTTCTTTTTAACTCCAACCAAGCAATCTCTGGACTCAAATTTTCTCCTACCCATTGGTAAGGTTTTAGTCTTTCAGACATGGGGTAATTATATCAAACATCCGAGTTCTTATAAACCTATAGTCGTTATTAATCAGCCCGTAATCAGGGTGGCTCTAAAGATGTTTTGTGTAAAATGAACATTGGCACATCATATGACATATATACCACTTACTGAAATTTGTAATCTTTAATGTATGGACATGTCCCTGCTTGTGTAGGCAAGTGCGAAGACAGGTATATGTTCAACCTGTTTCGACGTCATTAAGCAAGACTTAAAACCAGGGGATAGAAAACATTATTAATTATTCTCCTCAATTCTTTTAATTTCCTCCAGCCTTCTTTTATGTCTTTTCTTTTCATCAAACTCTGTTTCCAAAAACGCTCTCGCCATCTCCTTCGCTTCATCCTCACTCGTATAGTCCGCGGCAATCACCAAAATATTCATATCATCATCCCTCCTTCCTGCCTTAACCTGCTTTGCCGCCTTTCCAATCGAAGCTCGCACACCGTCAAATTTATTTGCAGTTATATCCATACCAACTCCGCTTTTGCAGAGCAAGATTCCCCGTAAGTTTTTACCTTTGCCTACAACTGAGGCTACCTTCTCTGCATAAATAGTATAGTCATCATGTGGGTCAAATTTAACCGCCCCCAAATCCTCAAACTTATAACCCCAATGAATTAACCAGCCTTTAATTTTTTCCTTCAACTTAAAACCATGATGATCTGTCCCAATGTAAATTTTCATAAAAAAATTTTAAATATTTGATTTGTATATTTAATTTTTGAAATTTGATCTTTGACTTTTATCTGAATCCTTCGACTAAATCTAAAATTTCTTTCCTGGGATCTTTAGCTGTCACCACATCCGAAGAAACTGCAACACCAACCGCTCCTGATCCTAAACTTTTTCTAACATCTTGAGCCGACCTAATTCCTGCACCAACAATAAACGGAACATCGTGAAGATTTGTAATCTTAACTACCTTATTGATAATCTCAAGTTTTGCTTGAGCAACTGAAATGGTTTTACTTCCGATAAGATCGGGCGGCTCATAAGCTATGTAGGTTGGCTTAAGATAAATCAATTTCCTTAATTCTTCCAAATCGGCTGCAAAAACTAAGGTTTTTAATCCAACATTAGTCGCTCTCTGATGCGCTTTTTCAAGCTCTTTAAAGTCTTTAAACTTATGTTCAGAGTGATTCAGGAAAGTCCCAATAGCCCCATCTTCAAAAACCGCCTCGGGAAGAATAAAGCCTGTGTGGGCACCATATTCAACCCAGTCTACATGTTGAACCCAAATTTCAAGTTTGGAAAAGGAACTAATCTCCCTTACATCAGAAGCCTGGACAACAGGGATTATTTTCACCTGTGCCTCGTGAGCAACCGACTCTAAAATACGCACCAAATTAATGGCATCAACACCTGTTCCTTGTTGGTAAGTCTTGAGGTTGACAAAAAGCACTTTCTTAAAATTACCACAGTCTTTGTGAAAAGAACAAGAGGCGATGCTGAAAAATCCATCCGGTGGAAGAACGAAACAAACTCCTGGCAGGCGAATATTTAATAAGCTGTTTTCCAGCTTGCGAAGTTTGTAATTATTTAAGCTCCAAAATTTGATCCAACCTATTTTTATCAAAACCGATTATTGTTTCTTTACTTCCATCATTTTTTACAATCACTGAAAACGGAACTCCTAAAAAACCTCCTGATACCCCAAGCATTTCCGCCTTTGCCTTTTCATCCTGATCAACCAGTTTCTCAATATATTCAACCTTTTTCTCACCCAAGTAGTCTTTGAGCATTTGGCAATATGGACAGCTGGTTGTTGAATAAATGGTTATCTGCACCCAAATCACCCCTAGTTTAGGATATCACAACCATTAAGGCAAAAGCTATACTTGAACTTTAGAAAGAACCTTCAAGAATATATTTTTCAGGAGTCTTATCTTCCTTTTCTTCAATTGTCACAACCACTTTACTATAGTCTGAATAATTGGTTTTTGAGCTGAAATTTAGCATCCACCCGCCTTTGGCAATCTTTAATTTTCCTGTTGAGATAAGTTCCCCACCTTTAACCAACCATCCCTCATAAAACTTTCCGGATTCGGGGTCAGGAAGATCAGCCAAAATGCTATGTTCAAACACGCTCTTTTCAAATTTCCTTGTAGCTAGCCCAGAAGAAGTACCTCCGCTAACGTCTTTTAGTTCTGCCTTATCTACTCCCTCTGGAATTACAAGATTGAATTTCTCCTCTATTTTATCTTCTGTAGATAAAGTTTGGGGAACTTTGAGTTCTTCTTCACCACCTCTTTGCCTTAGATACACTGCACCAGCCAAAAGCACAAGAATCATAAGACCAACTACTATATCTTTCTTATTCATTGTGGCAAGAATAACAAAATAAAAATTATAAGTCAAACTTATAAACTCTTAATCGCTTTACGTTTTCAAAAAGAATTACCGCACATTCTCCGTAGAATTACCGCACAGTCACTTCTTTTTACAAACCTGTTTTCAAGTAGACTCCGAAAAGTGCTAAAACACTGGCAACCAAAAGCCATTGAGTTGAAGCAAGCCAGATGTCGGTTCCCAGGTAGCCTATGCTTGCCAAAAATACTGAAAAAACAGATATCGCTATTAAAATCTGCGAGCTAAGCTTCAAATCCTTTTTACTCATTTTTTTCACCCCCTTTCGAAAAATAATTAAAGGATATAGTTTTCAATTACATAGCCAATGAAAAAAGCAGCTATGGCGGCAAATCCGCCGACCAAAAGGATCTCAAAAATACTCTTTATAACTCCGTTTTTAGTATAAACATTTTTTAAAACTCCAACTCCGATAAGTGCAATGGCCACTAAAAAAGAAGACAGGACAAATGAAGATTCTTGACCGAAAATAAATGGAATTAAAGGAACAAGTCCCGCAAGATTAAAAAAGACGAATGTTAAAAAAGCATGTTTAAAAGGAGAGACCTGAACATCGGTTCTTCTACCTTTAGCCTCTTCAAAATCGATCTCGCTTTTTACACCTAGGAATCTTCCTGCTGCCATTGAAATCCCGTCGGCAAAAAGGTTGGCAAATCCCAAAATAAGAACCACTGAATTCCCCAAAGAGGCACCTTCCGATCCGGCAACAATTGCAAAGGTAGTTACAATACCATCACTGGCTGCAAAGACTGCATCACCCAGAAATGAAGCTCTCTGATGAACGCTAAGTTTTTTCAAGCTAGAATCACCCTCTTTTCTTTAAGTAATGCCCAACCCCGGCCAGAAATAATGTTCCCATTAGGGAAAATATTCCGACTAAAGCAAAGACAAGCTTATAGCCAAAACTGACTGCCAAAAGCCCTCCCAATCCGGCGGTAAGTGCTGCACAAAGATCAGTTGCGCTAAAATACAAACTCCACTCAAAACCCTCTTCTCTTTTATCTATATGTCTTGTAAAGATTGCAAGCCAAGATGGGTAGGAAAGAGCTCCTCCCAATCCGTAAATAATCTGAACTATAATCACCTGCCAGGGGAACTTGACAAAAATATAAAGAAATGCAGCCAAGCTAATGATTAAAGAGCCGAAAATCATAATCCGAAAATCGTCTTTTTCTCCCTTTTTGAAATCTATATATCTTGCGACTGGAATTTGAACAAAACTTTTGACCAGAAAGTAGGTTGTTGATGCCAGTCCTGCCAAACCTACACTTCCCCCTTTAACTTGGTCGGTAAAAAAAACGGCAATGATTGGGTTTATCAAACCCCATCCTGAAAGCATCAAAATATCAGATAAAGTCAAATATTCAATTACCCGATTTATTTTAACTCCAACCAATACTTTCCTAAAATAATTCTTCATTAATTAAAATTTAGCACCAAACTCTACAAATTTCTACTCTGCAAAAGTGTCAGGGAGGACATATTTATAAGGGGATTGCAGAAAATCCAAGTTCTTATAATGCGAGCGTAAAACCACATGCGTAAGCTTGTGGATATAAGCTCCAAATAAGTCTCGCGTATGCGAGCATTACAAAATACCATCGGGCGTAAGTCCGTGGTATTTATTTTCCGCAAGCAGTCTGAACCATGTCTAATGTTAGAGTTTGCCCTTCAAAACCCACACCTCCATCAGCCAAATCCATAATTCTTGATTGAAAGGTTCCAGAACTTCCTTGATTCCAACCCCAGGATAAAACCGCATCTACGCCATTTGCCCGGCAAGCACCAATAAAATCTTCCCACCAGTAATAATTGTTCGTCTCATACTCACTTGTTCTATTTGCCAAAAAATACATTGATGAAGCATTTGCATAACCGATTGCAGCGCATTCATAATATTCCTGAGACGAAGGACCTGTCCGTTCACGGCTTTGGTAACTTAAATAACCCAAAAGGCTATTTTGTCCCAGAGGCGGTAACCCCTCTTTCTGGCGTAAAAGATTAACCCTATCAACCACTAAGGCCATATAACTGGGAGCTGAGGTGCTACCAAGAATTACGTTTTCCGGAAGTTCCTTCTTAAGTTCATGAAGTAAATCTGCAAATCCCGGCTGATTATCGGTTCCGATGGGTAATGAGGCCAACTCTCTTATCAGGCCTTTACAGTTATATTGAGGGTAAGAGACTCCATAACCGCTTCCACAGCTCCCCGCATAGTGAACTTCGTCAAACACCCTTAAGGCAATTAAAGTTCGGTCACGGGCATAGTCGAAAAGAACATCCTTTCCCCCAACCTCTTGAAAAAGTTCATTCAAAGCACTTTTTTTATCAGCTAAAACCCTTTGATAATCCAATGTATTGACTGAGGAATAATAATTACATTCATTGACATCCCCCAGTGTAACTATTATCCCTATTCCGCCTACCCGTGCACGAGACAGTGTCGCACCCACTCCTGATAAATTCGAAGAAGTTACAATAGCATTGAAACCGTACTGAGAAGCATTTGTAACATCGGCATAAAATGCTCCCCAGACTTTATTTAGCTTAGCTGGGCTAGGAGTTGGGCTTGGAACATTGGGAGAAGATATGGGGGTAATTGAGGAAAGAGGAACATCACTTGTGGCGGACACAGGTGACTGACTACAATGTAAAGAAACTAACCTATTGGCAATCTCCCAATTTGGGGTTAGTGTACTATTGCAGTAAACCACTCCTGACTGAGTCTGTCTAAGAACAAGTATTCGCTCATAAGACGTAAGGTTAACTGTATCCTGTCTTTCAAAACTTCCTGAACAATAAGCGTTAAGAGCTGTTCTTTGTGGGTTAAGCTCAATATTTAATCTCTTACCTAGACAGTATACATAGCCTACCTGCCCAACATTCAAGTTTACTCTCCTTCGCTCTCTAGCTTTGGTGCTAAAGAAAGCCCTCTGATTTATGGCTAAATAAGTCGTCACTAAAACGGCCAGAGCAATAAACATCGTTATTGTAAAATGAACTGTTTGAGAGGGGCTTAAATTTCTTGTCCGCCAACCGGAAAGCAAAGCGTTAATTTTTTCTTTCATGCTTTGTCTAAGACGAAAATTTTTACGGAGTGACGGCTTTAGCCGCATTCACTCGACCGCCTGACCAATAAACTCCCGTTCCGACGATCTTATCGCTGGTTGACTCAATTCTACCTCTGACAGAAGAATTGGATACCCCATAGGGCGAGGCCCAAACCAGGCCCACAACTCCCGAAACCATGGGCGTAGACATAGATGTGCCCGAGGCATACTTATAACAACCAGTTAGGTCGCATTCCGGCTGGGGATTATAGGGACTTGAGTTATCATTCCAAGTAGAAAATATATATTCTCCCGGAGCTGCCACATCCACCCATTTGCTTCCATAACTAGAAAAATAAGCCTTTGTATCCTGATTGTTGGTGGCTGCTACAGCAATCACATTTGTATAGGCTGCAGGATAAGTTTTGGAGGGATTATTTGAATTCCCTGCCGCAGCCACCAAAACGCTCCCTTTATTCCAAGCATAGTTAACTGCTCTTTCCAGAGTCAGAGATTTTTGGGAACCCCCAAGGCTTAAGTTGATAACCTTAGCACCATTATCGCTAGCCCAGACAATTCCGTTGGCAACCCAAGAGTAAGCTCCAGAACCCCTATCGTTGAGCACTTTTCCGTTCATTAGTTCACAACCCGGACATCCCCCAGCCACTCCCATGTTATTATCGGTAAGCGCAGCCACAATTCCTGCCACATGAGTACCATGACCGTAGACATCCTCGTAACCAGAACCAGAGCCGGTAAAGTCTTTAGCATTAACCACTTTTGAAGACAGTTCCTGATGATTTTGAGATATACCGGTATCAAGAACGGCAACTTTTACACCGCCTGGGATAATATCCCAAGCGTCAGGCACATCGATATCCGCATCAATTACCCCTAACACCCCGTTTATTATTTGACCAGTATTTTCAAACCCCCATTGTCTTTGGCTAAAATAGGTATCATTGGGTAAGAAAAACGCCTCTACCTGATAATCAGGCTCTGCATACTCAACCAAAGGGTTTCTGGCTAAAGTAGATATAACTTTTCCTTCCAATATCTTGGGTACACGAAGCACCAAAACATCTAAAACTTCCAACTTATCCAAAACTTGTGCCTTCTGAGCCCTAACCTGCCGAAAACTCTCCTCCTTCGAGGTTCCTTGTTTGAATTTGACCAGTATTTGCCCCGAAACACGATCGCTATTTTGAGCTTGGACAGAAGATGCGCCAACTCGACCTAGAAGAAAAAATAATAGTGAAAGAGAAATCAGCTTTTTCATTTTTTACTAGACTTTCCCACGCAGTCATTATTTCAGGTTCCTAAAAATATGTCAAGAACTTAGAAATGCTAAAAGATATATATGGCAAAGGTTAAGACCGAACGAAAAGTGAGGTTCTGAAAAAGTTTTAAAGATAAGCAAGTATCCCCAATAAACCATGAATTAGAGCCAGGGTTATAGAGATTGCCGCCATTCTCGGATGCCACTTAAAGGGAATTTTATGTATCCCCTTAAAGTTCAAAAAACCAATAAGAGCTGTAAATAAAAAAGAAGACAGGGTTAAAATACCCAAATACATGATCAATGGCTTACCGAATATCGAAAAATAGCTTATATTCCTTAACATTTTTACTCCACAATTATTTTACCTTTCATTGAAGGGTGAAGTCCGCAGATATAATCAAAACTTCCATTTGTGTTAAAGGTTAATTCAAACTTTTCTCCCTGATTTAGATCTGGAGAATTGAAAGTATCAGATTTAATATTATGAGTAACTGAGTCTTGATTTAGCCAGGTAAGCTTGGCTCCTTGTTTAACAGTTAAGGTATCAGGACTAAAAGAGAAATCTTTGATGGTTATAGTACCAGTTTCAACCTCGGTTTGTGGTTGTTGAGTCGGCTTTGGTACCAACTGTTGATTTGGCTGGTATTGTTTTCTTT
>MGGC01000007.1:11725-22795 GCA_001792215.1 Candidatus Woesebacteria bacterium RIFCSPHIGHO2_01_FULL_38_10
ATAGAGAAATAATTAGACGCCTGTTTCGCCATTTGCAAGCGAAATCAAATTACCACGTTAATGGCGTTTCAACTGGTAAAGAATTTATAAAGGCTTATATTACCTTTTTGTTGATTTTCAAATACAGAAAGGGTACCAGTATTATCAATATGCCTACGATAATAATAGCAACCTAAAAACTTAGGTGCGTAAGTCCTATTCCTTCCTATCCCTGTCGAATAGCAGTCCTAACCGCTTCATCGTAATTCATCCCCAAACATCTAAGTTCACTAATTCTTTTCCGCTTGTCATTATCCCTTTTGCTCTTTCTTCGTCCTCGTTCTTAAACTTTGGTATATCTTTAAGTTTAAGCCAATTTTCTTCCTTCACTTTTCCTTCAACAATCGTCATCATCATATTTATTATTTCAAAAGATCCCCCTAAGAAGGTTTCACCCATTATATATGAAATAAGAGGTGGTTATATCAAGAGGCTTCATGGGTCAATTTGCTCCCCGCACCTTACGACAGTATACAGCAAGGTTTTGATGAGATTTTGAAAGGAGGACTACCGAATAATATCCAAAATGCACAACTTTTACCAGCTAAATAGTCTCGATTTTGTGCTAAAATATGATGACTCGGGGACATAAAATGAAAACAATTTTTTGCGAGTTTCTTGACAGTCAAGACAAAAACGGGACGATTACAATCAAGCCGCTGGGAACGGCAAAAAATGGTGTGAGCAAACCAATGCTTCCTGGTTGGAAAGACGTAGTAACTGAAATTGTGATTGATAAGGCGTATACAGACGGCTTAGATGGCATTGAAGATTATTCGCATGTAATTGTGGTTTATTGGATGGATAAGGAAGAAGAATGTCATCTGAAACACCACCCTCAGGGACGAGAAGAAGTTTCCTTTATAGGTATTTTTGCCTGCCGTTGTCCACAGAGACCAAGCCGCATTGCATTATCAACAGTTGAACTTCTTTCCCGGGAAGGAAATACGATAAAAGTCAAAGGTCTTGATATCGTTAACAGCACGCCTATTCTTGATGTTAAACCCTACACTCCACAATATGACAAGGTTGAAAAAGCCAAGGTTCCCGAGTGGGTAGATAAGCTTGTTTTTTAATAATATGAAACGATACATCATTTCGATTGCTACATTTTCTCTTTTACTCTTTTCTGTAGGAAGAATGTCAGCATGGGCACAAACAACACCCTCAACCGATAATCACACTGTTCAAGAGGAAGCCGAAGGAAAAGAAGTCTGGGAAAACCTACAGGCAAAACAACTTGAGTGTAAAAATCTTACCGATGACAACTTTGAAACACTGGGCGAGTACTTTATGGGGCAAATGCTTGGCAGCTCCCATGAGGCTATGAATACCATGATGGAGAGTATGACGGGTAAAGAAGGAGAAAAACAGATGCATGTTGTCATGGGAAAGAGATTAAGTGGCTGTGATACGTCTGTTCAACTTCCGCAAAATGGAGTTGGTTTCATACCGATGATGTGGATGATGGGTTCGGCAGGCTCACCACAAATGGGAGGAGGTGGAAATTCTATGATGGGTGGCTGGAATGGCTTTGGTATTTTGGGATGGTTACCAATGCTTCTTTTCTGGATACTTCTTATTCTTGGTGTCGTTGCCCTTTTCCGTTATTTTGGTAGCTCGACAAGGAGCAGTGACAAAGGGAAATCACCCTTGGATATTCTTAAAGAGCGTTATGCCAAAGGTGAGATCGATAAAAAAGAGTTTAAGCAGATAAAAAAAGACCTCTCATAACATAAGTTTCTGGGTTATATTAAGAAGCTCTGTGGGTCATTTTGCTCGAGGATCGTAATGTTGATATAACCAGCCAATTAGCCTGTGTATTCAATGTTTTCGAAGATTTCCGATTCATTCAACAATTGAGGGAGGAAATGGATAAGGTACGGCCGGCAATGGTTATTTCAACCTAAAACCCTATTAATCTGACACCAAATACTTCGACAATTTATCGTGTAAATTCTATATAATGAATACATGTATTCGTTCCTGCTCCAGTTTGGTATTGGACTCATAATCCTGTTGTTTTCCACTCAAAAATTGGTTGAGCTAGCTAAGAACATATCCCGCACACTACGCATTTCTCCCCTGATAGTTGGCATTACTATTGTTGCTATTGGCACATCACTGCCTGAACTTGCCGTATCGTTAGTCGCTATCGTTAAAAACGATGTGGGACTGGCGATGGGTAATATCATTGGATCGAACATTGTAAATATATTGATGGTGTTTCCTGTAGGGTTATTCATTGGTAAGTTACGAATTGGTACCACTAAAACTCAGCGTAATGCCCTATTTCTCTTAGGGGCAACTGCGATATTCTACGCAACCCAATCCTTTGGATCGTTCAAACCTACATCGGGGTTGTTTCTCATTAGTTTAGCGGTGGTTATTAGCATAGTTGAGTATATGCTAGGAGTATTTGGGAGAACGCATGAAGATATAAAACAATTTAAGTCAGCCAAATATAAAAAACTGGGTTGGGGTGTGATTGTTAGCGTTATCCTTCTCATTGTTGGAATAATTGGCGGAAGCATATTAGTTGTTAACTCCGTAGAAGCTATTTCTCTCTTAACGGGTATATCTACTACCATTCTAGGACTTACCTTAATAGCAGTAGCTACTTCATTACCCGAACTATTAACGACAATATTTAGTCAAGAAGATCACCAAGAGAAAATGACAGTCGGCAACATTTTGGGAAGTAACATTTACAACCTTTTATTGATTGGCGGAGTTGTATCGTTATTTCCTTCCGCTATATCTATCCAACAAAAGGAATGGATTTGGTTAGCCGTAGTTACACTTGGATTTGTAGCGATTTTACGATACTACAAAGGGCATAAGCCGCCTAAATGGATCGGGATAATATTAATACTCCTTTTCTTAGTGTATTTGTTGGTACAAAAGATATAGATAAAGTGCTGCAAGCAAGGGTTATATTAAGTTACAACAGGGTTATTTAAATCCAAGGCTAAAATGCTTATGCTCGCCTACTGGAACGATTATAGACACGCTAATTGGCAACAAGCGAGTCTTTATTCAGAACAAGTGACCGAGTTGAATACTATATACGCTAGTTAATTCAACCAATCTTATTTTCAAAATCATTATCAAAAGACTGTCGAGTTCGTTCAAGTAGCCTTTGTTGAAGAAAGCTTTCTTCTGATTTGAAGCTTAAAGTTAGGAGATTATTATACATACAATGCTGTAATCGCTCTAAAACTCGATAATTATCAAAACTTATTCCATCTTTCAGCTTAGATATAGTAAGAAGGGTAACTTCGCTCATTATTTTAGCAAAAGCCTCTACTACCGATTCATTAAACATCATTTCATCGCCTTCTTGGTAATCAGAAAAAGGTAATTTATCGCTTGTCTCTAATCCTTTCTTAGCTGACAATTCAATAAGCCGACCTTGTAAGCCCTCTCTGTTCTTTGAAAACATTCTTATTCTAATGGTGTCGCCTTCATAAAGGAAAAACCAGGAATCTATTAATTCTTCTTTTTTCAACGTACTCATTACGGTATCGATTTTAAGCAAAATTACCTTTACTTTTGCTACATTAGATGACTTAAAGTCCAGTTGATACCAATTTTTTAAAGTTATAATTGCCATTATTTTTCTTTACTCTCTTTAACTGCTAATTTCTTAGCTCTTTTATTTTCGTAATGTTCCCGTTCTTCTTCATGCCACGGTTTAAAGCCTAAATACATTTGTTGGGTTATGTCGGAAAGCTCGTCGATTCCCTCGTATCGATTATATTCCTTCGCAAACTTTTTTTGTTCGACCGTACCATTCTCCCAACAGTCAGGTGGCCCGAATTGTGAAAATAATTCAGTACCAGTTAAAATAAGTACCTGATTAAAAGGCTTGCGAGCTTTTCTATTGTTACGGTTTCTTTTAACTAATTCCTTTAGCGATTTAACTTCTGATTTATCAAGATTATGCCTAAAAGTCGAAAAGACTAGAATTGCACCAGGGGTTTGTTGCCCCAGATATTCCATATTTTTAATGCCCTTCTCGTTGAATTTGTCCCAAAAACTTTTACACTCACTAAAGATAGGAATCACAGTAGAACTACTAAACTTAGACCAGCTAAAAAGCATACCTAAATCTACTTCAAATTCGCGAATGCCTTTTTTTAACGTAAAGCTCATCGACGGCGTAACCGCACCATCAAGCAACTTGGAAAAGAAACGTAAAGTAATCAGAACAGAATATCCACCCGACGCTAAATCAGGCAAGCTAAATGGCCCAAAAGTACGATATGCCCATTGCATTTCATTTGTTGGAGAGTGAGTTGGTGGTTTAAACCTCTCTAAACATTTTGGACATTGTAGCTCGTATTTAAGTTCATCAAGGCTATACCAGGAATGCCTTTGACATACTGGGCATTGGATTCGTGTGCCTAACCTAAACATATTAATATCCGTCAATCGTTCAAGATACTTAACGGGGTCACTTTTGAAAGGGTCTTTGCTAATCGCTTTTGAAATCTCGGTAATGAGCTGGTCGTGAAGAATAGGCCCTTCTTTTAATTCCGACGACTTTCTCGCTTCTTCAAGCTCTATTAAAAACTTTTCTACATCTTTTGAAGCGTCATCGTGTTGTTTTGTTTTTAGATTCTTTTCTAAAGCGGTAATTTTGGTAAAGAGAGAAGATAAAAGTCGGTTTTGTCCAGTCAATCTCCCTAATAGGCCCAGCAGTTCTTCGTTTGCTATTGTTTCAATTCCCCAAACACCCCCTAAATGCTTTATAAGTTGCTTCGCTATATAACCTGCGGAAGAAATCTTTGTTTCCCAACCTAAAGATTTAATCCAATCAAGAAAGACAACTTCTGCTTCTGGTAACGGTAAATGAACTGTCCAATCTGAATGTTGCGAAAGATAAACAAGCCCTTTTCGAGATAGACGCCATTCTTTATGCCCGTATCCGCCAATTCGATTGGCAAGCTTGGAATCACCCTGTGGCATTACTTCTGCAATGGCGTTTTTCCCTGCATAGGTACGAAGCTCTATTTCATTTGCAAAACGCGGCTGTCCGTGGCCTCCAAATTTTGATAAAAATTCTGGGGTTAGAGTTTTGAAGTCTATGCTGTCTTGGTCGCCTGGCAAATCCTTTTGTGCATTATCAGCTTCCAAGTCTGCGCCTTCTGCACCATCTTTATCCCTAGCCCAACTATCCCAAATACGTGGATACCAAAATCGAGCTGAAATTTTAGACTGTCCACTTTTGCTATCAGGTTTTATATCTAGGAATTTAAGAAATGCTTGTGCTTTTTCTTCGCTAACCGACCTTCCCTTTTGGACGGTGGCTGTGTAGTAAATTTGTGGGTTATATCTATGTTGACCAAAGCTTTCGTCGATAAATTTCTCACAAAAAGACTTTATTTCAGGAGTATCGGCTACCTGAATGGGAACAGGTATTACTGTTAATCCCAAAGCTCTAAGATTCCAGTAATCAATGACATCTACGACATTACCTGGGTCAAGCAAACAAAGAAGGTGGTCGTCAAATCTGCTACCCCTTCTTCGAGGGTCAATATACAAACCAGTAAGTCTTCTTAGAAATAAAGTTTTTCTATCTAAAAAGGTGTGGTAATTTGTTAGATTACTAACGGGTCTTTTTATATTAAAAGGTTCTTCATATCCTTTTAGAAATTCCTTGTTGAATTTTTCAGGTAAGTCTCCAAATACGCTTGCCAGAAACAACTGACTTCTTGCGGCCAGTTTAGGAATGACTACATCAACAGGTTTTTTTCTAACGAACTTCAACTCTTTTTCATAGAAATGATTAAGAACTTCGTAAATACCTATGCCATAGCCAACGGTTCCATCGTCGGAAATACCAGATAAGATATCTTCCGCCTTTATCTTCTCTCTACCACCGAGGTCGAGTTCTAAATCTTTACACTTGCCTAGTTGGACGACGTAGTCGGGGTCATAAGCATTTAAATAACCACGAAGTATGTCCGCATTATCTTGAAGCTTAAATAGAATGTCTTTGGCTAAAAACTTGGGCTTTCTTTCAAAAAAGGGAATTATTGGATTATAAAAACCGCCCCAAAGAAAAGAATTAATCCTTATTGCCTCTAAAACAGCTACTTTATCGGAAACATTGACTATAAAAGCCAATTTAATGGGTCGAAGTGTTATGTCTAAAGTGCCTGCTCTCATAGGTTAATGAGAGGATTATAACAAAAGGGGGTTAAAAAGGGAAAAGTTTGCCTGCGTCGATTTTTAGAGCTTTTGCCAAGCGCTCTAAGTTAATAAGTGATGGATTACGCTTGCCCCTCTCTATCTGGCCGATATACGTAAAGTGCATACCTGCTAGGTCTGCAAGTCCTTCTTGTGTGAGGCCTTTACCTTCTCTTATTTTTCGAAGGTGTTTTCCAAATTTGGCTCTAATATCTTCCATGTATATATGCTCTCTAAAAGAAGACTATGTATCCAGAGACGATGAGTCCTATTTGTGATATAATGATGACGATAAGTCTCATTAGAGATATACAAATATGGATATATTACTTAAAACACGCTGTACCAAAGGCTTCCTGGTAATCTATGAAGACAGGGTGGCTATCGAACTAAAGGCATTTGGTACTAATAAAACCAATTCCATGCCCTACAGTCGCATTACGGGGGTCGAGGTTAATACAAAAATGGCTAAGATACCGTTACTCTCCAAAGGCGCGGCAACAGTAAAAGTATTCGGTATGGGCGACCAAAAGCTTGAAGCAAACTTCGTAACCGTTGACGACGCTATAAAGGCAGAAGAACTAATCAACGCCCGACTAAAATAATTTGGCTTTCTTCATCTTCACTTTAATGTTGACCCTAAAATCAAAGTTTAACTAGAATTACCGATTGTATTGATAATACGGCCTCTTTAGTATGTTAGTTTCTGCAAAAACACTTCGTTTCGAGGGGTACTTAGCCTGAAATTTCTTTAAAATGGAATTCGGAAAACGAAACAAAAAACTCTTGCCAGAATAACCCTACAAGACGGGCTAAATTACACTATTCTGTCAAAAAATCCGATTCGTTTTCGTAGGTGTCTAGCCTGAAACCTTCAAGGTTTATTTCGTAATATCACTTCTAGCCTATAAATCGTTATAATTGTAAGTATATACGAATAAGAATATGGGTAATGTCAGACACATTTATAACGAAGACTTTTACAAGATAACTGCCGTCTTGCTTTCAAAGAAGTTTTTAGCATTAGAAAATTCAATACTAGCCAGTTATAGCGAAGCTCGGTTTTTAGTCCCCAAAATAGGGTTTAGAAATGAAGACGAATATAGAGAATGGCTTAAAAAGGCTATGGCTTTACCTACCAGCCCAGGTAAAGTTATAGAAGACATTCTTACCCAATTTAACCTAAACCCTAAAAACGAGTACTTTCGTAATTGTGTAACCGCCCATCTATTCTTTCATAAAATGCCCTGGCAAGATTCTATATATCCACAGCAAAACATTACATTGACGACAAGAAATAGTGGTAAAGATAGAGGTCTATGGGTAGAGATTAAGCCCTGGACGAAAAAAGAAGATTATATAGAGCTTTGGGGGACAATTAAGAACCTTCAAAAATCATTAATTGGCTATCGTAATAAAGAAAAGTTTCAAGTAACCTTTGAACGTAACTTTGCGGTTTATCAACTGTACTTAGAAGCAAAAAGGGATTCAAGTGTAAATGGGAATCCTGAAAAGCTATCTATCCCAGATAAAATGGCTACCCTTCCCGATTATGATTCTGTTAAGAAACTCTTTAAGCATATAGACGAGGACGAGGACGGTGATTTCTTTGAAAATTTGCGTTCAATAACAAGCGACTTAAATGAAAAGCTTTCTGGTGTCGATATTTTGTAACGTTTAAACGTGCGCCTTAAACTATTGTGATTAACGAATCCGTATTTGCCAAAATATGGCTAATATGGATAAGAATAAAAATATCTACGCCACATGGCGCACCGACAGTCTTTATCTTTCGGCCTTTCTTCTTGCTAGAGGTCTTACCCTATCCACGATTGAAAAGCTTTCAAATAAAAAGTCCCTGTTTGTTTTTGTTGATTCTCCTAATCGCCAACTTTGGCTAGACCAATACAACTTCTCAACAGAAGATTCTTCAACATGCCTCATTGACCCCAGGAAGTTAGTTTCTGCAATCAAATCGCTGAAAGAAAAGTTATACCAAAACGATTTCTAACTATGACAAGTCAAGAATTAGTCTTAGAACTACAACAGATATTAAAAGAGGAATACGGACTTGACCTACCCTACGAAAAGGTTGTTCGAATAGGCAAATTCATTTTATCGTATTTCGAAACTTTACTGTCTATTGAGACAAATAAGAATAAGAATAAAAATGGCAACTAGACGAATGTTACATAATAAAATTTCGAGGTCTCTACAGGTAAACAGACTGTCCTTAGAGGCTCAACTACTTTTCACCTGGCTAATATCTCATGCAGACGACGAAGGACGGCTTTATGGTGAACCTGAATATATCAAGGGTACAGTAGTGCCATTAAAAGAAGGCTGGACTTTTAAAGATGTTGCGGGTTATTTAGCTGAAATTGAAAAACAGGGTCTGATTTACTACTGGCAAGATAGCGACCGAACTATTATTCAATTTGTAAAATGGCTGGAACACCAAAAAATCAGAAAGGACAGGCTTCAACATTCTCTTTTACCCCCCTATCAAAAGAGATATGACGACCAAACGTCAACCAATCAACAACCAGGTGTCAACCAAAAGACAGCACAAGCGAATATAACAGAAGATAGTAAAGAAGAAATTAAAAAAAGCGAAGCGAACAGTTTAGCCGATGAATCTATAAAATCCATTAGGGCAATTTTAAAAGAAAAAGCGACGCCAGGTTTAATAGAAACTAATATCACCAATCGGCACGAAGCGGCCGCATTTCAAGCATGGAAGGCTCTAGAGCCAGAGAATAAAGAGTCTCTACAGACCACGTACCTTAACGCCATTCGTAGAGGTGTAAAGGCTGAAACCATTTTTCAATGGATGAGTGAAATAAAACAAGACCGCACAATTAAAAACCCAGGCAAGATATTTAACAAAAAGGTCAGCAATTATTGTAAACTAAAAGAAGACGATAAGTCTTAAATAAGTATGAAAAGCGTAACAATAGAACGGGTATCAAGTAAAGAACAAGATGAAACAGGCTATTCTTTGCCAGCGCAACAAAAGCTGTTGGCTAGCTATGCCGCAGGAAAAGGCTTTTCTATTGCCAAGCCGTTTACTATTACAGAATCGGCTAGTGGAAAAAAGCAAAGGGAAATCTTTAACGACGCCTTTGATTATGTGAAGAAAAATAATATAAAAATAATAATTGTCGAAAAAGCAGATAGGTTTACTAGAAACTTTAAGGACTCGGTTGATTTGTGGACGTGGCTAGACGAAGACGAGGAGCGACAACTTCATTCAGTAAAGGATTCGCTCGTCCTACATAAAAATTCTCGTTCCCAGGAAAAACTAAACTGGGATATAAGAATCGTCTTTGCCAAAAATTATGTAGACAACCTATCAGAAGAAGTCAGAAAAGGACAAAAGGAAAAATTAGCCCAGGGTTGGCTACCAACTAGGCCACCAATTGGTTACATTACTGTTGGCGATAAGGGTCACAAAACTCACGTTATAGATGAAAAAACCGCACCATTAGTCAAAAAAATGTTTAAGCTCTACGCCACAAGCGAATACTCGCTTGTGAAGTTGACTAAAATAATGGAGGACGAAGGTTTGCGCAACGCCAATGATAATAAGATAGTTAAAAGCAGAATACACCAATATCTAACAGACCCCTTTTACATTAAACAAAATCGATGGAATGACAAACTTTACCCAGGGAAACAAGACCAACTAATTGATGATGACTTGTTTGAAAAAGTACAAAAAGTATTAAAGAGCAAAACCACACCGAAATATCGAACCCATTTCCACCTCTTTAAATCCCTTATGAAATGTAAAGAGTGTGGTGGCTCTATTACCTGGGAAATCCATAAAGGTATTGTCTATGGCCACTGTAATCACTATAGAAATTGTTCCCAAAAAACATGGTCTGTAGAAAATGAGGTGGAACAACAAATCATTGCAAACTTAGAGAACCTAGAGGTAAAAAGCCCACGCCTAGCCGAGTGGATTAAAAAAGCTTTAAAAGAAAGCCACCAGGACGAAATAGAATACCATTCTTCTTCAATGGGGGAACTAAGCAAAAGGCATGCTATTTATAAAAATCGCCTCGACTGTATTTACGAAGATAAACTAGACGGAAAAATCACGGAATCAGATTACGAAAGAAGGTTTGCAGAATATAGCAAAGAACTTAAACAGCTCGATAAGAAGCTCGGCAGTTTAGGTGAATCAACGGGGTTAGATACTTCGAGGTAAGTAACACCTTCTACGACGTCTCACAGCGCGCAAGAGCCATTTACAAGAAGGCTAAGACGTTAGAAAGTAAACGAAGTCTAATTAAGCTAATCTTTCAAAACTTAACCCTAGATGAAGGCAAGCTTGATTTTGAATATACCGAGGAATATCAACTCTTACACGAAGCCGTAAAGAAGACTAATAGTTCGAAAAAGTTAAAAACTATAGTTAAAACGTTAGAAAATTTCGAACCATCGAAAAAGGCTGATATTACGACCCAAAGTGAGGCTTTTTTGCAAGCCCGTCCTATTCTGCTCCATACTCCAAGTTTTAATATAAATGAGTCTATTGCAAAACTGGTTAAAATAATAGAGGAAATAGGTTCAGTTGAAACTCTCCCAAAGCTATCTTTCTCTTCCTGTTAAAAACATAATAATTGGTTTTGAAAAAACTGTTAATGCAGCGCCGATGCTTAACATATGCTCTGGGGTGGGAACTTGCGTATTGTATACCCCTTTAATTATTGCTGTATCAGCTGGTACTAGCTCGTCACCAAACATTGCCCTTACCGTCATTATCTTTTTCTTATCACCTTCAGTCAAAGAAGCCAAACGGGTTTCACAAAGCTGAACAGACTG
>MGGC01000008.1:0-749 GCA_001792215.1 Candidatus Woesebacteria bacterium RIFCSPHIGHO2_01_FULL_38_10
TAGTCGGTCCAATTGTGGGAGTACTTGTAGCCCTAACAGTCATAGCCAAACTGTTCGAGCATCTAATCACCCCACCCATATAGGCACTAGCAGCAATAGTGCTAGATCCAGCTCCCACACCAGTCACAGTAGTTGAGTAAGGAGATGATGGATCAGAAAAAGGACTTACAGTTGCAACTGAAGTATTCGATGATGAAAAATTAACCCTATCAACTGTTCCATTACTAAAGGAAACTGAGGCATTTATTGTCCCACTGCTTCCTTGATTAATGGTATTTCCCGGAGGAACTGGCGGTGCCCAACTTAAAGTTAAAGTACAACTTGGGACAGGAGCCGGAGTTGGGGTACGGGTTGGAGTAGGAGTTGGGGTACGGGTTGGAGTAGGAGTGTTTGCAATACATAAACATTCACACCATGGAGTCTGACAAAAACCACCAAATCCGCTCATCCAGTAGCTCTGCCATTGACAACCAGATCCAGAATTTCCACCATAACATCTTGCTGGATTACTCCAAGTTCCCCCTGTACAACTGCTTACAGAATTGCAATAGTTGTTAATTGCTGTCTGTCGTGATTCAAGATAAGTACAGGCAGCCGACAAACGACAAGGATCAGGGGTAGGAGTATTGGTTGGCCTGGGAGACGCAGTGGCCACGGCTCTCGTGGGAGTCGGAGTCGCCACTGCACAATTGGTACAACCCCCACATCCTCCGTAACTTGCGTTGCAGACTAGAATGCTCCTCAAAGCA
>MGGC01000008.1:766-11811 GCA_001792215.1 Candidatus Woesebacteria bacterium RIFCSPHIGHO2_01_FULL_38_10
TCGGACCAGGGCCGGGAGTCCAGGTACATTGACTAACATTACAGTCATTACAAGTATCTAAAGTTGTACAAGCACTTTGATTAGCTTGGTTACATGCTCTCTCACCACAAATTGAGATGATGCCACAATCTCGACATTCTTGAGTAAACGAACATGTTGTATCCCGGAAACCATCACCATTAGCATCAGGGCCGCACAAATCTCCAAGGCTTATACACTGGGAATCATAATAATCTGGTTGACCAGGACAGTCTCCTATATTAGTCCATCTCCCACAGGTGTAAGTTGAACTGCAAGTCTGAGCGTATACAGTGGGAATCTCCAACAAACCAAGCGATTCTTGAACAATTTTAGCAAACGCTTCTAAATACCCTTTCCTATAACTTACCTTCTTTTCAATCCTGAACAAAAGAGCTTCCTTCCGATCACCCAAAATCCGCTCCGTAAGGCGACTTAATTCTTCTTCATTTGCATGTCCAAAATTACTTTTAACCGAAAGCCGATATAACAAACGAAGTACATCCCGAGTCCAGATATGGGATAAATATGCTTCCGAGAAATCTTCATAAACAGCAATATTTCTGTATATTGTATAAACCATAATCGAGTCTCTTTCCTCAAAGTAAGAATTAACACCTCCCAAAATCTCGCCGCCACTTGTTTCAGTTTTATCAAATAGCGAATCTTTTTCTTGAGGGTTCAACTTATTAATATCCGCGAACTTAAAAACTACTTTCTTAGGAGAGAATTCTTTAACATCCACAAGGAGTCGAAATTTATTCCATGTTGTGGAATATTTCACCTCGGTAAGCATCTTATCCAAAAGGACTGTATTCACGCTACCTACACTTATCTGATATTGAGGAATATCTGAAACAAACTCAAACTGGGGAATTGGTACTTCAGAAATAAGATCAGTGGAAGAAACAGTACTGCTCTTTTTTCCTTCATTTCCTTTACTTTGATCTTCTTCAGACCTGAAAAAATATTTTGCGGCTAAATAAGCAAAGGAAAAAACGAATATTAATACTGCAATCAATGACAAACTTTTTAATACTCTTCTTTTTTGGACAGTCAGCATCTCTCTGAAAAAGATTATGAGCAAGAATCACAAAAAGTTCAAGTAGATGAAGTAAAGTAAGTTAGTGGGAATCCGTTTACAATTTAAAAGAAAAAGATCTTAGCCTTGAGGGTAACCTTTGTTGTAAAATCTCACTGCTAAAAGATAAAAATAACCTGGAGGTTCATCAATTTCTCCTCCCGCAAAGATCGGGTAAAAACCTTGATAAAATCTAGTACCTTTAACAACACCTAATTGCATTGAGACATTACCTTTTATGTCTTCTTCAAGCCCCATTGATTGAATTGCATGTATCATAGCCGACATCGTATCCCAGGGAAAAGATTGCGGAGTTGTGAATTTAGAATCTATTTTCACCACAATACGTACAGTGTCGCCATCTATCCGCCATCCGAACTTATTCATTACACTCTGATTGGACATAGTATAATCAGTAGGCAAATTAGACAATTCCGTTTCTCTAGAAACCCGTTCTGATAGGATAATTTCCAACTTTCTCAAAGGGATAACACTCTGCCATTCACTCTTAAAAGTTTCAAAATCACCCGTGTAACCATAGTAAGACTGAGCATGCAGATAAAAAGAATTAAGTACAAATTCCCTAGCTCTTTGTTCATCCTGTACTACTGCTTCGAACCCGACATCAGACAATGTGTCGTGGACAAGGGTTCTCCAAAACACTCCCCCGCCTTCTACACTGAATAATTCTTCACTATTATTAACCGCTTCTTCCCATGCCAATAAAACTTTCTGTTCAGCGGTTAAGGTTGCGGTTGCCTCCGGAGGCTTTGTGGGATCGGGAGGAGTTACAGTTACTTCGGCTGTTGCTGTTTTTTCAGGAGTTTTAGGAGTGGGTGTATCCGGCGGGATCATCCTAGCTAAACCAAATCCACCCCTCCTCCTCCCATCCTCTTTCCAAGGATTCTCCACTTTTCTCACACCAACTGGCTCCCAAGAACCACCATTATTAATCCACCAATTTAAACCCCATTTGTCTTCAACCGCCATCACTTTCATTCCCCCCTTCACCCACTTACCTTCTTCAAACACCATCTCCTCCATTACCGCCACTCTTTTACCTTTCAGACCTTCTTCACCAAAACCTTCAACTTCCTCGTCCTCATTCAACTCCCTAATCTGTGACAATAAAGTCACTCCTGTCACAGTTCCATTCGCTTTCGCCTCAATCAAAGCAGGCAAACCTGATACTTCCTTTCTCAAAGTACTAATACTAATGCCCTCCTCATCTACATTAAAAACTTCCACAAACCCAATCTTTTCTCCTCCCATTTCCTCATCTACCTCTGCGACAAATTGAACAAATCGGGAGTGAGCTTCGCTTCCTAAAACACCGGTAAAAAAATAAGGTGTTTCTTTCTTATCAGGCTCGTCAGAAACTACTGCAATTGGGTTGATGACAATAACTCCTTCCTTACTCAACCTATTACTTAATTCATCAACACCCGGCCAGAAATTTTCTTCCGCAAAAACCACAAGAGTGGGAGTTTGTTCAGCCTGAGTAGCCTTGGCTTCAGCGGTCGCCATTGCTGTTGCAGGAGGCTTTGTGGCCATGCCTGCGATTTCTCTTGCAACATCATCACTTTTTTCTTTATCACAACCCGTCAACACGACTATTGCTAGCCCCAAAGTTACCAACGTTCCTCCTGCGGCAATAAGTGCTTTCTCTTTTCTGGAAAATCTTTTCTTCCCTGAAGATCCTTCCTTTCTAGCTTGAGATCCGGCCTGAGCAATCATTGCGGCGCCAAGTACAAGTGCAGTAACTGCTTCCGTGGGTAATTTTTCAGCTACTACGGGCTTTTCGGTTTCAGGCAAAGTTTGAGAAACAACTTTTTCGGTCGCTTTGTAAACTATACCAGTTCGCTCTCTTCCCTTCTCAGTTCCCTGTACAAGCCATTTCAAAAAAGCAGCATCCAGAGGAATCATTACTCCACCACTAATAGAGGCAATCACTACTTCTTGCTCTTTGACTCCCCCCCCTCCCAAATTTCTTCTCACAGCCACCGGCCCTTCTTTAGAAGCAGTCGGTCCCAACTCAAAGCTATCGCCATTTAATCTTCCTCCACGTTCTAAAAGTCTGGCTCGTGTTTTATTTGCCTGAAAAGAACCTTGATCAAATTTTCTGTCTTTCATCTTTTTTCTTTAAAAAACCCTCCGTTTTGGAGGGTAAATGAACTTTCCCTAATTAAAGGTAAAATTTAAAACAAGGAATGTGAGACTAAATCTCATCCCATAATGGCAGTAAAGTATTTTATTGACTATATTATAACCCCAAAGGTCAATAATTTCCACTCTAAATTGGAACAAAAAGGTGACAGTATAGTTTTTCTTGCATTTGCTATATATACTTTGATTAATGTTTGAGAACTATTTGGCAAGCAAAGAAGATTTAAGTGCAATTAACGAAGCCCTAAGCTACGCTTGGCATCCAAAGATGAATTTTGTCTTTAAAGACAAAGAACTTAGAAAGAGAAGATTCTGTATTAGAGCCCACTAAAAACCCTCATCATTTCGCACGAGTTTTTTCCCGCCTAATTCTCAACAAATACCCGAAGAATTGGCCAACAGTTCTCACCGACCATTCCCGCATCATGCTCCATCTATAAATTTGTATTAATTAGGAGGTTGTGGTGGAGATTCTGGCGGACCAAAATAAGGCCTGCAGAACGGTGCACGGTTTGGCACACACCAAGTTGGTATGATTGTTAATATTTTGAAAGAGGTTGAAGGCCGGAAATTTTTTTACATCTTTCAGATGGGACTCGGGAAGTTAGATTACCTTTTTAGAATTTTGAAAGGTCCAATGAGTGTGAACCAGTGCTAAAAATACACGCATACTCCTATAATAACTACAGGACAGTCTGTTTACCCTCTTCTAACCATTTTAGTCTCATTATCGAATCTCCCAAATTTGGGAAATAAGTTATATCTTTATATTGACTTTCATCTCCTGTTAATTCTGTCCAATCTTGATATTCTAGATTCTTTTTCCAATCCTTTATCAAAATTTTTCCCAGATGACACCCCTGAATTTTAGTATAATTCGAGCAGTGTGCGTAAGTAATAGAGTTTTTCCCAACTTCAACAATAAAAGCAATGTGTTTGCCTGCCAAAAGTCTTATTATGTCTCCCGGCATTGCATCTTTCATCCTAATTTTTCTCGTAAACTCGCCAGAGGATAACTTTTCCGCATTTATTTTCCAGGAAGCTCTCCAAGAAGGAATTTTTGTGTTCTTTAAATATTTATTAGATATACCATTACCGCCTTTTTCCTTATCAAACATGTTCAAAAGATGAAAAACAAACCCTGAACAATCCAAACCTATCCTATTGTCCTCCATAAATTTCTTAAGCTCTCGCCTATTTAATCCGTCCAAGTCTATTTTAAATTTCTTAGCTTTCTTATACGAAGCTGAAACTATTTGTCTAGGGGTTCCTTTACCCGAAAAAGGGCCTCTAATACCTTTGCCTAAATCATTAACCCAATATGGGCATGCAATTTTTGTAGTTCTAAACGGCAACTGGAGATACTTATTAAGTAAAGAAGAAGTTTTAGGAGGTAATATTTGTATAACTTTCTTCATATTCATATTTTACTCCGTTAGAAAACCTCCAATCTTCTAAATTCAAGTCTTCCCGCTCCATACAACTCCTCCCATGGTTCAGTCAAGTTTGGTCTGAATCCAAACTGCGGCAAGCTGTTTTCAATTCTTAGTGATGACACATGGACACCAGTAGGAACCTGTCCAATTACTGATTGGGTAACCCGTAAACCTTCGTTTTCTTTTAGCACTAAAGCCATGTGTGAATATTTTTCTCCTGTAGGACTTTTAATAACTATTATATCCATTGATTGAGTCTCAAAAGGCTGAATAATCCTGGATGCCCCACCAGTAAAACTTTTTATACTGGCTCTATATTCATTCCTCTGTCCAAGGGTGTCTGGCCACTCAACTGAGTCCTCTAACATTTCAGGGTAACCAACTCTATCAAAGGCATATTTCAACGTTTGATACACAAAGCCCGAACAGTCAATTCCTAATCCTGCTACCTTCATGAATTCTACAATTACCTCGGGATCAGCCGCTCTGCCTAAGTCTAAACCCCATTGTTTCGCTATTTCTTCTGCGGCCCATGCTATTTGTTCTGGTGTGCCTTTTCCTCAAAACCAACCAAAGGGAACCTTGTTATTATTGTAAATGTTAAAGACATTTACTATATCTACTTCGGAAAGACCGGCATCCGACATCATTTGTCCGAAAAGAATCGCAATATCGTTAGAGAAAAAAGGAGCAGTCACTTCAAAATTAGCAATTTTTAGTGCTTGATACTGTCTCACTCTTTCCCAAGCAAACGTATTTAAACTATCCCGCTCGACCTCTTTTAATAACCCTCGCTCGATACTCACTACCGTATTATAGGTCTGTAATGCAGTTTTCACAATGCTAATGCGCCTTCGAGGAATCTAAAGTACTAATAATTCAGAGGGTGATTTCAAGAAATTTACTTTATTACAAACTCTAATTCATATTTTCCCATTGCTTCCCTACCTTGTTAAATGCCACCCACATCCACCTGGAAGGTGTCTTAGCTTGACACCTCCCTTATCAGCGCACTGTTTAAGCGTTACTCAAGAATCAGGTGCTTTATTTTATCAAGCCTTCTTGCATAATCAACCTGGTCTGCTACAAATTTTCTAAAAGATTTACGTGAAGAAAATAATTTGAGAACTAAATCCTTATCGCAAATTTCTTTTTTAGACAGTCCTAAGAATTCCGGATAGGACGACCATTCATACTTTTCAAGATTATCTTTCTCGATCACATAAGAAACCGCCGGATTTATATGGATATATCTTGCAACATGTACTAACTGATCATCATCCTCTATATGCACCGCTTTGAAAATACCCTGAAACAAGGCTCCTGTTCTTTTATCATGTCTGGTATTAAAGTAGCGTGTGTAACTGTTGGCAAAATTACTTACAAATCTGGATATACCATTATCAAGCCTCTGTTTTAGAACAAAGTGGAAATGATTCGGCATCAGACAGTAAACTACAATCTCCACGAGTTTATCCGACAGGTTTCTCAATTCAGTATAAAATTTTTCTCTATTCTCCAGGTTTAAAATTAGTGTTTTTGATAAACGTAAAGAAGGGTTCTTAAACCTGTAGTAGTCAAGAGTCAGTACGGCGCGTTCGTATTCTTTTTTACTGGTAAAGACGGGGTGTTTTTCTATCCCTCGGTTAAAAATATGGTAAAGCTCACCGTTGGCAAAAATTGTTTTTCTTACATTCATAACTCAATTAAAGATAGGCTAAAATTTACCAGGTGTCAAGCCAAGACACCTGGAGGGTGGGAGTGACTGGAACATCCACTCAAGACGTTGTTTAGCGCCGAATGATAATTCCAACCTTCCAGCAACTCCCCTTAACCTTGTATGTATGTTTGTCTTTCCAGATCCTTTGATTGTCTTTGTGAAGAAAATGAACTAAGTGTGCTGTCTTGTAAAATCCATAAACTGACATATGGGGCTACACCTCCTTTCCAGAACTAACTATTTTAGCTTAAGAAGTGTAACCGATGTATCTCAGCCTACTCAATGTGTGTGTGCGGGTCTGTGCTAAAATCAACTTGTAATGTTTAAGGATTATCATGCTTCAAAGGACGATTTAGAAGCTATAGAGCAAGCATTAAGTTTTGTGATTCGTCCTAAAATGAGATTTGTTTTCTCGGACATTTCTAAAATTAAAAATACTAAGATTATTTCCTATGACTGTAAACACATTTATGTATGGGGTGTCAATCCTATTAAACTTGAACATAAAATTCCCCACAATCTTACGATTCCCGATGAGTGGCAGAGTGGATGGTGGTCAAATATAGTTTCAAAAGAAATAGAAAAGCTTCTACCAAACGAGACCAAGAAAAAAAATAGATTCGATATTCCAATAATAAGTGGGGGGCTTTTAACTCCTTTTATTTCTCTCCAAAAGACAAAAGATATACTAGAAAATCCCTATATAACAAGAGAATCATATCTCGCAACCATAGTTCACGAATTTGGACATATTTACTGGGATAGCTTCAAACTATGGTGGTTTTCAAATAAAGAGAAAAATATTAATCTTTTAAAAGCAGTTAAAAAGCTGTATCAAAAAAAAGAGGTTGTCCCCAAGATTGATTTATTGTTTCCACAGCACAGAGAGGTCAGCGAGCTCTATGCATTTTGTGCTGAGTATTATGCAAGTACGCTGTTCTGGCCAGACCACCAGAAATCACTCGATAGGTTTGCTGAAAAGCGACTAAACAAATTAATTAATGACGAAAATAAAAAAGATTTAGGAAAAGAAGACTCTGTCCTGGAACCAACAAGGCATCCACATGACTTTGCAATGGTTTTTGGCAAACTTATTCTCAACAAATACCCCCATTCCTGGCCTACACTATTAACTCGTGTATCAGGCCTGTCAATACAACTTTAGTTCGGTCCTGGCGGTTTGGGCGGTCCTGGTGGCCTTGGGTCTCCTCTTGTTGGGCCACAAGGTCTTGGCAGAACAGCAGGAATACATGCGGGTGGACACTGTGGATTACATGGTGGTTTCATAGGATTACAAGGACCATTCCCCGGACCACAAGGAGGATTCACCTCGTCCGCTATTGTAACTAGTGTTATTTCAGCTTCTTCCGCTAACATTTCATGGCTCAATTATCTTTCACCTCCTTTCTACTTCTAATGACCTTATTGTTGATAATTTTCTAATTTTTGAGTAGCAAGAACTTCTTGGATTATCGGTCCTAACGTTTCATCATAATACGGTTTCCCGTTTTCATCCACTCTCCAAACACCCTTTGCCCACTCTCCGTTGTAAGGATTGTATGTACATCTCGGATATGGAGCTGTAAGATATTCTCCTTTGCCCTGATTGACTCCTTCGGAAAGCGGACGGCAGTCAAAACAAACATATCTGTATTCGCAATCCTGACAAACCAAAACATCATCTTTCGTACTTCTCCAAATGGTTTCAAGCTTCTGGCCGACAACAACCTCATGTAGTGAGGCTGAAAGCACATTTCCCACTGCCAAATTCCTTGAAAAAATGCAAGGCAAAACATCGCCATTATCCGTAATTGTTAACTTACCCAGTAGACAACTATGACCTGAAAGATATCTGGAAAGAGTATTTCTGTCTGCAACAAAGTTTGGCGAAGTCATTAGACCGTACTGGACAGCAGACTCCTTGCTTGGCATTATAGTTGGGTTATCTCCTCTTCCTTTTGGTCTTAAGACGTCTGGTTGTCTGTGAGAAAAGCCCATTTCTTCAACATATTGTAGAGTCTCTTTTATTGTTTTTTCGTTAGGGCGCATAAGTACTATTTCTACTCTGGTAGGAATCCCCTCTTCTTTCAAAAGTTTCAGGGCTTCCGTGGTTTTTCTAAAACTTCCAGGTGTTTTTGTAACTGATTCATGGGTTTTTTCATCGCTCGAATATAATGAAACAGCGACACTTAAGCCAAGCTCTTTAATCCTTTGAACCTTTTCTTTCGTAAGCATTGTGGCATTAGTAAAAATCTCGATAAATTCAAATCCTGTGTCTTTTGCGTATTCTGCAAGATCAAATACTGTCTCTCCATTTTCACCTCGATATAACATTGGTTCACCGCCAATAAACTGACATCTTCTGCATCCTAAAGAATATGAATCATTAATCAATTCCTTCCATTTCTCAAAAGAAATTTTCTTAACTTCCTTTTTATCATCAGCAACCTGTTCCATAGGTATAAATCCGCCTGTAGGAATTCCTATAGCCTTTCTGTATGCCGGAGGCATGCTATCTGCATAACAGTGTACACAACTTTCATTGCAATCATCGGAAATTATTTCAAACCAAACAAATTGAAGGGGCGGGTTTTGGAGAAGTTCCGGTAGAGCGGACTTTCTTTCGAATTTTTCTTTAGTCACTAAATCCAACGGCTCTAGTTTTCTTAAGAATTCTGGATTCTCAACGTTACCTGAGAGAATTTCGCAAGCGGATTTGTTAAGAGAATAAACTTTCCCTGAATTTGTATCGTAAATCGCTCCACGAAGTGCTCCTGGAACAAAGAAAACACCAGGTAGAAGTGTATATTCATCGAAACTTAAAAATTCCCGGATACCATGTCTACGCTCTATCATAAATTAGCCGTGATAGTCTTCCATGCCCCTTTAACGAAAATCCCCCTCATTTTGAGGGGGTAATTATACTTGCCCAATTTAGGCAAAGTTTTATTAGAATTTCTTTTATACCTATAAGCATCCAACTTTGTATTTAGTATTTAGTATTAACTTATCTCTTACTCTTACACTTGCTCTTACTTACTTTCTTTATTACAGGCTGTTTTATCACAAAAAGGCAAAAAGGCAAAAAAAGAATGAATGAATTCAAGCGTTGAGCGGGATCTGCTTTCTCATATTGCGAGGAAGTTTGCGGGTTGTATCTCTAAAAAACTCAGTTGCATTAAGTATTTCCATCAAAATCGGGTTGTTGTCTTTTGAAAAATGAATAATAAGGTTTTTTGATTGCTCTGCATAGTCAACCCTGGCTTTTTTACCAGTAAACCAGATCATCATTATATCCTCATCCCTGTCGTATCTTATTTTCATGTTAGTAGTAATATCTTCCAGCTTTGGCTGGATAGAATGTAATTACGATCATTTTACCACGTTCCTTTCTGTGCACAACTCTCAAAACATGATTTTTATCCAATTTTCCTGATGAAATAATTTCTGGGTAATCAGTGGTTCTGTCTATATGTTCAGGATTTAATAAAATTTTGGTAATTTGCTTCTTAGCCAAAATTAACCCAAGTTCTTTTAAATCAGCAAATTTTCTCAAAGCATGTTCTGTAAAAACAACCCCCACTTGTCTATGTTACCAAATTCCCAGATACAAATGTCAAATGTCCACCCGGAAACTATCCTAGGATTAGCACCTTCTGCTTTCTGCTTTTAAGGCAACTATCCCGACCCTGTCAACTTAGAAAATATCTCGGCTCTTTCTTCCCTATCTTTTGACAAAGCCCACTTCCAAGCTCTCCTGTAAACACCTCCTTTCCTCAAACCAGATTCTACAAGAACACCTCTTTCAGCAAACTCACTTCCATATAGATCATTCCAAATACCCACATAATCACTTCCACCCTTGGGGTGGAACATTCACTTTTGACATTTTGAAGCATCAATGAAGACCGTGTGGGCGGTCACTTTCCCGGCAACATCTGAGGCATGGACAACAATAAACTCATCCTTAGGTATTTTGCCGCTTAATTCAGAAGGTGTTGTTATATCAATCGATATTACCTGGTCCAAATCAAGCTCGCTTGCATTTGGTAAATACTGGCTCGTACAGGATAAAACAACCTCATCTTGAGTAAGTGGAAAAGTAGTTAAATCACCACCATCGTCGAAAAAGATTGATCCTGCTTCAATTTTTCTGAATTTTCCTGAAGAAAACTCCTCACTGCCTATCTTAACCTTGGTATCCTTTTCCTGATAACCAATTTCGCCTTTCCTGGGAATTGGAGTGGGAAAACTTTCCTCTTTAGACGGTTTTCCGCCTGAATAAAGCCTAAATAAGAAAACAGTCGCCAAGATTGCTGCAACTACAAAAACCGAAAGCAAAATATTTAAATACTTTTCTTTCATTTTTTAAACTCTTGGTAAATCCATTTTGAGAAATTTTTGGCTTATTGTCAACACGCTTTGCGAAAAGTGCCAAAAGTAAGAGAAGTTTATAAGAACACAACACGAACGCGAGTTTCGCAGACAGGCTTGCCTGCGCAAGACAAGCTTAAATCACCTCTGGATTTACCAACTGATTTCACCTCGGAGGAGTCCCTTCGGGCCATCGTCCGAGGTTGCTATTCGCGATTTCAAGAATTCCCCGATACAAGTATTGGGGATG
>MGGC01000009.1 GCA_001792215.1 Candidatus Woesebacteria bacterium RIFCSPHIGHO2_01_FULL_38_10
AAAGCCACTCTAACCTATGCCATAGCCGGTATTATTCTTCTTGCAACCGCTTACCTTATTCTTGTCCTTCTTGAAACCTTTACAGGCGCACCTGTGACTGAGTTTAGAATTGGGGGGTAAGCGCCAGAGTTAAAGTTATAATTGCAGCACGATCAATAAATCTGCTATATGATTTTGCCCCTATATTTAATGGTAATGACGTTCAAATCTGGGCAAGTAATTACTTATTTAACAATATCAATCTAGATATTAGCAGCGATAACAGTATCAATTCTTTTGAATTCGGCTATTTAGTTTCTCATTGGAGAAAAAGTTGCCAGAACCTCTTAAACTGATACCTTGAGTTGACAAAATAATATATTATTTTGTATACTTTATCTACCATGAATAAATACATAACTCGTCTGGCGGAAATTAGATTGAAACAGTGTTTAGAAACTCGAAAAATAATCTTACTTTTAGGTGCCAGACAAGTAGGGAAAACCACTTTGTTCAAAAGAATTCTCGATCCAAACTCCACTCTTTTTTTGAATCTGGATGTCAATCTAGATAGACAGAGACTTCTGGCCGCCTCTACTCTTGCTCCAACTGAGGCTTTAACTAGCTTGGGAAAACCTCAAATACTAGTCATTGATGAGGCTCAAAAACTACCTGAAGCGACACGAATAGTTAAAGGTTGGTTTGATGCCGAGCTACCGTTAAAAATAGTCTTGTCAGGTTCTTCGAGTTTAGACTTACTGGATCAGTCAGCTGAAAGTTTAACTGGGCGCAATATCAAAGTTTTTTTGCCTCCGCTTATTTTTTCTGAGATTCTTATGAACCAATCCTGGTATTCTCCTGTTTTTGGTCTAAAGCAATTATCTCAATTTAAAACTCAAATCGACTCATTAGTTTTATCAAACCTAGTCTACGGCAGCTTTCCAGAGTCAGTGACATCTGCAGATAAAACCCAATATTTATCAAATCTAGTCTCTGATTATCTTCTCAAGGACATCTTCCACTCAGGTTTAATTAAAATTCCCAACTTACTGCAAAAATTATTGGCTCTGTTAGCCCATCAGTCAGGTTCTCTGGTTTCAGTTAACGAACTGGCTAATAATCTTAATCTGTCGCGCAAAACAGTTGATAGATATTTAGATCTACTGGAAAGAACCTTTATTATTTTTAAATTATCTGCTTTTAGCACCAATCCCCGAAAAGAAATCGCCAAAAGGCAAAAAATTTTCTTTTGGGACACCGGTGTTCGGAATGCTCTAATCGGAGAGTTAAATTTTAATCCTCTGCGGTCAGACATTGGACAACTTTGGGAAAATTGGGTAATTGCCGAGGTGGCTAAGAAAAACTTCTTAGAAGGTAATCTAAATAAATTGTATTTTTGGCGTTCTCGTCAAGGAAGCGAGGTAGACTTGGTAATCAAAAAGCCTGTTGGATCTCTGAGTGCCTACGAAATCAAATGGTCATCAACTAAAACTACTACCAGGAAGTTCACCAACCGATACCAGATTCCTGTTGAGATTATCAACAAAGATAATTTTATTACTTATCTTTAGAAACAGAGGATTGCAAGGAGAGAACCTGCAAATCCCCATAGTACAACCTCTAGAAATCATTTAAAGTTAAACTCTCCTTTTTTAACTTGGAAATATTTTTCGCTCCCACTCCAAACATGGCAATCTTAAGTTCCAAACCAAACCGATTGATTAGTCTCTCAACTTCCCTTGTAGAAATCATGGCTGCTTTGGCAAAAGGGGCAGCTATACCTGCCAGATCAGCTCCTAAACATAAAGCTTTTGCAACATCAACTCCTGTTCTTACTCCACCGCTTCCTAAAATAGTTATTGGTTGTTGGTTATTAGTTATTAGTTCAGATTCAAATTTGGAACACATCCTGATAGATTCCGGTGTTGGAATCCCCCACTGACTGAAAAGTTCTCCTAAATCCACCCTTGCCTCGCCGACCGCGTGCCTCTGAAGCCTTTGCGCCGGTGCAAGCCTGGTGAAAACGGACCGTCTTCTCCCTTCAATATAGGCCCAGTTAGTACCGCCCCAACCAGCTGTATCAAACATTCTAACCCCCACCCCATAAAGACGTTTCACAACATCATAAGATAAACCAAAACCGACCTCTTTAATAATCACCGGTACAGTCAATTTCTTAACAATCTTTTCAAGTTTGACAAGAAGTCCGGAAAAATTCCTATCTCCTTCCGGTTGAATTGCCTCCTGCACCGGGTTTAAATGAAACACAAGTGCATCAGCCTCAACCATTTTCACCGCCCTCTCGCATTCTTTTAATCCGTAGCCCTTGTTTAACTGAACCAGTCCCAAGTTTGCAAAAAGCGGAACGCTAGGCGCATATTTCCTAACTGCAAAAGTTTTGACAAGATCCTCAGCCTTTAGCGCAACCCTCTGACTTCCAACGCCGATTGCAATTCTAAACTTTTGTGCAGCCTTGGCTAAGTTTTGATTTATCCTGGCGCCCTCATCAAATCCTCCAGTCATCCCGGAAATGAAAAAAGGAAAATTTACCTTCTTACCAAGAAAGGTTGTTGAAGTATCAATTTTGTCAAAATCGGTCTCAGGCAAAGCATTATGGATAAATCGGTACCTGCTAAACCCCGCATCCCCGATCTGTGCATCTTCAGACAAGGCAATTCTTAAGTGATCTTTTTTTCGTTTTTTTAGATTCTTTAAGTTGCTGTCCAACATTAAATGATTTTAGCACTTAATCAAACATCCTTTATCTAAAAAGTTCCGTAAGCAATCCCGAACCATCCATTTTATGTCTTAAAGTAGTGGTATACCCATTATTTCGATAAAACCTACCCACTTGATACGGATCATCTATAACTTCAGTTTTTCCAAAAGCATTCTGTCCTTTAAAACTACTTGTAAAACGTAAAATTTTTTCCGCTATACCAACTACAAGATTAGACAAACCGCAACGATTTAAAATATCTTCATAGTAGTTTGTAACCTCACCCAATACTTGTTTGACTCTTGTTGGATTAACCGACTTAGCATGAGTGATAAAACTCGGTAAACCCAACAGTCTATCTACACCCCCTCCTCTTATATCATCGGAAACCTTCAAAAGCATTTCAGCACAATGAAGACCTAATATACGTCTTTGAGAGTATTCCATATTTTCCACCCCGTCAGCTTCTCCAAGAATTAAAAGAGAGTATTTGCTTAATAAATCTCCAACCGTTCTACAAGGGCGTCCGGGAAAATCTATTCCTGCACTTTCTAATACTTCGGGAAATACCAAAGCCTGACATGCCACTTCACATAATCCACTGTCAAGCTCCAACCAACTTCTTTGGGCAGCCCCTGAAAAATCTCTTCTTTCCTTTGATAAAAGCAGAGAATCGTTAATAAGAACGTCTGCAACCAGTTTCGCTTTCCCATTCCCATTGCTGTCCGAAAAAGCTTCATACTTTCTATGTAAGTCCAACATCAATCCATTTTCAAGCATAAGTAAGGGCAAAAATTGTGGCTGCCTGCATCCACTTTCTCTTCTCAATCTTGCTGATATGCCAATATCTGCCGCCTCATTTAAAGAAACTAGTAAAGGAGATAAAGATCCGATAATTCTAATAACTTCACACCTACCAACTTCATTTACCTTTTCTGGGAACACCCTCTCAAGCGCGCAGGTTATTGCCAATGTTGTACGCGGAATTGGCAATTGCCCATCAGTTGACCAGACTCTCACTCCATCTCTCACGTTTCTTCCAGCGCAAATAGTCGTCCGTAGCAAATCGGAAACTGGAAAAAAACTCCGTCTAAAGGTACCTGAACCATCTAATGAAAGCTGCCTTTCAATATTTAGAGACATAAAGTAATTAGTTATTAAGCTTGTCTATAAAAACCTTTAAAGGAAAAATTATTACGGCATTGGTTATCCTTCCCAAATTCTGCGACCCTGTAATTAAACGCCAAAACCATTCCAGGCCTGTTTTCCCAATCCATCCAGGAATTTTCTTTCCCTCTCCGCTAATATAATCAAATGTACCGCCTACAACCATTGCTCCTCCGATATTAAGTTTTTTAAACCAACGGTACACCCACTTTTCCTGTTTGGGTGCACCAAAACCAATAAATAAAAGCTGGGGTTTAAACTGATTTATCTTTTCTACTGTCTCTTTCTCAACCTTTTCTTGTTCCTGATCTATCGGAAATCCAATCTCGTTCAAAACCGGTCCGTTAGAAGATTCAATTTTAATTTTTTTATAATTTCTCCTAAGGATGTCTGATGTTTTTTTTGCCGCACCGGAAAAACCTCCCAGAAAAAAAACTTTCCAACCTCTTTTATTGGCAAATTTAATCAATTCCAAAAACATCAATCTTCCTTTTATTAATTTTAAATTCTCCTCTAAGCGTGATTTTCGGAAAACAATTGAAATTCCGACAGTCAAACCCTGGAAAAGAAGCGTAACCGTCTTGAATAGCTTATTTTCAGGAGTTTTTAAATTTATAAACTTATCGGCGGCCAACAGTCCCACGCCGTCTGGAAGCGAAATATCCGCTGAATTAAGGATTTTTTTAAGTTCAGAATCTTTTTCTGCCTTGACAATGATCTCGGGGTTTGGTGTAACAATATAAAACCTTTGCTTTTTAATTATTTTAGCTAGAACCTGCCTTAGCACTCTTTCGCGTGATGTGCTATCTAACTTTACTTCCAATATTTTGACAGAATTCACGGGTTTATCCTCCTTCTTCGTCATCATTGTCATCCAGTAAAATACTTACTACAGGCGAGATAATATCAAAATATTTTTGTTTTGAAAAGAATAACTTCCGCTTAGAAAGGTATCTCAGTGTCAATTTACAGTCTCATTGAAATCCTATAATTATAAAGTTTACCCCCACAAAACTATCAACCGCAATTATTGACTACACTCCTACTACAGGGTAGATGTCAACATATTATCAAATTACATTACTCACATTTCGGGCAATATTTTTATTCAATAATTACGCTCGTATTATAGGAAATTATCCTCAATCAGTCCCCAAAAAAATTAAAACTTTGCTTCAATACTATAAGTATATCATCTACCTCGCAACAAGTTGCGAGGTACTATCTCTAAAGAAAGATGCTATCTTTGCTACGGATTCATCCCCAATACAAGTATCGGGGTATTCACGAAGTCGCGAATAACTCAATACTTATCTCTTAGTAATTATGCTTCGTTTCCAAAGATCAATATTTTCCATTACCACTCCTGTCCCTCTGACAACGCAAAGCATTGGATCCTCAGCCACATGAGCCGGAACTCCGGTTTCTTCGGTCATCAGTCTTTCAAAATTCCGAAGTAAGCTCGTGCCTCCGCTCATCACAATCCCCTTGTCAATAATGTCACTTGCCAATTCCGGCGGCGTATCCTCCAAAACACTTTTTACGACTCCAATAATCTGTGTGAGGACGGGTTTCAAAGCTTTCCTCACATCAGTCGAGGAAATTGTAATACTTCTCGGCAAACCGAAAACATAATCTCTCCCGGAAATTTCCAACGTTTCTTCCTTCTCAAGCTTGGTGGCTGAACCGATCTTTATTTTTATATTCTCAGATGTCTGATCTCCAACAATTAAATTGTATTTTTTCTTTATATAATCCTGAATAGCTTCATCGAGCTTGTTTCCGGCAACTCTGACTGACTTGTGAACCACAACCCCTCCCAAAGAAATAACAGCGGCTTCAGCCGCCCCTCCGCCAATATCAATAATCATGTATCCTGATGGTGCTGAAACCGGAATACCCGCTCCAATTGCAGCTGCCAAAGGCTCGTCTATAAGATAAGCATGAGCTGCACCGGCAGATAGAGTCGCATCAAGCGCCGCTCTTCTTTCCACCTGAGTACAACCCGCCGGTACACAAATCATTACGTCAGGTTTAAAAAACTGCACTTTCCCAACTACCTTGCCAATGAAGTATCTGAGCATTGCTTCAGTTGTCGTATAATCAGCAATAACTCCTTCCCTCATCGGACGGGAGGCAATAAGAGCCTCAGGAGTTCTACCCAACATCTTTTTTGCTTCCTCTCCGACAGCCAAAACTTTATTGTCCTCAGCTGAAACAGCTACCACCGTCGGTTCATTCACCATCACTCCCTCACCCGCCACCCAAACCAAAGTGTTGGCAGTCCCAAGATCAATAGCTATTTGTTTACGAAACATAATAAGATTTAATACTTTTCAAACCCAGAAACCAATCACGCTTAACTCATAACTGACAACCTATCACTTACCCGCCTGCGCAGACAGGCAACCAACAACTTCACATCCACTCTCAGGCATTATATTTTTAAACGCAAATATCAACAAGAGCTAAATGAAGGTATATAAAGGTATATAATACGGTTTAAGTATATGACAAAAATAAGAATAATAATTTTTCTGATAACCCTGACTTTTACCACATCTATCTTCTTTATCGTTTCCTTATACGCTAGGGGTTATCGTTTTGATCAGAGGAAAAAAAAGTTTACCCCTAACGGTCTTTTGGTTATTAAATCCGATCCTGACGGAGCACAGGTCTTAGTAAATGGAGATGTAAAAACCGCAACCAATGCCACTTTCCCCCTTTTTCCCGGAGTTTATGATGTATTGGTTCAGAAAAATGGATATTTGAGTTGGAATAAGCGACTGGTGATAGAAAAAGAAGTTGTCACCCAAGAAACTGCACATCTTTTCAAATCTGCCCCTTCTCTTTCGGCAGTAACTTTTTCAGGATCCGTCAACCCCAGCCCCTCAAAAGATCTTAGCAAAATTGCCTACATAGTTCCCTCTTCCTTAAAAAACTCTGAAGAGGCCGAGGGTCTGTGGATAATGGAAATAATAAACCTTCCTTTAGGATTTTCCCGGGAACCAAGAAGGGTCACAGACGGAGATTTAATCGCCTCAAGCTTTCTTTGGTCTCCCGATGCCAGAGAAATCCTTTTAACAACTGCCAAAGGTTCTTTCCTACTTGATCTTAGTAAATTTACCCCCCAAACTCAAAGAATTAATATCGCTTCTCAAAAGGAAAAAATATTAGAAGAATGGAACCTAGAAAAGCAAAAAAGATTTAAATCCCAGGTAAGTAAACTACAGGATGAGCTTGAAGATATCATAATAAGAAAAACCAAGGCAGTTATCTTTTCTCCGGACGAAGACATGCTTCTTTTTACAGCCAGCGGATCAGCCAGCATTCCGGAAAATTTGATAAAACCAATCCCCGGCGCGTCAACTCAAAAACAAGAAAGAAATATCAAAGCAGATCAAACCTATGTTTACGATATTAAAGAAGATCGGAATTTCTGGATTATCGAAGATAAAATAACTCTGAACGGCTGGATAGACTACGATTTACCTAAAGAATCCGGATCTAAGAACCCTGAAAATGCCAATTCCAAAAGAAGTTTGAGCTGGTTTCCAACATCCCGGCATTTGGTTTTCGCAGAGGAAGGAAAAATCGTCATTATGGACTATGATGGGACTAATAGACAGGTTGTTTACGCCGGAAGTTTTCTTGCGCCCCATGCTTTTCCTGCCCTTTCTCACGATCGACTGATCATCCTCACCAATCTCGGCGCTTCTTCCACTCCGACAAATCTATATTCACTAAGTATCAAATGAACCCATGAATAAGTCTATGTTACTCTTGAGCGATCATCGTTAACAGCCTTTCAATTTGTAGAAGTTAAACAAAGGGTGGTAAAATTGTTTGAAAGTATTTTAACCTTAAAGCTTGCCGCTGTAGCTCAAAGGACAGAGCAGTCCCGTCCTAAGGGAAAGGTTGGAGGTTCAATTCCTCCCAGCGGCACATTGGCCAAATACCTATTGATTTTCACAAGAGTTTGGTACTAAAATTCATCCATCGATGGTTGCTGAAAATCTAGAACCCCCAAAATCTACTTCGCAAGGGAGGGCGGGTGAACTCTCTGCGTCAACACCAAAGGCAAAATTGAGGTCCCGCGCAATAGATTTAGTAACTCCAACTATACTTTTAGAACCCGATGACCCGCAAAAAATAAGAGCCAGAAGAGCTGAATTGAATGCTAGAACTGAAGCAGAACTCTATCGGGATGGAGTCTTTCGCCAAGGTGATAATTGGGATGATTAATCGACCACAACCACAATTTCTCCTCTAATTCTTTCTTTTTCCAGAATATTTCGTACCTTTTCAATTGTTCCTCTATAAAGTGACTCATGCAGTTTTGTCAGCTCTCGGGCAATAAATACTTTTTTATCAGATCCAAATTCTTCCTGCAAAAAATCTAAAGTTTTAAGTATCCTTTTTGGAGATTCATAAAAGGCAAAGGCTATTCCTCGCCTTGAGCCTGTCGAAAGGTTCCCTTCTTTAAACCAGGCAAAAAGTTTCTTACGTTTCTTTTTGGGCAAAAATCCCAAAAAAACAAATTTATTTACATTTAAGCCGCAGACCGATAGGCTTGCTGAAATTGCCGAAGCTCCGGGAATAGGAATAATTTTTGCATCAGGCAGACTTTGCAAAACAAAATCGATAAGTTCATTTCCAGGATCAGAAATGCCGGGAGTCCCCGCGTCAGAAACTAAAGCCAAATTTTTACCACTTGACAGCTCTGATACAATACGATTTTTTACACTTATAGGACTATGTTGATGATAGGTCAAAATGGATTTATTTATACCGTAATGCATCAACAGCTTCTTAGTAACTCGACTGTCCTCTACTAAAATCAGATCGATTTCTTTTAAAATTCTTAATGCCCTGAGAGTAATATCCTCCAAATTCCCGATCGGCGTTGCAACAATATAAAGAAAACCTGTCATATGTTAAAATTATAACACTCGGGGACTGGCTCAATGGTAGAGCGCTCGTTTCGGGTACGAGAGGTTCTGGGTTCAACTCCCAGGTCCCCGACCAAGTCGAATTTTTGGCGCGTCATTCCGCCAGCTGGCAGACGCCAAAAAAGCAATTATTTTTTTCACGGCGAGAGCGAAACCCGAGGGTTCGAAATAGTTCGGCAAGCTAATCAAAATTAAATAGCCGGCCGAAGATACGCCTAAGAAAACGGCGGAGTTTTTCAATTAAGGTTTGTTGTTCTTCAACCTTTTTTGTCAGCTTTTCCACTTGTTGTTCAAGCTCTTTGAGCTTCTGTTCTTTAACTTCCTGAGCTATTTTATCTTCCTCAACGACTTTTACAGGAAAAGATGTTTGGGCGACAACTGTATTGTTCTCATTTCTCCTGACTTCAACCAAGATTGTTGTTTCACCTGCTGACAAGCCGCTCAAGTCGGCATGATTGAGAGGACAAGGGAGGTTAATACCATAGGCACAAGTACCGTTATCATAATCAAGTATATCTGCCATTAAGGAAACTATTTGAGGATTTTGGACACGCCAGTTATAGGTCAGACCAAATTGGTCTTTAATCACCTCTCCTGGACTGTTTCTCAAAAGCACGTTGACACCATAACCAGTGTTAGGCTGAGTGGAAAGAGTGATAATTTCACCCTGCGCTAGGCCAATTAAGGCTTCAAGTGAGTAACCCAAAGGAGAGATCGGTAAGAGCTTGGGCATAAAAGCATTAATTGAGCAATGCTGACAATTGATTTCCGCCTGAGTGTTACTGGAGACAAACCGTCTTCCAGCCCGATAATTTGCTTGGCCGATTAAGCTGGAAACAGGATTATTATCAGAATCCCAATAATAAAGCCAATCGCCATGGGGTTGACCGTTATAGGTCCTTGATTCATACATTTCCCACATGTTGTTTTCAGTTTTTTTAAAATATAAAAAGAATCCCATTTCGACACCATTTTCAGACCAAGAAACTTCAAGCGTAGTTTTCTCAATGCCCGGGTCAGAATGAATTGTCATCGGTTCCTTGCCAAAGAACTTTTGGCTGCCAATTTTAATATAGAGATCAGTTGATTTTAGGCTGGCATAGGGAGTATTCCAATCAACCGGATTGGTTGTGGTTTCGCTTTTGATCCGGTGCAAGCTGGCGCATTCGGCTGTCCCGACACTAGTTTCGACAGTAAAAAGTGAGCTTGTTTTGGGGTAATTTAAAGGATTATCAGTAATTTTAAAAAGATATTCGGTCGGATAATGAGCGCTTTGAGTGAAAGCATAATTAAGCTCACTGGTGATGGTTTTGTTTTGCCCATCAATTCCCATGGGATAGCCTTCTTGACCCCTGACGGCCACAATTTCGATTGGTTCGTTTGCCTGCATCAATTGACTGACTGTTGCCCTGGTAATTGTTTTTGGATCAGAGGTGTTGGTTTGGACTTCAAAAAGATAAACAATATAATTGCCTTCATTTAAAGAACTGCCATGAGCGACCTCGGTTGTATCATAACGGTAGGGTAATTGATAACCTTGATTAACTAAAAAAGTGTGGACTTTGCAGGATAACTGACTTGGGTTCTGACTCTGGGCTATTGCCGGCTTTGTTGAAGAAAAAATAAGAAGTGTCAGTGAGACATATAGGTAAGCAATAAATGATTTTAAATTAAATAATTTCATCCTTGATTAGTCTAAATTAGATAATACTATACATTATATATTGTTAGTTCAACTCGGGAACACCCGACCAAAAGAGAAAAAGAGTCCGTCGAGTTGGAGGCGCTCCGTGCGCCGCCGCCCACACGGAGCGCCGAGAAGCCCTTTTTATTTTGAGCAATTAGCGAAAAACAAGCTTGCTTATATTCTGCCGAGAGCTGCCGATTGGATAAAAAGAAGTTTAAGCCGACACGTTTTGCGAAGAATGCTAATTCTTCGCAATTATTTTTTGCGCGCGCGATTTTTGCTCGGCTCCGCCGAGCATTTAATATATTGATATCTTCGAAATAATAATACACTTAAAATTACCGTTGGTAACATTGACGATAATCCAATAATTATCAGGTTAAACATTTGATACTTCATTGCGGTTAAGGCAAAAGATAAGGAAAGAATACC
>MGGC01000010.1:0-4762 GCA_001792215.1 Candidatus Woesebacteria bacterium RIFCSPHIGHO2_01_FULL_38_10
GTACCTTTTTACAAGGTCTTCAGATACTTCTGTTAATAAAGCCGTACTTCTTCCCACAACGAAGAGGATTCCAGCCAGTTCCTGATGGCCGGTTCCAAGAGAGACGCCTGCGCCTATTTCAGCCAATTGAGCTGTATCAACGGCAGCTTTAGCAAATCTACCTTCTGCACTTCTTGCTGAGAGGAATGTTGGGAGTAGAAGTTTTGCTGCAACAGCAGAAACAAGTGCTGGGACTCTTACAGGAAATCTTTCGTCTTCGATCCTTCTTGATTTTTTCTCGCCTTTTTTCTCCCTTCTTCTTACAATGGTTTCCGATAAAAGGGACGTAAATCTCGCCGCTAAATACATTGCGGGTCCAAGTTCTCGGCCTGTTGTTGTTTGTTGTATAGCTGCAATTTCAGCCACGGCACTTACGTGTTGTAAAAGTGCATATCCAGGATATCTTTTAGTATCAACTCCAACTCCTGTAGCTAAGGTTGGACCCAAAGCTTTGAAAGCTATCCCAGTGAGTTTTCCCACCAACTGAGGCGCCGGTGGTTCTCTATCCAATACGCTTCTCTCCGGCTGGGGTGTTTCTGAAACCTCTGTCATAGAGCATATATTAACTTTAGTTATCTAGTTTATCAATAAGTGATGGTCTGATTTCTTGGAAACTTTATACTTTTAGCCTATTTTAGGTATAATGAAACGTATGGCGAGAAGGAAGAAAAGAAGATTGAAAGATAAAAGGGCTTTCAGAATTAAATTGAAGAGGGGAACTATCTTTTCGGTGATTCAGATCGTCTTTTTTTCTTTGGCGGGACTTGTACTAATTTCCTTTTCCAGACAGGGAGTTATTCTAATTAAGCTTAACGATCTTTTAGTCCGTTTTCTTTCCTGGAGTGCAATTTTTTTGCCCTTTTTATTTATTAGCTTTGGACTTTTGGTATCCAAGTTTAAAACCCCCTTTAGTCAAGCAAATATCATTGTCGGGAGTAGCCTTTTTTTTGTTTCGATTATGACTCTGACTCGAGCAGGAATAATAGGAAGGTCGGCTTGGGAAGGAGTTGCAACTTTAGTAACCTCAGCCGGTGCGTTTATTGTTTTGACTGGAACTACACTTGTTGGTCTTATAGTCCTTTTTAATACTTCAATTGACCAGGTTATCGGTTTTATTATAAAGGTTTATCGCGGCTATATCGTAAGTGGTAAGCTGGTCAAGGATAAGTTTGCTCCAGGAAAAAAGAAAATGAAGGTGATTGGTGATGTTTCAGGTTCAAAGCAAGCTCCTTCTGCAAAGATTATCCGAAAACCATTTGTTCCTGCAAAAACTGATGAAGAACCACTGGCTCAAAGATTGGTAAGTAATGTTCCGGGAGAGGAAAGAGTTTGGAAGTATCCTGATTTGGATATTTTTACCGACACAGGTTCAGGAAAGGTAGACAGGGGAGACATTAAAGGAAATGCAGCTATCATTGAACAAACTTTAGAATCCTTCGGCATAACAGCCAGGGTTGTCGAAGTAAACTTGGGTCCTGCTGTCACTCAATACGCAATTGAGGTTGCGTTAGGCACAAAACTTTCAAAGATAACCGCTTTGGAAAGAGACCTGGCTTTAGCTTTGGCAGCACCAACAGGAACGATAAGAATTGAGGCGCCAATTCCCGGGCGTTCTTTGGTTGGAATAGAACTTCCCAATAAGTCTCCTGAATTTGTTCCCTTGAAAAAGATTTTGCAGGCTGAGGTTATGCAAAATCACCAGTCCAAGTTGGCAGTTTCCCTGGGGTTGGATGTCTCAGGCAATTCACTGGTTGCGGATTTAACTAAGATGCCTCATGTTTTAATTGCGGGACAAACAGGATCAGGAAAATCTGTTTGTATAAATACTTTCCTTGCGTCTATCCTTTTTCGAGCCTCTCCAACAGAGGTGAAACTTATCCTTGTAGATCCCAAAAGAGTGGAGTTAACCGGTTACAACGGAATCCCCCATTTATTAGCACCTGTTATTGTCGAGCCTGAAAAAGTAATTTCGGCCCTGAGATGGATACTTTCTGAAATGGACAGAAGATATAAGCTTTTTTCTCAGGCAGGTGCCAGAAATATTGACAGCTATAATGAAATGAGTGGCTTTCAGGCACTTCCCTATATAGTTTTAATTATTGATGAACTGGCTGATGTTATGTTATTTTCTCCGGTTGAGGTGGAGGATGCTGTGACCAGAATAGCTCAGATGAGCAGAGCGGTTGGGATACATATGATTTTATCAACCCAACGGCCCTCAGTTGACGTGATAACAGGGCTTATAAAAGCAAACATCCCCTGTAGAATTGCCTTTGCGGTTGCTTCTCAGGTTGATTCTCGGGTGATACTTGATGGACAGGGAGCTGAAAAGCTTTTGGGAAGAGGTGATATGCTTTACCTCCCTCCTGAACAAGCTAAGCCTGTTAGGGTTCAGGGCGCATATATTTCCGACAAGGACATGAATTCTCTGGTTGCCTTTCTAAAAAACCAGGGTGTTTCCCCACAATACACTGAGGAGGTTGTTTCAATGCCAAAGGCAGGAAGCATTACAGTTCCAGGAGTTGACGAGGGAGCGGATGATCTTTTTAAAGACGCAGTTGAGGTGGTTTGTCAGTACGATCGAGCTTCAGCCTCGCTTTTGCAAAGGCGTTTATCAATTGGATATGCTAGGGCTGCAAGAATTATTGATCAGCTTGAGGCAGCCGGTGTTGTTGGGCCGGCTGATGCTTCCAAACCCCGCGAAGTGTTGATTTCTGATCCGGCTCAGGTTCTAGGAAGTACTTCAAAAATTACTCAATCATATTAACAAGTTAAGCCAGATGAAAACTATTGGAGAGCTAATTAAAAATAAAAGATTTAAAAAAAAGTATTCAAGGGCGAAGCTTGAAAAAGAAACTAGGATTAAAAAAGAGTTTATAAAGGCATTAGAAGAAGGAAACTGGAAGGATTTACCCGAACAGACAGTGGTAAAAGGCTTTGTAAAAAATATTGCATCTTTTTTAAAAATCGATCAGAAACAAGCATCTGCTCTTTTAAGACGTGATTATCCTTCCAGGGAAGTGAATATAAATCCAAAACAGGTTGTTCAAGAAAAGTCTTTATGGAGTCCAAAAACGACATTTACACTCGGGGTTTTACTAGTTGGTTTTATTGTCTTGGGATATTTGGGTTTTCAATATATAAACTTTATTAGGTCTCCAAGTTTAAAAGTTGATTTACCTAAAGAAGGTGAGATTGTCAAAAAGAAAGACTTAACTGTTTCCGGAAAGACTGATTCTGAAGCAACTCTAAAAGTTAATAATCAACCTGTTCTGGTTGGTAGGGATGGTAGCTTTGCAACCGATATAGAAGTATTTGAAGGAACAAAGGAAGTGGTAATTATTGCCAGATCAAGATTCGGAAAAGAATCTGAGATTCGACTTAAGATAAAACCTGAGTTAAGTGATAAGTAGTAAAGAGTCATAAACTCGAGTTAAACAGCTATATCATGGATGGAGTCCAAAAATTATTAGCGGTTGTTATCGTCTCTCTCACCCTGCTTTTATTGGTTGTTGGACTGCAGGTTATTTTAATTATTGTTGATTTAAGGCGAGCGATAAAAAGATTAAATAGTTTACTTGAGGATTCGATTCTGGGTGGAGGTCTTTTGAGGCCAGAAAAGTTAACGGGGATTTTAGAGTTTTTTGGGAAAAAGAGGAGGATGGAGAAAAGAGGAGAAGGAGAGTTTGGTAGCTGAAAACAAGCCAATACTTCATTTTTTGTAAGTAAACTTTCAGTAAAAGAAATTACATATATGGTTGCACAATAGCTCTATGATTGTTCAAGAGTAGCACGGGTTTTACCCGTGGGTGAATTTAAACGATCACGAACTCGCTGAAGGCGAAGCCGAGGATACCACTGGCTTAAAGCCGTGGTAGTTCATATCGACTATAGGACTGGAATATTGTATAATTCCCGTTAATGGAAAGAAGAGATGTCTTGAAATATTTTCCTGTTTTAGGTCAAGTTCTTGCTGCTAATGATGCCCGTAGTCCTGATCCAAGAAACTGGGATAAACATGGACAGCGTGGGTTGGGTTTAAATATCACTCTTGCGACAGGTGGGCTTGCTGGTTGTATTGTTACTAGACACGGTCCGATCAGAACTCCAGGAGAGGCAGCTAAACCTATGAAAGGTAATCCGGAAGAGGCAGTTTTCCCAATAAATTGGAAGGAGTATTCCCGATCAAACGAAGCTATTGAACGAGTCAAAAGACAGATGGGGATATTCCATGATGAACGGCTTCTTAGCCTTGGTCTTGATAACGCAATTGTAACCGGAAATGTTGTTGTGACTGTTGGCCACTTGAATCCAAATGCATCTGACTTTGTAATTCTAGATGCTACAGATGGTAGTTTAGATGTCCGCGTCCAATCAACAGTGTATAATCGATCCAGAGATGATTTCCCAAACCTTTCTTGGGATCTTGTCTCTGACTTGACAGTAGCAAGAAGTGATAAATTCTTTGATTGGATACCGATCGGAAAAGCACCTAGCACAGGCGAAAAAGTGCTAATCGCCGGTTATAAAGATAAAATCAGTGAGCCATCCACGCATGCGTATTGGGTAACGGGGCCAGCAACTGTTTCTTGGAACAATTTATATCATCTCCAACTTGACCTTGCCAATCCTGAGAGTGATGAGTTGAAGGAGTGGATTTACGGCGGATCTGGTCCTCAAGGTTTCGGTGGCGCAGCAGTGCTATATAACGGCTGGGGGGGGG
>MGGC01000010.1:4788-15174 GCA_001792215.1 Candidatus Woesebacteria bacterium RIFCSPHIGHO2_01_FULL_38_10
GAATTAGAACACCATGATTTGGAAGCGTGGAAGGCGCTAACCGGAGGGTATGAAATTGTCTGTCCCAACGGTCAAATTATAAACGGCAGCGAGGTACTTGAGCAATTGGATAGGTGCTTCTTACAATCAACTTCAGAGCCTCGTGTCACAATTGTTCCCAAACCCACGCCCAATCAGTAAATAATATTACAAGTTAGCAACGCATATACGGATCAATCTTCTAAGGCAATCAGGTTATTTTGCATATCACATATTCTTTTAAAAAATTGATAAGCTTTATCTCCCTTCCAGTCGTAAGGTAGAAGTTTAAAAGGGATTTGAGGGTCGTCTTTTAAGATCGAAAGATAAGAAAATATAGCCTGTTCTCTAGTTAATCTTTCGCTTTCCGTTAGACTAATAAAATCGATATATCTTTCATTTAGATCACTGAGTTTGTAAACTCTTTCTAAAAGATCAGGTAGACTCATAATTCCTACACTTCCATCTTTTTGTAATGATGAGACCAAAACTAATTCGTCACCAAGTTTATTTTTATCAACAAACTTTTTTATTAATCCTTTTGGATTGTATGGCGTAATCCAGACACTTTTTTGCAAAAGTCCACAGCCAATTTTCTTCAAGTAATTTCTTAGTTTATCTCTATCGTTATTTCTCTCCACTGGTAAATCGTAGGTAATAATATAGACTCTGTCATCCCAAGTTCTTGTTTCTTGGTATTGCGGGATTATTGATTCGAGTCGTTTCTTACCTTCTTTGGTAATTTGCGGAAGAATTAATTCCTCACTTATTTTTTGTTTGGTTATTTTTATCATACCTTTCTGTTTGAGACGGCGGTAGCTTCTTTTGATCGTTTGATAGTTTAATTCCGAAAGTGTATTAAGTGCTTTTTCATCTGCCTTCCAACCGCGAGAACTGTATCCGGAGGTTGCAAATTCGAAACTAAAATAGATCGAAAGAAGAGCTAGATCGACTGCTGAACCCACTATCCCATCTGTGATTTCTTTAACTTTACCTGCAATTTCTTTTTGTCCCATTTTATTTATCTTTGCAACTTATTTACGCATATACTGATTAATCTTGTCAAGTTAGTAAGTTTTTAGTAAGTTTGTGGTGGTTTTTGAATTAAATTTTTTGATACGGGAACGCTGAATACGGGAGCACAAAGACATGAGGTGGGTGAGAATCATTTCTAAGGTTTAAGAAGTAGGATTTATTTATTCTGGATATGATTTAGCTTTGGCAGTATAATTTGGTGTATGGGAGTAAGTGAGGTTAGAGAAAAATATTTAAGGTTTTTTAAGACAAGTCCGAGAAATCATAAAGAAATTTCTCCGACTCCTTTAGTTTTGAAAAATGACCCAACCACCCTTTTTACTTCTTCAGGAATGCAGCCTCTTGTCCCTTATTTACTGGGAGAACCGCATCCGTCTGGAAGCAAAAGACTTGCCAATTCACAACCTTCGATCCGCCTTCAAGATATTGAAGAGGTTGGAGATAACCGCCATACAACATTTTTTGAGATGCTCGGGAATTGGAGTTTGGGAGACTATTTTAAAAAAGAACAACTTTCCTGGTTTTACGAGTTTTTGACCAAAGAACTTGGACTGGCTCGGGATAAACTTTGGGTTTCTGTTTTCGAGGGAAATAATCAGGTTCCGAAGGATGAAGAGTCATTTAAGATTTGGAAAAAACTCGGAATTCCAGATAAGCGGATTTTCTTCTACGACGCCAAAAAAAATTGGTGGTCGATGACAGGTACTCCAGAGGAAATGCAAGTAGGCCATATAGGTGGGCCAGATTCAGAAGTATTTTATGACTTTGGAGAATGGCGAAAAATTCACGAGAATTCTCCCTTTAAAGATCGAGGGTGCCACCCGAATTGCGACTGTGGACGTTTTTTGGAAATTGGTAATTCCGTTTTTATTCAATATAAAAAAGTTGCGGAGAACAAGCTTGAAGAACTTCCACAGAAAAATGTGGATTTTGGGGGAGGGTTAGAACGGTTTGTTGCTGCAACAAAAGATGATCCAGATATTTTCTTTGGAGATTCCTTTTGGCCAATTATAGAAGTTGTTCAAGATATTTCTGCAGTGAAATTTATCGAAGCTCAGCAAAGTTATCGTATCGTTGCTGATCATATAAAAGCTGCAACCTTCTTAATAGTAAACGGTGTTTTACCTTCTAATAAGCAGCAAGGGTACGTTCTAAGGCGTCTTATTCGTAGAGCGGTGGTGAAGATGAAAAATATTCGTGTACCCGAAGCGTATATGATTAGCACTGACTCGGATTACGAGGGAAGTATTTATGGAGACATTGTTGATGCAGTTTTTACCATCTACTGCGATCTATATTTTCAAAATTCGAATATCAACGATGTTATTAAAATTATAGAGGAAGAAGCAATCAGGTTTTACTCTACACTCGAGAGAGGGGGAAAAGAGCTTGGAAAAGTTGCACCATTTGATTTATATCAAACATATGGCCTGCCGTTAGAAACGATCGAAGAACTTTATAAAGAAAGAGGTCTTAAGTTTGCTCGCAAAGAAATTGAAAAAGAAATAGAAAGACATAAGGAACTTTCGAGATCGACCAGTAAAGGTATGTTTAAAGGGGGTTTAGTAGATCATTCGCCTGAAGTTGTAAGACTTCACACGGCGACACACCTCCTTCTTGCTTCTTTAAGAAAAGTTTTGGGAGACCACGTTGTTCAGAAAGGTCAAAACGTTACCAAAGACCGAGCCAGATTTGATTTTCCCAATCCTGAAAAATTAACCGAGGAGCAGCTTAAGAAAGTAGAAGATATGATAAATGATGTTGTCAAAAAAGATTTACCGGTTAGTTTTTCCATAATGTCCAAAGATGAGGCAGAAAAGACTGGGGCAATTCATGCTTTCAATGAGAAATACTCGGATACAGTGAAGGTATATACAATAGGCCCCACTTCGCCGAAGCTTCGCGGGGCGTTGCCATTCAGCAACGAATTCTGCGGCGGTCCTCATGTTTCCCACACAGGCGAGATTGGGCATGTTAGAATAAAAAAACAGGAAAAGATTGGAACTGGCCTTATTCGGATATATGCTGCTTTAGAGATTTAAATTTTAGATATCCAGGTTCAAAAATTTTTAGTTTTGAGTTCTAATTTTTATATTTTGACCTGCATGTGCAGACCGGGGGTTTTGATTTTTATACTTGCCAATCATGGATATTAAAAAATTTCTGCCTGGTAAAGATGAGAAAGATGATCTTGAATATTATTGGGTTTTAATAATCGAACCTGGTTGGGTGAATGCCGGAATTTGGAGAATTAAGGAAGGGGGAGCTCAGGTGGTTTTCACTGGGCATCAATTTTCTTGGGGATTAGATGAGGAGTTGATTAACGCCACTGATTCGGCTTTATCTTCGGCAGTTCAATCTTTTCCCGGAGACCTTAAAGAACCGGAAAAGACTGTTTTTGCAGTGAATTCTTCCTGGGTTTCTGGGGGCCAGATCAAAGAGGAGTATCTTGAAAAGATAAAAAGGCTTTGTTCCGATTTATCACTCAAACCTGTAGGGTTCGTAATTTTACCGGAGGCGATTGCTCATTACCTGAAATCAGAAGAAGATGTTTCTCTTAACGCAATTCTTTTGGGGATTTATCAGGAGAGCTTGGAGGTTACTCTTTTTAATCTAGGAAAGTTGGTTGGTACAACCATAGTTGCAAGAAGTGTATCTATAGCCGACGATGTAACTGAAGGATTGGTGCGCTTTTCCGAGACAAAATCATTACCTTCTCGGTTTATTGTCTATGATGGAAGAGAAAAGGAATTAGAAGAGGTAAGACAGCTTCTTATCAGCGTAAATTGGGATGAATTCACTAAAATAAAGTTTTTTCATACACCCAAGGTTGAAATAATTGATGCAAGCATAAAAATTTCGGCAGTGTCTTTGGCTGGAGCAGCAGAAATTGCAGGAGTTAAAACACTAGATAAATCCGGAAAAGTAAGGGTGAAGGAAGAAAAAAGAGAGACTGACGATGTTGTAAAAGAAGAAATGGCAGAAAAACTTGGTTTTGCGGTAGGTGAGTCCAATATCGGAAAGGAAGTAAAGGAAGAAGAGAGAAAAGAGGTTATTTCAGCTGCACAGGAAGGTTGGCCAGTTGAAAATATTGGGGCGGTTGGGGTTGGAAAAGAAAAAAAGGGATTGCCTTTAAATATTTTATTTCCAACTTTAGTTGAGAAGTGTAAGGAATTATTAGTTTTTTTAAGTAAATTTAGGTTGGGAGGACAATCAGTTTCAATGGGGAGAAAAGTTTTTATTTTTGGATTAGGCTTTTTATTAATCTTCCTTACCTTAGGATTTTTCCTTTGGTGGTATTATCCTAAAGCCTCGGTTACAATCTATATCTCGCCTAAAACTTTAGAAGAAAGATTGAGTCTGACCCTTGACCCAGATATAAGCGCTTCAGATATTTCTGCAAGAGTTCTAAAAACCAAGGTTTTAGAAACTAAGATTTCTTCTGAAAAGACAAAGGCTACCACTGGAACCAAAACCGTGGGTGAGAAAGCGAAAGGCGAAGCAAGTGTCTACCGGGTTGGGTCGGAGTTAAAAATTGCATCAGGAACATTGATTCATGGGCCCGAAAATCTAAAATTTGTTCTGGATGAAGAGTTGAATTTAGCTAGCGGCAGTGCGGGATCACCGAGCGTTTCTAAGGGAAAGGTTACGGCTCAGGACATCGGTTCACAATATAATTTGGCTACCGGCGGTAGCTTTAAAGTTGGAGATTATTCTTTAGCTGACCTAGAGGCCAAGAACGAATTCTCTTTTTCTGGAGGATCCAGCCGTGAAATAAGTGCTGTTTCTCGAGAAGATCAAGAAGATTTAGAAAAAGACTTGGAAGAGGAAATCTTGGCAAAGGCAAAAGAAGAATTGAGGCAGAAATTGGAAGGCAGCGAGCTTTTGGTAGAAGATTCATTATCGGCAACTGCCTCATATCAGCTTTTTAGCCATAAAGTTGGTGACGAGTCCGAATCTTTAAAGTTGTCATTAATACTTGATACTTCTACCTTTTCAGTTGTCAAGGAAGAGTTGGTAAACCTTTCTGAGAATATTCTCAAAGAAAAAATACCTGAGGGATTTGTCCTAAGAAGTGAACAGGTTGAATTTGAGTTGGAAAGAGAAGATGAAGAAAGCCTTTCTTTTGAAACATTGGTAAGGGCAAACCTACTTCCCAAGGTCGATATAGAGGGGATTGCCAAAAAAATAAGGGGTAAATATCCTTCCTTAGCCAGAGAATATTTAATAAAAGAAATTCCGGGAGTTGTAAGGGTGGAAATCAGAATGAAACCATCTTTACCAGGCCGTTTGAATACCCTTCCCAGAATCGCGAAAAATATTGAAGTTGAAATCGCAGCAGAAAAGTAAACTGAATTTTAGCGTGGGTCAAAAGCTTATTATCAAAATTTGCTCAGTAATAATAGTTGTCTCAGGTGTAATAATTCTTTTTAGTACACTTTACCCCATCCTTTCTTATGAGTGGGAGGCTTCTAGAAAGTATCCAATTCTGATAAGTCCTCTTGTGGATGAAGAAACCGCAAGTTTCAAATTTTCAAAAAAAGATTATACGCGAGCAAGTAACTGGTTTGAGGGGGATAAATCTGCATTTGATTCAACCGATGTATCCTATTTTACACTTACTATTCCTAAACTTAAGATTGAAAACGCGATAGTTACGGTCGGAGGAGACGATTTATCAGAAAGCTTAATTCAGTTTCCGGGAACATCAGTTCCAGGAAAGGTTGGAAACACAGTCATTTTTGGCCACTCGATACTTCCTATTTATTATAATCCGAAAAATTATCTTTCCATATTTTCAACTTTGCCGAATTTAAAAAAGGATGATGAGATTTCTTTAAATTATGACGGCATAACCTATAAATATTTAGTTGAAAATATGTTTGAGGTAAAGGCCAAAGATATTCAAATTCTGGAACAAAACAAAAATTATCCTTATCTGACTCTGGTTACTTGTACCCCACCAGGGCATCCTTTAAAACCAAAAAGACTTATTGTAAGAGCAAGATTAGAACCAATAAAGGCGGAGGCTTTGGTTCGCTAATAAATAAATGAGAATATTGGGAGTCGATTACGGAAGAAAAAAAATAGGTTTGGCTTTGGCAAGCACAAGAATCGCCGAACCTTTTAAAGTGATTCGATATAGGGATTATGAAGAAGCTATTGAGAAATTAAGGCAGGTGGTCCAGGTTGAAAAAGTGGAAAAATTCGTTTTGGGAATTTCAGAAGGAAAGATGGCTGAAGAGACGAGAAAGTTCGCCAGAAGAATTGAAGAAAAGCTTAAAATTCCGATTGTCTTTCAAGACGAAACTTTAACCACCCGAAGATCTCAGGAGCTTTCAATCGAGGCAGGAATCAAAAGAAAAAAGAGGAAAGCTCTGGAGGATGCTTATTCAGCAACCTTAATTCTTCAATCATTTTTGGATTCGATTATGTGATTAGGATTTATTATTTTGCAGGGACTATCTTCTTTTCCTCACTGTATCGATTTTTTCTTTTATTTTTGCAATATCAATTACTTGGTAACCTTCCTCACCGCGACTGTGGCTGTCTAAGAACTCTCGCACCTTATCGGGCGTTGGTTCTAAATTGCGCTTGGCAAAATAATTGGATACGACCTCTTTTGCGATCGGTGTTGCAAAACTTGTAGCTGGCTGGATTTTTAATCTTTCGAAATCTTTTTCATCAACGTAGTAATAAGCGCCTTTTCCACTTTTGTTATAGACCTTATCTCTTTCTTCATCGTAATGAGCAAATCCGACAGGGATGATATTTTCTGACCAGAGACCTTCTTCCTCAAGTCTAGTGATGGCTTCGGATATGTTGGGAATAGCATTCCAGTGAACTGGATTACCGGCAGCAATGAAAAATATTTTCTCGGGAAAGGCATTGGCTAGCACAGTAATATCCCTTAGTCCTTGATAAGCTGTTTCTTCATTTGCATATGCATCGTGAGGTTTTAAAGTAATACTATCGGCTCGAACAATCTTTCTTGTTTGGTATTCGTCAAATAATCTTTTCCACTCCCCTTCTGTTATTCGCCTTCCATCAGGAAGAACATATTTGTCGCCCTCCTTATTAAGTCTCATTGGATTGATTGCATCTTCATTTACTACAACATCAGAGTAAAACATTTCCACAGTAACTTTCCCGATTGTTTGCCAGCTTAGATTTACAAACGTCGCGTCTGATTGGCCTATGAGTTCTTTGAGTTTTTCAGGATCAAGCCGAAACCTAAAGACAGGATTTCCTTTATCGTCCCTTTCGGAACTAAAACTTTGCAGTGAATCCCCTGATAAGTGTTCGGTTTGTGCTTCTTCGAATTCACGACCAAGATATTTACTGGTTTTTTCCATTGATTCGGTAACTTTATCTGCGTGATCTTGGTACATAAGTCTCAGAAAGTGAGCGGCAACAGAAAGTTGTAAATCTTCATCATCCGGAACGTACTTCCTAAGTTCATCAATGGTTAGAGGGGTATTAGTACCGAGCAACTGTGCTAATTTTTCTTCTGTCATAACTGAGAGCCCGTATTTTTCAAGTTTTACGAATGTGTCAGGAGTAATGTCGATAACCAATGTTTTTGTATTTGGTTTTTTCTTTCGTTCTTTATCCTGATTCTGTTCTGGAGGGGGAGGTGGCTCTTTTCCTGCTGGCTCAGTATCTATAGGTGAGGCAGTGGATCCTTTAAGTGCTAACAAAGCTAACGCAGATGCTGACTTTATAATGAATTCTCTTCTTGTAATCTTTCTTGGAGTTTCTGGTTGATCTTTATGAGTATTTTCGCTAGTCTCGCTCATATCATTAGAATTGTAACATCAGAAGTATTTGGACAGTTTGCAGGCAGAACAGCTTAATTCACTAGTCATACCCTTGAATTCGGATAATAAAAAGAATGAGCAAGAAAAAAAGTAGGAAAAATATATTTAAAATTAGACCGAGGAATGAAAGTGTTTTTTTGATTTTTCCCTTTCTGTACTCTTTTATACCTATTAAGGCAGACAAGATTCCAACCAATGAGAGTATTGGTGAAAAAATAAAGTAGAAAGATGGTTCGAAAATTCCCGAGATTACGGCTCCAAATACGGCAACAATGGAAATTTTCGCATATTTATCTTTAAACTTGTCCATACAGATTTCTTTGCGGACTTAATGATATACGCGTCAAATTTGAATTTACTACAAACAGTAGACTGCTCGTAGTTTACAACTTTTAGAGGTATAAGTATGCGCTCAAAATGTTAAAAAGAGAATCCAAGATGAAGCATTTTTGGTATAAAATATTCAAAGTGAGGTAAAGCCAGCCATTGTTGCAAAAAATTTACTAGAATTGTGTTATACTTTCTCTTATAAAATGTTAAAGAATGTAATTGCTCCGATCCAAGCCTGGCTTTTATCTCAGGGAAGATGTGTTGGGTGTGGAACGCCTTTATCCAAGGGCGAGAAGAAAAAGCACTCCAAAGGTGAAAAGGTAAGCTGTAAATGTGGAAGGATATTTATTTACGACTCTAAAACAAAAAGGTATAGACGTGCATTGCTTTCAGAAGTCTAACTTCAAGATAGTTGATAGCTGACACTAAATATTAGATACTAAGTTCCATGAAGAAAACACTAGTTCTTTTCGTGGGCTTCGGAGTTTTTTTTGTTATCGCGGCTTTGGGAGGTTTTTATTGGTGGAAAGAAAACTCAAAACCAGCGTCAGAGACCGATTCTAAAGTACGTTTTTTAATTCCCAAGGGTAGTTCGGCACAAGAAATAGGAGAAAGTCTTTATAAAAATGGTATTATCCAAAATCCTCTTGCTTTTAAAATATTTGTCCAACTTAAGGGAAAAAGTAAAAGTTTGATGCCTGGGGAATTTACTCTGTCAGGAAGTATGGATCTTTCCGAAATTATCAATGAACTCCTGCGTGGTCCTGATGAAGTTTGGGTCACGATTCCCGAAGGGTTAAGGAGTGAAGAAATAGTTGAAAGATTTATTCAGAGCCTTGAGATGGATAAAGATAAATCAGAGCTTTTTAGAGAGGATTTTTTGCAAAAAACTGAAGGCAGAGAGGGGTACCTTTTTCCTGATACTTATCTTTTTCCTAAAGATGTTGAAGCCAGCAAAGCCGTAAACAAAATGTTACTGACTCTTGAGAGTAAATATGACCAGATCTTTAAGCAAAATAAGGGAAGAGATTGGAAAAAGAGGAGTAAAGAAGAAATTATAATTATGGCTTCAATAATAGAACGAGAAACAAAAGGAAAAGAAGAAAGACCAATTGTTGCCGGAATACTTTGGAAAAGATTGGAGACTCCTGGCTGGTTAATGCAGGTGGATGCTACGAACCAGTATGCTGTTGCCAATAGCGAATGTTCTTCAAAAGTTCGATGTGATAATTGGTGGCGGATTTTGACAAAAGAGGATTTAGAGATCGACTCTTTTTACAATACATATAAATACAAAGCTCTCCCGCCCGCTCCTATTTCTAATCCTGGTTTTTCCTCAATTGAGGCAGCTTTATATCCACAGGAAACTAACTTTTGGTTTTACCTCCATGATCCCGAAGGTGAAATTCATTTTGCCCAAACTTTGCAAGAACATAATAAAAACATTAGGGTATACCTTTACAGATCAGGAAGCTAAAAATTCAAATCTTGACAGGCTGAGATTTCTCTGTATAATCCAGCCTAGGCGTAATTCTTTTTACGCACGTTTTTGTTTTTTTAAAGTAGTAAACCACCAAGTGTGGTTGTTTTTAATGTCCCAAAATTTGAGATTTTAAATTTATCCCGATGGCGTCAAAAAACACACGAAGAAATTTCGGAAAAGAAGAAAAAGTTCTTCCTAAGTTAAGTCTTTCAATCATGCAGACAGAGTCTTGGGCAAAATTTTTAGAAGAGGATATAGAGAAAGAGTTGAAAGAAATTTCCCCCATAGATGACTTTACTGGTAAAAACTGGCAGATAGTTTTGGAAAAACCTGTTTTAGGAAAAGCCAAACTTACTCCCAGAAAAGCTCAGGAAAAAGGGCTCAATTACTCAGTTCCACTTAAAATTTCAGCCACTTTAATTAATAAAAAAACGCAAGAAAAAAAGACTCAGGACGTATTTTTGGGTGATTTACCTCAGATGACCAAACGGGGGACGTTTATTATAAATGGTGTTGAAAGGGTGGTTATTAATCAGATGGTCAGGAGCCCTGGAGTTTACTTTTCGGGCGAATTAGATACTCCTTCCGGCAGAATGCTTTACAAAGCGGAAGTTAGACCAATGAGGGGTTCTTGGCTTGAGTTTGAAGTTGACAGAAATGATGTGATAGCTGCCAGAATTGATCGAAGAAGAAAAGTTA
>MGGC01000010.1:15184-16150 GCA_001792215.1 Candidatus Woesebacteria bacterium RIFCSPHIGHO2_01_FULL_38_10
ACCCTGAAGAGGCGCTTCTTGAAATCTATAAAAAGTTAAGACCCGGAGAACCAGCTCTTTTGGATAATGCCAAAGTTCTTTTCCATGGTTTATTCTTTGATCCCAAAAGATATGATTTAGGTAAGGTTGGAAGATTTAAGATAAATAGAAGACTTGGACTTAACCTACCTAATGAAGAACAAAATTGGGTGTTAACAAAACAGGATTTGCTAGCGACAATTACCTACCTTATCAAATTGCAAAACAGCAAAGGAAAGGTTGACGATATTGATCATCTTTCAAACAGAAGATTAAGGCGGGTGGGAGAGTTGGTTTCAGTTAACGCATTTAGAATAGGACTTTTAAGGTTGGAAAGGTCGATTAAAGAGAAAATGAGTCTTATTTCCCCTGATGATAAACCAGTGCCTGCTAACCTTATTAATGCCAGACCTCTTATTGCAGCTATTAATGAATTTTTCCGATCTAACCAATTATCCACCATTCTTGACGATACAAACCTCTTAAGCGAAATCGATAATTTAAGGAGAGTTTCCGTTCTGGGAACGGGAGGGATTAATAGGGAAAGAGCTTCATTTTCAATTCGAGATGTTAACTCGTCTCAGTACGGAAGGATTGATCCAGTAAGGACGCCAGAAGGGCCTAATATTGGACTGGTTACCTATCTGGCTCTTTACGCAAAAATTAATGAATATGGTTTTATTGAAGCGCCTTATAGAAAGGTTCAAAAAGTTAAAAAAGGAGGAAGAACCAAGGCAAAAGTAAGCGATGAAATTGTCTTTCTTACTGCAGACGAGGAAGAGGAATATCATATTACCCATTCTGGTGTAAATATAGATAGTTGGGGTTATATAACTGATGAGAGAGTACCATTCAGGTACCAAGGTACAGTTTCAGAAGGTCTCACTGATTTGATAGATCTAGTGGACGTCAGTTCCAGACAGGTGGTGGGGGCATCATCCTCGCTTA
>MGGC01000011.1 GCA_001792215.1 Candidatus Woesebacteria bacterium RIFCSPHIGHO2_01_FULL_38_10
TGCATTCGCTCCTGCCTGCGCAGGCACGTATCCCAGCTAAGCTGGGTATTCGCGAATGCTTGAAATAAAAAACGGAGGTTGTAAATTCTTAAGGAGCAGGTGTTGCCGAACTAGTAGCAACAGGTGTTGGAGTCGTAGTGGGAGTCAAAGTCGGAGAAAGAGATGCTTTTGGCGTTGGAGTTTTGGATGGAAAAGACTGACCCACCCTTAGGCCAGTAGTTATTTGGATATCCATTCCCTCTAAAGATTTAATTTTACTAACTACTTCCTTATATATACCTTTAAGTTTACCTGTAACTTCATCACTTACCTCACTAGGAACATTTTTTCCGAAAAAAATCTCGGTTATCTCATTATCCTGATCCTCTGCATTTCCAACCTTTACACTTGAATAACCCAATTCTTCTAACTTATTTTTTAAAAAGACAGCTTCACCAGAAATCCCTGTACCATTCAAAATCTCTATTTCAAATTCTTTCTTATTGACTACCTTTGGAGTAGGTGTTGCTGTCGGTAAGCTAGTTTCTTCAAACGAACTGGGTGTGGGAGTCGGTTCTTCGGGAGATGTAGATTTTTTTGACCTAAAAAATAAAAATGCTCCCAAGCTAACAACAATTATCAAAAAAGGGGTAATTACAAATACTTTCTTGTCTGCCTTCTTCTTTCCCGTCGGAAAAGTCACTTCTGTTCTTTCTTTTCCATTATTCTCAATATCAGAATTATTTTTTCCCAGAGAATTAACCTGCCCCTCTTCCATAACTAACCCCTAGTATATAACTATAGTTTTGATAAAGTCAAACTAGACTAGAACGTAGATTTTACCTTACCGGGTCTAAATTCGCGACAGATAAAAAGAGTCTGAAAAGAAAGCAAAACTTTCAATTTAAATCGTCTGTCGAAATTCATTTAAATAAACTAGTGCACCTTCTAATCCTCCTTTATCACCCAATAATGATTTTTTAATCTCTGGTACTCGGGGGAAAATTTTCAAGTACTCCTGCAAATAATTTTTTAACTTTTCCCAAGATACTTTTTCTGATTGGATTATCCCACCTCCAAGAATAACTACCCCTGGTGACCAATGGAGAATTGTGTTGGCAAGACCAATTGCTAAAAGCTTAGTAATCTCGTTCCAAATTTTCTCATCATTGATTTCTTCTGGGTTTTTTCCGAACCTTTTTTTAATCCCGCTTCCGCCAACTAAACCTTCAAGATCCAAAAATTTTCCGGTAATTGATGAATCCGCATCAATAATTTGATGGCCGGGTTCGAAGCCAAAAATATTTTTGTCTATTTTTTGGTTGACAATCCTCACACCTCCAACTCCTGTACCTATAGTAATATAGGCATTAATTGAATATCCCTTACCTGAACCTTTTACTGCTTCAGCTAAACCGGCTAAAGCCGTATCATTCTCAAGATAAACTTTACTTTCTAGCAATTTTTCAAGTCCTTCTTTCAGGGGTTCACCTTCCCACTCAGGTAAATTAGGAGATTTGAACAACCTTGTTTTTTCTTTATTAAAAACTCCGGCTACTCCACCAACTACTGCCGTAAGTTTTGCATTAGAACCTACCTTTTGCCAATAATTAGCAATAATTTTAATAGCTTCTTTGAAACCCAAAGGGGTATCAAAAACTTGAAAACTTAAAATTTCCTTACAGTCTTTTGAAACAGCAAGTCTCATTTTTGTACCACCTATGTCGAAAAGCAAAAACATACTAATATTAGTCGTGTGGAAATTAGGAATCCTCAATTGAGAAGCCAACTTCCAGCCCAACTATTTCAAAGGATAACAGGCTTTACAAATCCCCAACTCTTCCAATTTCTCAAGATAGGAAATTATTGTTGTTACAAATTCCGCATGGCTCCAAACCAAAGGCGCGGCCGATAAATGTTCTCCTGTATAAGGGTCTATCTGCTCAGGCAAAACTCCTGAAGGAGAAGCAACTCTCACCGCCCAGGAAATCCAACGCCTAACTTCTTCTAAATCACCCTCTTTTGAAGCCTTAGAAATATAATACTGGGCAAGCCACATTGCTGTAATTATCCAAGGATTTCCTGGGATATTTCCACCTTTGAAATTGTATGCATCTCCTTCGTATCTTGCCACTCCTCCTATCGGAGTTTTTACCTCTAATCTTTCAACAGTTTTCTCCATACTTCTTATTAACTTGGGATCGGTAGTTGGTAAAACTCCAAACTTATAGATAGCATAGGCACTCGAAAAATCTATTGTTCGATCAACATTTCTCTCCTGCCCATTCATTAATATCTGCTTATAAAAAAACCCTTCCTTTTCATCATAAAGATAAGTTAATATTCCTTTCCTAATTTTTTCTGCAACTTCTGAATATCTCCTTTCACTTTCTGTCTTCCCCAACATACCCGCAAAACGTGAGGCTGCAAGTAAAGCTCCATAAACAGTACTGGCAGTGAACGTGCTTATCCCATAATCCTGTTCCCAAATATCGTAACTCGGACAAGGAAGTCCAGTTTCAAAATCAATATAAGAAATCATAAATTCAGCTCCCTTTTTGATAAGACTGTTATAAATGCTCTCAATAAACTCAAGATCTTTTGATAAGGCGTAATGATCCCAAAGTGCGTAGAGCACTAATGCTGTTTCATCCTCTTGAATGGGAAGTTGTGTACTACCGTCTTTAACCCAATGATGCCATGATGATCCCAAGGATTTATCAGGTCTGTATTTATGCATAAAATACCCTTCCTCAGTTATCACGTCGTTACAAAACTCAAAAAAACGCCTTGAGGCGTTGAAGTCTCCTGCTTTTTCCAAAGCTATTGCCACAAATGCAGCATCTCTGGGCCAAACATAAGAATACGTGTCCCTTCCAAATTGGAAAAGGTCAGAATCACCTGATGCAATTATCGCACCGTTATAACTGACATGTGTCCTTATGTTTATTAAAGATCTATTAAAAAGATCAATAATAGGTTGATCAAGACCATAAAAGCTAAAATTTTGGTGTTTAACCCAAGCTCGCCAGTAATCTAGAGTGGTTTTGATAATACTTGAAGGATGCCTTCTGACTACCAGTTGATTAAGATGCCTTACCTTTTGAATTGATTTTGCGACACAAATCCAATAATAAATATTCTTTTTTTCTCTAGGTCCAATTTCAACTTCCAAAGAAATTACCGAATCAACCTGTCCGTGTTCAATTGAATTTTTGCTTAACTTTCCGTCTTCAGCATCCTTATAAGTACCATCTTTCCCTTCAATACCAAGAAGCCCAACACTGTAATCGTCAAAACTTTTATTTTCGTTAAAAGCGTTTATAAGAAAGACTCTTCTTCCTTTATAGTGAATTATCGCATTTTCCCGAGGATCTAAATAAGACGTTTCGCCTATGTGGGTTTGTCCGATATTAAATTGCTGGTTAAAAAAAATTCTTACCTTTCTTGATCTATCAAATAAATTGTCTATATTAACCTCTCTTAAAAATATATTTTTTTCGTTATAGACTACATCAGTAAAATGAAGTTTAATTCCCAAATGATCATTTCTCGACACTATGTTTGATGCCATAGTGTCTTTCTGACAGTCTATTTCAATTTTCCAAGAACCATCATCGATCCAACTGAAATTGTCTTCTATGTAAACACCAATCTTGTGAACAAAACTTCCGCCTACATGATTTTCCAAGCCCGGATAATGATAATAAAAATCCTTAACTTGTCCAAACCGATCCAGTCCGATAAGCACGTATCCATTTCCGAGATTTACCAATTTGGGCATAATAAATTAACTTTTCTTTTTTCTTTTTTTCAGACAGGTCTCAACCCTCAACTTTAAATCATTAGCAGCATTCATGAATGAAATAAAGGCTTCATAAGGTGAGTCATATGGGTTAAAATATTTATGAACATCTCCATCAGCAAACCACTTTGTGCACATATAATAAAAATGGTCGGAGATTTGCATATTTCGCCAATCTTTAATTAATTTTATATCTTCAGTCGCCAAGATATCTTTCTCAAGACCATAAATAAACTTAATTGCTGAAGATTGAATTGCATTTCCTGTCCAGGCTGATAAATCTCTCTCTGTATCAGCCCAGGTCAAAACATGGGGAACATCCAACTTATCCATGGCAGGAAATCTTTGAACTGCCTCAGTTAAAGTCGTAAAGTTATTTTCTGGATCTTTAAGAATCTCTTCAGGCAATTTTTCCAAAAAATCAAAAATGCCATGTTCCTTCCATTGATGTTCACCAATTGTTTCATAATCCATGAAAAGATTAACCAAATGACCGTTGCCGTTTATTGCCGAAATCCACTGACTAAACTTCTCGGCTGTCAAAGGCCAATCTTTCCAGCTTTTTTCTGAAAATCTAAATGCAATATCATCCGAAAGTCTATAATTTTTAAGAAGCAATTTAATTTTTTTAGTGCCAATTGGTCTGTAAACAAAATTCGCGCTCTTCCAACCCAAGATAGGATCCCAACCTTCGGCAAGTATCGCCTTATAACCTTTATCATCCGCCCATTTAGCCAGCTCATTATTGTATGCCAACTCTGTGTTTCTAAAAACTGTAGGATTTAATCCAAAAATCTTTCTGACTAGGGTCTTATGAAGGTTAACCTGTCTTTCAAATTCAGTCTTTGAATAAAAAAAAGCTAAAGAATGATGGTAGGTTTCGGAAAGTATTTCAACCCTTCCTGTATCAATTAATTTTTTAAATGAAGTTAAGATAAAAGGCAAATGCTTGCGAATTTGATCTAAAAAAACACCAGAAAAAGAATAGTTCAGTTTTAATTGAGGATACTTCTTGAGAAGTTTTAAAAATAAACTGTTTGCGGGAAGATATGATTTTTGTGATACCTTTTCCAAAACTTTCTTATTATTTAAATTAGAGTTCGAGCTGTCGTTGAAATATTCATGATCATAGCCCACATCAAATACTTTGTATTTTTTGACCCTTAAGGGTTGATGAACGTGGAAGTAAAGACAGACAGACGGCATAAAATCTATGAAACTCCGCAATTAGGAAATGCTAAAAAATATCAGAGATTGGTGATTTTCCATTTCTAATTCCTCATTCTTAGACAAGTTGTTCATATACATTCAAAACCTCATCAGCTGAACGAGACCAAGTGAGAAAAGTTACTTCTTTACTACCCTCCTTGCTTAAATCTCTTTTTAATGACCCGTATTTAAGAACAGAAATAATTTTATTTGCCATTTCGTCAATATCCCAAAAATCAACTTTGAGGGCGTTTTTCAAAATTTCTGAGACACCTGATTGTTTAGATATTAAAACCGGCGTTCCGTTAACAACAGCCTCGAGCGCTGCTATCCCAAAAGGTTCTGAAACAGAGGGCATAACGTATAGATCCGCTGCCTGAAAAATTCTATCCTTTTCATCACCACGCAGAAAACCCGTAAAAATAAATTTATCCAAAATTTCCAATTTTGCTGCTTCAGAAACCATAAAATCCTGCATATCACCTGATCCGGCAACCACAAATATAACCTTCGGATAAAAATCTGAAACCCTTTTTGCAGCTCTCACAAAATAATCAGGTCCTTTCTGAAGAGTGATTCTACCCAAATAAAGCACAACTTTATATCCAAGCTGTTTGAATACAGTTAGTGCCGGTGGAAGATCTTTTTTTACCTGATCAATGCCGTTATAGATAACTTTTACTTTGTCCTGAGAAATTCCATATTTCTCAACAATCATACTCTTCATAAACCCTCCTACAGGTAAAATTCTGTCTGCTTTCTCAAATCCCTTTTTCTCAATACCGTAAACTTGGGGATTGGGACAATTTCCGCCTGTCCGGTCAAATTCTGTTGAATGAACATGAATGACCAGGGGTTTCCCTAAAATATCTTTTGCGGACATGGCTGCTGGAAAAGTCATCCAATCATGGGCGTGAATAATATCAACTTCATCTTTTAAATTTTTGATAATAAGCTCAATTTTTTCGGCGAACCTAAAAGCGCTCTTTACATAATTTTGTGGGGGTGAAAATGATTCACTAGGAAAAATCTTCGACCAGGAAATACAAGTCGTATAACAGCTTGCCAATTTACCAATCTTCTCATCCACATCAGCAAAAATAAGATTTATAAAATCAAGATTAATATTAAGCCTTTTGGGGAGGACAAAATTGATACTGACTCCCTTTTTAGATAAAGCTCGGGAAAGACCCAAGCACGCCTCTCCTAATCCACCACTATTAAAAGGAGGAAGCTCCCAACCCAGCATTAATACTTTAGTCATATTCTCCTCAATGCCAACAACAACCCCCCACTTTGGGGTACATTTTTTTCGTTCGAAAAAAAATAAGTACCGGAGAAAAGCAGGTCATTTATTTATACTAGCAATTTTTCTTCCAATTGGAAAAGTCCAAATTTCAAAATGCTCTACTTTTAAGATCAGCCTCATAAAACTTACCTATTTTTTAAAATTCCTCCAAATTAAATTCCCCCCGCCCATCAGCGGGAATTATCCTTATCTTATCGCCGGGTTCAATTTCTCCTTTGATAATCGATCTTCCTATCAAATCGCCAATATTAAGATTGAGGAGTCTTCTCATTGGTCTGGCTCCAAAAGCAGGTTCAAAACCGTCTTTTGCTAGTTTAACTAGCGCACTATCACTGACATCAAGCAGGATATTTTTCTTTCTTAATGTGTCTTTCAGGTCGCTAAACATAAGACGAGCAATTTTTACAAGATCTTTGTTCTTGAGAGGTTCATAAACTACAACTCCATCAAAACGATTCAGAAATTCTGGAGAAAAGATTTGGTTTTCCAAAACATAATTTACAACAGATTTCTGCAATTCATCTTTACCAACTTTTGTCTCAACCAACTTTCTTACAAATTCAGCTCCCGCATTTGAGGTTCCGATAACAAAAAGGTGACGGCAAATTATCTTTTTCCCGAAAGCATCAGTAATAAACCCCTCATCCAGAAGTGATAAAAAAAGGTTATAAACTTCACTTTTTGCCTTTTCAATCTCATCTAAGAGTAAAAGGCTGGCTGGGCGATTTTTAATGGAAGTGGTTAAAATTCCCGGCTGATTTTTGCCAACCGATCCAATTAATCGCTCAAGTCCTTCCCGTCCGGAGTACTCCGCCATATCAAATCTCAAAATATTTTCTTCACTTCCGAAGTAAACTTTAGCTAAAACCTTGGCAGTTTCAGTTTTTCCCACACCCGTTGGACCTAAAAATAAAAATGACCCCAAGGGCCTATCTTCCTTTATAACTCCCGCTGTTTTTGCACGAAGTGCCTTTGCTATCAGACTCACCGCAACATCCTGATTTATAAGACGTTCATGAATTATCTTCTCGATATCTCCAAGCTTTTTCCTATCCTCTTCAGATAATTTCGAAAAAGATATACCTGTCTTTTCAGCAAGGATCGTTCTTGCCTGTTCCTCAGTGATAATTTTCAAACCAGTTTGTTCAGCAAAGGCAACAACCGCATCCAAAAGTTCCAATGCTTTCTCAGGGAAGGGAACCTCAGTTATATAACGATCCGACTCCTCCAAAATATTTCTTAAAGCAGGAAAAGTTATTATCAGATTCCTTTTAGCTTCCCAACTTTGAGCGGATTCAATTAAGATTTGTATTGCTTCATCTTTTGTCGGTGGTGTAACCTCAACTTTTTCCAGATACTTCCTTAAACGCATATTCGGAGCAATAAACCTTTCATAGTCAGTATTTGTTGCAACCGCAATAATCTTTAATTCTCTCTTTTCTAAAAACTCATCAAAAACATCGCTGAAATCATACCCTTCCACTTCTGGATTTGTTAATCTTTGGATATCTCTTATCATTAAGATAATATTACCTGCATAGGCGGCCTCAGCAAGAATTTGGGCAAACTTGGTCTTTTTTTGGTTTAAATCCATTGTTTCTGAAAGAAGTAAATTGTGGTCCAACTCAAGAATTCTTCTGAATGCCATCCCTACCCCAAATTGACCGGTGGTTGCCCTATGGGCAAATTCTAAAACCACAGTTTTTTTACCCACGCCTGGCTGACCCATCAGAAGAACTGAATTTCCTGAAGTTAAAATTCTTTCCATCCGCAAAACTATTTCCCCCCGTCCAATCAATCTGTGGGAAAACGGTTGAATCATTGATAAATCGAGCGAGTATTTGTTTAAAGTAGGTGTATAACCAAAAGTAAGTTCCAGCGCAATCCCGGGTCTTCCAAAATAAACTTCCCCAGTTATCTCAGTCTCCCTTGCCCTTTTCTGATCCCACCAACCAGATACCAAGACTAAATCGTTTTTCTCTATTTCCTTTTTATTAAAAAAATCATCATCCCAAACTTTATCTTCTATCAACTTTCGGATTATATCGCTATAGTTTTTAGGCTCAAGTTCAGAAAGGTTCACGTTTTCCTGTTTGGCACTATCTAAAATATCCTTATCATCAATTCCTATATGATTAAGTAAAAATTGACCGGCTTCATTTTGAAAAATTATTTCAAGAGGTTTTTCTTTCGCCAATCTTAACTTTCCCATCAAATTCTGCACAAAATTTACCGGCTTTCTTTTCTCCTTTGAGTAAATTCCAAGACCTAAGAAAGGAAATGCCATCCAAAAGATAAATCCAAAAACTCCAACCAATAAGGTGAAAATAAAAAATACTATTCCGGCCACAAAAAGGCTAAACCTAACCGTTGCTCCAACTACCCTTGAAATAAGATTAAATGTAAAAACTTCAAATTTTCTTTGCAGACTAAATCCGGGCGAAACATCAACATCAATCAATCTTTTCCAAGGAGAAAATAGTGTCTTTAAAAGAAGGGGGAGCGAAAAAAAATGACTTACCCAGGTAAAAAGAGATTTCCAAATTAAGATATAAAACTCAAGTCCTTTTGAATAATGCCAGCTCAGAAATTCCATTTACTCCATGATATCACAACTTCCCTATCTGATCGCTTTAATTTACTGATCTGTGTTACACTAACAAACATTGATGGGTAAAAAGTTTGACTGGATTAGAAATGAACTTAAAAACCTAAGAGATAATGGACTGACTATTGATGTCAAAGTAGTTGAAAGCGCACCTAACGCTTTAATAAAAATAAACGGAAAAAAATATATAAACTTTTCTAGCAATAATTACTTAGGATTGGCAAACAATCTCAAACTTAGGAAAGCTTCCCAAAAAGCAATTGACAAATATGGTGTAGGGCCTTGCGCGGTGAGAACAATAGCGGGAACGACCTCTCTTCATATAAAGCTTGAAAAAGCTTTGACCAGATTTAAAAAAGTTGAAGATGTTTTAGTTTTGCAATCGGGATTTATTGCTAACTTGGCAACAATCCCGGCTCTTGTTGGTGAAAACGATATAATTTTTTCTGATGAATTAAATCACGCAAGCATCATCGATGGCTGTCGTTTAAGTAAGGCCAAGGTTATCAAATATTCTCATCTTAATTTTAAAAACTTGGAAGATAAGATCAAAACACTAAACTTATCAAAACAGTCAAAGGCAAAAACTCTGATCGTAACCGACGGAGTTTTTAGTATGGATGGGGATATTGCACCCCTTCCCAATCTGGTCGAACTTGCAAAGAAGTATGATTGTCTACTTATGGTTGATGATGCACACGGAGAAGGTGTCTTGGGGAAAAACGGAAGAGGCATTGTTGATCACTTTAAACTTCACGGAAAAGTAGATATAGAAGTTGGGACACTGAGTAAAGCTTTTGCTGTTGTCGGCGGATACGTTGCAGGGAAAAAGATTATCATTGATCTGTTAAAACAACACGCCCGTCCTTTTCTATTCTCTTCAGCTCTTACTTCGGCAGATACTGCAGCTGCCTGTACAGCGGTTGAAATTCTCACAAGATCAGACAACCTGGTTAAAAAACTTTGGGAAAATACTTTCTATTTTAAAGAAAAACTGATTCAGCTTGGCTTTGACATAGGAAAAAGCCAAACTCCAATTATTCCAATCATGCTTGGAGATGTTAAACTAGCAAAAGAGTTTAGTAAAAAACTTTTTGACAAAGGAATTTTTGCCATAGCCATCGGATTCCCGACTGTTGCAATGGATAAAGCAAGAATAAGACTAATAATAAGCGCAATGCATAAAAGAAACGATTTAGAAAAAACCTCAAAGATCTTTCGAGAAGTTGGAAAAACCTTTGAAGTAATTTGAATAACATATGGAGACAGTTCTA
>MGGC01000012.1 GCA_001792215.1 Candidatus Woesebacteria bacterium RIFCSPHIGHO2_01_FULL_38_10
CAGTTTAGGCAAATAATAAAAAAGGGCAATCACGATAAGCATCATCGCGAATAAATAAGGCCAATTATAGAGTCTATCTACCCAAAACCTGGGTATGTAGCCCTTAACATATGAACCGAAACCGACCATAAAACCGATAAAAACTATATTTCCAAATCCATAAAGATACAAAAGCATGTGTTTTGACCTTTTTATTAAAGTTACCAAAGCCCCCAATACCCCAAAGGCAAATATGCCGCGGGAAATCGTTTGAGCAACCAATTTCTCGCCGACTATCGGCAAGTCTAAAAACCACTCGCCCTTAACCGACGCCAAGAAATTCCACTTGATTGGGTAAATGTAGCTTCCTGTATAGTTGGCCAAATATTTCATATAGAAAAGGATAATAGTAAGATAGCTTGCGATAAGAATAATCGCTTTATCAGCATTTTTCCTTGATAACAATGTTGAAAATGCCAAACCCAAAGCAAATAACCAATATTCCGCTCTAACCATAGAAGCTAAGGCAAGGGAAAAACCTGCCAAAATTGGCGTATTCGGCCAAAGCAAAAAACTTGCCAAGACAAAAGGCATTGCCAGTTCCTCCTGCATACCCACGGAATTGCTAAACAAGGTTATCGGGAAAAAAGTTGCAAAGATGACAGTTGCCCAAGCAGCTTGACGATTAAAATAACGTTTAATAAGGCAAAATAACAAGACTATTGATATCGAACCCCCAAAGACAGAAAGAAGTCTTGGAACTAAAATGCTTATCGACCCTGTAATATAAAAAAGGATAACCAAAACCAAAGGATGCAAAAGTCCCCAGAAAAATTCCATCCCCTTAAAATCCCAAAGTCTTAAAAACCCCTGCTGAAATCCAATCTCTTTCGAAAGGTAGGCAATCTGCCAGTGGTGAAAGGTATCCGTATACCAGCCTGGGAAATTCGGGTTTGAAAAAACAAAAATGTAAAAAAGTCGAGGAATTATCGCCAAAACAAAAACGAATGTTAATTCAAGGAGGCTGGTTTTTTGCCTCTCTGATTCCTCATTCACTTTCTCCCCCTCATTCCCAGAAACTTCTCTATCCAGCTCCTCCTGACCTCCCAAGAATCTATCAAACAATCTCCCCAACATTGTAAGTTAAACTTTAGCAGAAGTTTAAATCGAGGTCTACGACCCCTAGCAAGCTTTCGGATAATAGCAATGATACTCTATGCACTTTTTGAATGCGCCCAGATCTTCTCCGATGAAACCAAAGGGGGCATTATCTAAATCCGGCCAGCCGAATTCAACCACTATTCTACCTTCTTTTTTATATCCGCCATCTAACAGACTTCTAATATTTTTTTACCTTCCCCAAAACTTGCTAAAAACCATTTATTGTCCTTCCTTATTTGCCGATACTTTCTAACCACTTTGGAAATTTGGCAATGTCAAGAGCTACTCCGTGCTTTTCAGGGTCTTGTTTAAGCAAAAGAAAATTTGGAAACTACCTCAGATCACAAGGAATTAACCCAAACGAATGGGAAAAAACAATGCTTCCTCTTCTTCCGGTAACAAAAGAGGTACATTTTCAAATCGCAAGTCCCGAGGAGCAACAGGAAGTTTTCAGTATGAGAACAGATGGTTTTTTGGGTCAGGCGGTTAGTTTAGTAAAAACTCAAGGTGGTATCCCAATTGTTTGCGAAATTAAGGCTTCTCCGATTGATATGTTATCACTTCGTCATTTAAAAGTTGCTGAAAGATCAGTTGATTTTATAAAGAAGGCTTAAATCGGCATTTCTGGCTTGCTTTCTCTCCAGTCACTCAACCAACGGTACAAATAATCAATCGCATGATGATCCTCTTCATCCAACATGCCAATATCTCCAGAAACCCCTTTTGGTCCGCAATAGTAAAATCTATCAACTTCGCTTTTACGAAAATTTAGCCCATACTCCCCAGGATGACTGTACATATCGCTTCCAGGCATGGGTATCAATACTGATACTTGCACAAAATCAGGATCTGTATCTTTTACAAAATCAATCATCTTTTGAGCATAAATATCACCCCTCCTGGGAATGTAAATTAAAAAGACCTTGACATAACTTCCCGCTTCTTTTACCAACCTAACCGCCTCTTTACATCTGGCTACAGTAGTACCCTTTCTTAAGTATGATAGGCTTTCATCATCCACCCCATCTATACCCAGTGAAATATGCCGACAACCAGCATCTCTCACCATCTCAAGAACACCCAGGTTTTGTGCTCTTGGATTGACAATCGTATTTACATGCGTATTACATCGCCAGGTAACATCCAATGGTTCGATACCTTTGCAAATCCTCTGCAATCTCTCTCCCGGATTGATCAAGGCATCATCGTCGTAGAATACAACCTGTTCAACTCCGAGTTGTGTGATTTTTTTTATAAGACCTACTACATAATCAGGTTTATAAAAACGAACTCTCCTTCCCCAAACTTCGTTGGAACAAAAGCTACAATCGTGGGGACAACCTTTAGAAGTCATTATTGGAATAGTCGGTTTATGTTCTTGCGAACGCCTGTACTGACTAATATCTATACGGTGGTAAGCCGGCATAGGTAAAGTATTCAAATCACCAACTTGCCCCCCCAAAACCAACCCACTTGCAACTCTGCCTTCGACCAATGGAGTTACGACCAGATCACCTTCTCCAACACAAACATAGTCCCAACCATCTTTAAGAAGTAAAGATCCCATATAAGTTGCATGTGCTCCACCAACAGCTAGGGTCGGGTACTCTAAACCTTTCTTTCCCCTTTCTTGCAAAACCGCTCTGCAAATCTCTCTTGCTTCCAAGTACTGTGGCGTCGTAGCAGACAACAAGATGGCTTGCGCTTCCATTAGCGGTTCTAAATCCAACTTGTCTCCGCCAACATCAATCACCCTAACTTTTTCATACCCATCACTTTCTAAATCTGCAGCAAGCTGAAGCGGTCCCAGAGGGGGAACCATTCTCTCTCTCTCAAGCATTTTGGAAGGAGGATGAATAATTACAACACCTTCCCTTTCAGCAGCCATTTGCAAGAATTATATAACTTTCTTAAACTCTTTTCCTAATATATCAAGGTGTCTGCCCCAGGAAAAGTTTTTCTTTATATGCTCCCAAGCTACTTTACCCATCTCATTCCTTTTTTGCGAATTTTTCAAAAGAGAAACTATCTTCTCTGATAATTCTTTAAGATCATAGGGGTTAACCAAAAACCCGGTTTTTCCGTTAATTACCGTAACTGTTGGCCCTCCAGCATTCCAGGCAACAATCGGAACCGCTGCTCCTTGAGCTTCTTCAACAACAATACCCAAATCTTCTTTAGGAGATGTAAAAATGTAGATACAAGCATTTTCGTAAAGACGCCAGAGAGACTTTTGACTAATAGCTCCGCTAAAAACAACTCTATCAGATATTCCTAGTTCACTAGCCAAATATTTAAGCTTGGGTGTGTAGGAGTTTTCAGCTCCGGGAATAACCAGTTTAGCTTCAGGTACCCTTTTTATCACCATATTTGTTGCCTCTATCGCCCAGTCAAATCGCTTCCATGGTTCATGCCTTGATGTAAAAAGAAGATAAGGCTTTTTAACTCTATGGCTATTTATCTTCACACTGCCATTGTACCGGTCAATTTTCAAAACTTTCCTTGCTATCGGCCTTACCCCACCCGGGCAATCAATCCAACTTTTGGGTTTGTAGATTTTGCAAATTTCACTGGCGACAAAACTGCCGTTGATAAACAAGTTCTTCCCTTCTGTAATTGACCTTCTGTCCAAATAAGAAACTGCTTTTTTTGCAAACTTGTTTATGATCTTATACAAAAAATAATAATCCACCACATTCTGCCAGTCCTCATAATCCCTGGGGTGTAAAACTCTGTTGGGTTGACTCAAGTAGACAAAATAGGGCTTTCTGAGTACTCTTGAAATGACCCAAGCCATGTAGGCTCCCGGTTGGTTTGCTCCCAAAAATAGATCATATTTCCTAAATCTTATCGAAAGAGCCGGCGCCAGCACGCAGCTAGCTACCATCTGAATCGCAAACCGTAAAGGGAAAAATCTCGGCAATTGAGGAAGAAAAGTCTTAATCCGATAATTCTTAACTATATCAGGATAGCTTAAAGTTGGGTCATATATAGGTACGAAACAATCAACCTTATAACCCCTCCTTCTTAAGCCGGAAATCTCCTCCAAAACTATCCTCTCGCCTCCGCCTGTATAAATAAATCCGCAATGGAAAATCGCAATCTTTTTCTTTTTTTCAACTTTCATGAAACTCCACTTTTTTTACTGATATTTCCCAAAGATCTTTTGGCAACTATTCCCAAAATCAAAACACTTATCAGTGAGATAAAATAGCCAAGACCTGATGCCAAACCGCCACTATATCTTTCCTTTGCCTGCCAGATACTTCCTTTATCGATCCCCTCCCAGATCCCCAAAACACTACCTTCAAACATGTTTAACCTGTCTTTATAAACCAAAATGGTCAAAACCAGCGTAATAAATAATCCCATTAATCCCATTTTCGAAAAAGTGCTTTGGGAAATAATTTTACCTAATTTATTCTCTCTCAAACTTAAATAATCAACTAGTTTAACTAGAGAGACACTTAACAAAAAGGATAAAGAAATCCCAAGTTCAGCCACATATCTTGAAGGGTGAGAGGGAAAAATTCCGCCACCTGCCAGAGAGATGAGTGCAAAAGAAATTGTAAAAAAACTTGCCAAAAAGACTGTTTGCAAATCGCTCTTTCTGTCAAAAAGAAGGTAACCAAAAGCCCCAAGTACTGGTAAGGTGAAAAATGAAACCGGGATAAGTTTTCCCATTGTGTATCTTATATCAATACCCAACGGTCCAGTAAGAATCCAAAGAAAAAACACCGGATTGTACCAAAAAGAAGTAAGTCCTGCAGCAAAAATAAAAACACTCACAGCTCTTACCAATTTTAGCCTTCCACTACCTAAAAGCATCTCTGAAAAGGTTAAGATAAATGCAAAGATCAAAAAGATCATAAATCCAAAGGGTGAGACAAGGGCTACAAATGCCGATGCAATCGCTGCGCCGATCAAGGAGTTTACCTTTCCTAAGGTCAGAAAAGAAAAAAAGAGAAGAAGCGCAATTGGGGTTATTGACAAGCTTGCTATATGAGGTGAATCAACTCCAGCAAGACTACCTGCTACCCTAACATAAGAAAAGGGATAAAATGGTAAAATTACAAAAAGGGAAGCTAAGACTGCAACAGCTTTTCTGCCTGAAATCTTTCTGGTAAACAGATAAAAGGTTAAGGGAAAGAAACTGTAGAAAAAAATATTTACAGTCTGTAGTGAAACTGAAAGCGATATTCCAAAAAGCTCTATAAGTTTTGCCAAAAGTGGAATTACCGGCCCGGAATAAAAACTATCCTTCGCACTGGTTCCAAAAAAGGGAGTTATTTGATACAAATTTAAAGACAGAATGGACAAAATTACTAAAATTTCAAAAGCGCTATTGCTCCACCAAGTCCTCTGAATCACAAAATTCTTACCCTCTCTTATCTTTTCCGCAAGCCTAGCTGCTCTTTTAGCTGCAATCGTTTCAGATTCTTTGGGAACCATATCTTTTTCCATATAATCCATTATATTATAATAGAAGGCTAATAATTATCTTTCCTCTTAAGCACAAAGCTATACGCAAACCACCAAAAATGACCATGTGCTCCTTGCTATCGGAGAAGCAGCCGAATATTCAGGTATTTCTATTGATACCCTAAGACGTTGGGAGAAAAAAGCAAGAGTCGCTGCCTACAGATCCCCGGGTAATCATAGGTATTTTAAAAAAGAGGATCTTGATAAGCTTTTTGATTCGCGCTACCAAAGAGATACAAAACCGGCACCCTATACAAAAACTAAAAAAGAAAGACAAACTCCTGTCAGTCAAACCGATTCAGACAAGTTTAGAAATGAAAATCCACTAGTTCCTCAAAGGAGGTTTCCGGTTGTTGACTCACCACCTTTTCCTTTTAGGCCAGCCAAAGCTGAAGTCCCTGCAACCACTGCTTCTGTCCCAGATGCTATCTTAATTACTCAAGTTCCTCAACAAATTAATAAAAGTATTCTTGAAACGCCTACTATAAATAGTACTAAAGATATCACAAGCCAAACTAGTACAAAAAAAGCTGTCACTCTCTCTCAAAAACAAGCTATCACAATTGTTGTTTTGGTGATAGTTCTGATAACAATCGCGCTTTTATTTCTATTTTCCTCTACAAAAACCCCTGAAATTATCTCCCCCATACCTTAATCTTAAAACCATCGGGGCAAGTCTTTACAAATCAGTTAATTTTGACTTTCTCCTTGAACTGAAAGAATAAAAGAATAACTGAAATACCAAAAGAAAAAAAACCAAACCATGGTAAAAATAGTTCCTAAGTAATCATGAACTAATGTTGCGGATAACTGTCCGAAAAAATACCCAACGACGGCAACCAAACTGATTCTAACTAGATTTATTAAGAATGTTCCCGAAAGACCAAGAATTATCGACTCAATTTTTGAAAGAACCGAATGGTTCCCCCCTAAACCGACAATAAACGTAAGTATTAAAAGGATTAAACTTTGCCAACCCAGGCAATTCCAGGAAAAAAAGATGCTAGTTACCGATCCATTAGCTTTCCGAATCAAAAGATGACTGGCTGTTGGCAGACTTTCTATCCCCAGAGGTTTTACTAGAACGGATACAGCCCTTATTTCAAAAGGAACGATATATTTACCTAAAACTTGGTAAACTTCCGTTTTCTCAACAATCTTTGTCAGTATTTCACTAAAGGTGGTAAAAAGTGGCAAGCTCATTAATATAAACACCAAAAAGAGAAATAAATAACGCCAGACTCTTTTATACCCCGTAAATAAATTTTGAGAAAATGACGCTTTGGCAGAAATTCTTTCCTTTAGCATAATTTCTTCTTTGATTTTTTATTCTGATATAATTTCAGGCTAATTGGGAAAATTATTAAAAAGATGGCTAACTTTTCAGGAACAATTATGTATTCCCAATCCACATTTCCATAATCTCCAGCTACACTTTCGCTCCAGTGCGCAAAGATTCTGTCGGCCGCTTGATAGTTTGAGGTCGTAAAGTTACCGTTGGTGGTTGTTTTCCAATTACTACTAGGTGTCTGCCAAGAAGTGGTATACTGAGCATAGTCAACACTTGCATCACTATTATCCATATAAATTGCATAAAGATAAGAAGTTGTGCTATCCCGGGAAATAGTCGGATATTCAAAGGTGCCTGTAGCCACATTTGCTCCTGATCCCCAGGAAGGAACTGATTCATCAAACATTATATAGTCAATATCATTGGTACTATCAACATAAACCAGATGGATATCATAATTTGCATCAACCACTCCACTTATATTATTCTTCGTACCACTGATACCTGTTGCAATTGAATCAGCGGCATTGGTGGGTACTGCCTGATTGCTGGTATTTTCCCACCTTCCTCCACTATCATCATTGTCCCAACGAGCACCTTCAATAGCGCTTCCCCTAATCCAAAATGCATACATATCTTGAGTCCTGCCACTTGCCCCTAAAGGTACTACCTGTCCATAAACATTACTATCTGTATTGGAGGTCGAGGAAAGATTAACTTCAGTCCAGGTGCAATTGGGATCATCAGCAGTCCCGCAACGAGATGCCCGCATATAATAATTTGAGCCAGTTAAATATTGAGAAGTAACATGAAGATATCCAGAACCATCCCTTGAGATTGATGTAAAACGGTAAGGAGTTGAAGAAGAACCGTTCAAAGCAGTGTAGGCTGTATCCCAGGTAATGTCAGTTGAAGATAAAGTCCCTCGGCTAACTAGAATATCATCAGCACTCTCATAAGCAATATAGACATAGGTATCACCAGGTATATGCCACAAAGAAAAATCAATTGTATCAACAGCTATATCGGCGTTGGTTCCTGCGTTCCAGGAAGTACCGTCGTTGTTTGAATACCAACCCTCAATCGAATCTCCATCGTACCAAAAAGACCAATAACGATCATTGGTCGAATCGTAAAGGACTTTCCTTTGAAATGAATAAGCAGTATATGTATGATAAGTAATATCCAATTTAGCGCAGTTGGCAGTGCTTCCATCCCAAGCAGTAATTCTGGCAGTTCCTGTACCGGTACCGTCAATAATTAAAACTACATCATTATTTCGCCTCCAACCTCCTCTTTCAACTATCTCCTGGACAATACTTGTGGCTGAAGCTGTCTGCCAATCAGTACCTCCTCCAGTAATATTAATACCTGTAGAAGCTGTTGTTAAAGTTCTGCCTGAAATATTGTAGTTATCAGTCCCTGCTGTGAATGCGGCTGCATCATCAGTGTCTTCTCCGTACAAACTACCGATCATGTCATCATAAGAAGTTGTTGTAAATTTATAGGAAAAAGTGGCATCAGTAATTTTAGCTGCTTGGGGTATATTGATACTGGTAAATTGCCAACCAGAATACCAATTGGTATTGTAAACTCGCAGGTATGGACCGATAATTGCTGTATCACCGGCTGTTTCATCAGCATCACCTGCTGAGGCAGTAACCTGTTTATTGATAGTGGGATCAAAAACCAAATCTCCAGGGGCTAAAGTCAATAGCTCCTCAAGCCTCGCACCCATAAATAGATAGTGCTTTCCTCCGGCTTCCTGCCAAAAGTACTTTTTAAGATAAACCCAACTATCAGAATCTTTGACTGAAACTGTATCTTTCGGCATTAAACCCAAAAATTCATCTTTTGATGAAAGAAGCTCAACCGGGCTATCATTATCATCAAAACTGCTTTCGATACCATAAGTTTTTTCACCTACTCTTATCTTACTGACATTTCCCCAATCAACTTCAAAAACAAAACCGAAATAAGTGCCGCTTTGCGAAACCGGTGCCTGACCATCCAGTATCCAGTTTCTGGCTTTCTGATCAAGTGTTATTTCTTCCTTCAATCTTTCGGCACTAATACCCCAGCCGGCCGAAATTTGACCACCGTTGCCTAAACTCCAAAGACGATTCCACTCGATTTTACTTCCGTGACTAACCTCTCTACCCGAATTCAAAGTTAATTCTTGGGTGTTTAACAACATGTTAGCCCGATTATAGTCAATTCCTGTCTCCACATCTTTCCAACTGTTTGTGGGTGAGTGCAGGAAACTTGCCTTTTGTAACCTGAAGAAGAACCACTGATTGTCAGCGCTCCCGACACCCACCCAACCATCTTTTTCTTTATTCTGAGGTTGCCCCAAGATAAACCTCCAGGCATTCTGATCAATCCTCCATCCCTTTAATTGCTCATCATTAGCCTCCTGAGGGACAATATTCACTTCCTGCCAAACTCCGTTTTGATCTTGATAGTTAACTGCCCCTTGGTAAAAACTAGTGGTAATCGACCCATCAGAATTGACGAATGTCTTTGAATTGCTGGTCCTTTTGGCCTCGAGTTCAACCGGCTTTGCCTTAGGTATCGAATCTGCCGGCCTTGGAACTGCTGCCTGACTTTCTTTTATAAATGCCCCCCTTGGTCCTACTAAACTAAGACCTTTCCAATACTCACTATCATCTGAAATACCAACTCCCAAAGCCAGATAAGAAATATTCATTGATATTACTAAGAGAAAAGCAACAAAAGCATGAGCAAAAACACGACGTTTTTTCGCTACTCTAAAAAAATTGAAATGGTTGGCGGCTGTGGAAAGGGAAAGGTAAGGATTAGTGAATAGTGAATAGCGTTTAGCGTTTAGTTGGTTTTGATTGTAACTATACGCTATACGCTCTACGCTAGTTGCTGCCCTACCGGGTAGTATTCCTGATATGAATCGGAAGAATCTTCCTCTTGTGAATATATCAGTAATTCTTCCTGTTTTAGGAGTCCTAAACCATGGACCTTCTTTTTCT
>MGGC01000013.1:0-7168 GCA_001792215.1 Candidatus Woesebacteria bacterium RIFCSPHIGHO2_01_FULL_38_10
CAGATTATTCCATTCCGATCAGTATCCCTTAAATCAAAATTCTGATAATTGGCATTGAGAAAATCAAGAATAGAAGGGGCAAGAGAACGGGAGTAAGAAGTTACTCCTGAAGCGCTATTAATCATGTAAAGGTTTGTTTCAACCTGAGTTCCATCAATTACTCCTCCGTATTTTGAACCGTGATGCCCAGTGTTATAGCCTCCATTAAAGAACCTGCCTGTGGGGGAGGGGATTTGCTGGCTGGGGGTAGACCGGAAACCCCTTCTTTGTAAGATTGTTCCCAGACTGTTTACCCCCCGAAGCGCTTGGGAAAGGGTAACACCTTCATTTCTCACCAAACTCCTTAAGCTGGATTCGTTAACACAACTTGCCCCTCCGCAAAGTCCGGTATCAAGATGTAAATCGGAAAATCTTAACTGGCTGGCAACCAGAAGATTGCCCATTTCAACATATTGTTCGTTGGCATTGTTGTGCCAGTTGGTATGGAAGTCAAAATAATGACCCCTACCGCATTGATTAGTAGAGAGACCTTTGGCAAAATCTATTGCGCTGTGAAATTCCCGCCAGGCCTCTTCAGCCAAGGAGCTACCACAGGCAGCGGAACTGATAGGTCGGTTGGCATCCAGCCTGCTTCGGTGAAGATGATTAATGATAATATGAGGCCATCTTCCTGTTGACTGATGGATAAGGTCAGCAACTTCTCTTGTGTATTCCTGACTGCCTATGTCTCGGGCGGTAATAATGCTGCCGCCTCCGCAACTACCCGAAGTTCTGGAAGGTATTTGGGCCGGAGTCAGATAGCCGCCATGGGGTGCAGAAATAATTATAGGCAGATTACCTCTTATATATTCGATATTGCGGTTATTGCCAAAGCAGATAGTTCCCGGGCTTGGGCAGTCGCTAAAGTTGATAGAAGCAGAAACGTTCTTAACAGAAACGGTGGCTAAAATTATTAGTCCGCCGATTAGATAGAAGACTATCTTGCTTATATTTTTAAGTTGATGCTTAATCATAGGGAATACATTCACAGTTTGGGCAATCCGAGGCATCAAGATACATTTCCTCGTTTTCGGCGCAGGTAATATCACAAACTGGACATGCGGGTGGGGGAATTATATTTGGATCAAGCGCTTTACATTCACCTTGGTAAAGAACTTCTACTCCCTCGCACTTGGCCAAACATTCATTGGGGTAGCTGGCGTAATTTTTGCCGCAGACAGGTTGAAATTCCTGAGGGCATTGACACAAATCAGCTGTGGTTGGGATTGCAACAAGAGTTGGTGTTTTCTGGCCAGGACTAGAAGATAGCTCATTTTCTGGTTGGATTAGTTTTAATTTGGAAGCAGTCTGGAAAAGAATAAATACAAAAAGAAATAGAAGCAAGCCCAGAACAAAAATTTTTCTCTTTTTATCTTTTCTTTGTGGGAAACTCGGTTTATTTTCCAATGCGTGAGAAACAGAAGTTTCTTGCAAGGGAGATGTAATTTGGGCTTGGGAAAAATTTTTCTCTTCTTGTTGCTTCACCATTTCAGATTACAAGAATATAAAAAGAGGGTCAAGTAAAGTTAATTAAAATTTTACTTGTTACTTTTCGTTCAGAACTATATAATACTTTATAAATCGTTAGAGATTATAGAATTCCGTATTTGAAATATGGAAAAGATCGGGCGGAATTCTATACAAATTTCCGTTATTTATATTGCGTATTTTAAAGGTGGGAATGTATAGAAAGGTGGTTATGCTAAGTGGAAGCAAAAAGTTCATTAAAGAGTAAAAAGACGTCAAAAACATCAAAAAAATCTTCTGGCAAGTCTTCTCGAGGTGTTTCAACAATGAGTGAACTCCTGGAGCAGTACGGGAGTGCAAGAGGTTTATCAATTGGAGACATGATTGAGGGGGTTATTCTGGAAATAACTTCCAAGAGAGTTGTTTTTGATATTGGGGGAAAAAGCGAGGGGATGGTTGCTGAAAAGGCATTTAAAGAGGCGGAGAACTTTATAAAAACTCTTAAAGTTGGAGATAAACTTCAGGCAAAAGTTTTGGTTCCCGAAACCCAGGAGGGGTTTACCATTCTTTCTTTAAGGCAGGCAAGTAGTGATGCTTCCTGGAAAAAACTGGAAAAACTCAAAAATGATGCAATACCGGTTAAATGCTTCATTAGGGTAGTTAATCCCTCGGGTCTGATAGTTGATTTTGATGGTTTTTCAGGATTTATTCCCAAATCTCAATTGGGAAAAGAGATTTTGAAAGAGACCCAAAATCTTGTCGGGACTAAGATTGAGGCAGTTGTAATAGATTTGGACAGAAAATCAAACAAGATCATTCTATCGGAAAAAGAGGTTTCGGAAAAAGAACAATTGGAATTTGTAAAGAAGGCATTGAAGGTTATTAAGGAGGGAGACATTTTCGTAGGAGAAGTAACCAGCGTTTATGATTTTGGTTGTTTTGTGAAAATTTGTGTTCCATTGAGTAAAAAGAAAAAAGACCCGCTTGCCGGCAGGCAGGTCTTTTTGGAGGGCTTGGTGCATATTTCTGAGTTATCTTGGGATAAGATAGACAGACCATCCAACCTGGTTTCACAAGGAGACAAGGTTAAGGTAAAAGTTATTGGTAAACTGGAATCTCCCGGCAGGCAGGCAGGAAAGCTTGCCCTTTCAATTAAACAGGCTCAAAAGGACCCTTGGCAAAATATTGAGAAAAAATATAAGAAAGATGGCAAAGTATCGGGAAAAGTTGTGAAAATTTCTGGTTTTGGAACCTTTGTTTCTCTGGAACCCGGAGTTGAGGGGCTGATCCATATTACCAAAATTCCTCCGGGAAAAAAGTTGATCATAGGAGAAAAAGTGAATGTTTATATTGAAGAAGTGGATAAGAAGAGTCGAAGAATTTCTCTAGGGTTGGTTCTTACAGAAAAGCCGGTTGGGTATAAGTGAGTTGTTGGTAGTTAGTTATAAGTTGTTAGTTTATAATTTTTCTTGATGGTTAGGTCTTCATTGTATGTTTGTCAGCTATACGCAATCTTAGCATTCGCCTTTTGGGAACTATTAGTTCACGCTTCATGCTGTGATTTGAAAGGGTTGGTATACGAATGGAGGAATAATGGTTAGAAAAAGTTTGCTGTTTGTCTGCCAACAATGTGGATATTCTCAGGTAGGTTGGGCGGGAAAGTGTCCGGAGTGTGGAAGTTGGAATAGTCTAGTAGAGACTGTTCAAGAGCGGGAGGGTAAAAGAGCTGGAGCGCGGGAGAAAAAAACGAAAACAGAACTTATTTCTTTAGCTTCGGTTCCAATAAAATCAACTTTGAGAATTTCGACCAAAATTTCGGAATTCGACAGGGTTTTGGGCGGGGGGTTAGTATGTGGGCAGGTGGTTTTAATCGCCGGAGAGCCGGGGATTGGAAAATCAACACTATTGTTGCAGGCAGCTGACAAATTAGCTACCAGGCAAGACGTACTAGGCAATAGTAAGAAAGGTAAAACTGGTGCCTCCTCTCACACTTCTAGAGTCTTATATGTTTCAGGAGAAGAATCAGTTTCTCAAACAAAACTTCGTGCAGACAGACTTGGTATTAAAAATAAAAACATTGTTCTTTTGGAAGAAACGGATGTAGATAGAGTTTTAGATTCAATTGAACTGATGGAGCGGAGAACTGATCAACGAAAAGAGAAAAAAGAGAGTTCTTCCGTTCAACTGTTCAACAGTTCAACGGTTCTTATTGTCGATTCTATTCAGACAATGACAACTTCGGATTTATCTGGTATGGCAGGGTCAGTTGGGCAAATTAAGGAATGCACCTATCGGTTGGTAAGGCAGGCGAAATCAAAAAACATTCCGATATTCGTCGTTGGGCATGTAACCAAAGAAGGAACAGTGGCAGGACCAGCAGTTCTTATGCATATTGTTGATACGGTTTTATGGTTTGAGGGAGACAAGAGCCTGACTTTCAGACTGCTTCGGGCGGTTAAGAATCGTTTCGGACCAACTGATGAAGTAGGCGTTTTCTCAATGCAAGAGCAGGGGTTGGAGTCGGTAAATGCGCCTGAAAAAGTTTTTTTATCAAAGGGAAGGGGAAATGTTTCCGGGATAGCGGTTGCCTCGATTATGGAAGGTACAAGGCCGATATTAGTGGAAATTCAATCGCTTATTGTTCCCACAAAATTGGCGTTTCCCAGGAGAGTTGCACAAGGAATTGACTCGAAAAGATTTGAGCTTTTACTGGCAGTTTTAACCAGACGTTCTGGTATTCCTCTGTACGAGAATGATTGTTTTCTAAATGTTTCTGGCGGAATTTCAATTAAAAACGATCCTTCGGGGGATTTAGCCATCTGCCTATCTTTGGCATCAGCCTATTTGGATAAACCTCTTCCCGTTAGATCAGTCTCCATTGGTGAAGTTTCCCTTTTGGGGGATATCAGAGAGGTTGTTGCCCAGGAGAAAAGAATTAAAGAGGCAAAAAGGTTAGGGTATAAGACGGTTATCTCCAATAGAGAAGTTGGTTATCTTCAGGAGGCGATAAAGAAATATCTGAAATAAACTGATTGTTTATACACTACTTATCCACATTTTTTCAAGCAGCCGAACAATTTACAAAAGTTAATATGATTTTTCGACGGGTTGAAACTATAGGCAATGGCTCTTCCCGAACTGATTTTATTATAGGTTTTGACAGTGTTGACAAGCGGTGGTAGAATTTCTCTTAAAGAATTTTTTAATTCTTTCGTAGTGCAAAACCGCGCGTATGTTTTTGGTTTCAGGGGACGGGTGGAGTGTAGGGCAGGCGCTCTACCCGTTCCTTGAGATTACAAAATCGCGCGGTTTTTTTAATGAAGTTTTTTTGAAGACAGATTTAGATTAGCAAGAAGGATAGAAAAGGACTTGTCTTCAGGGACGGGTACCGTCTGGTACTCGTCAGGGCAGGCTAAACCTTTTCAAATAAAGGCTGGAAAAAGACAAGTGCTTTTAAAAGACTAGTAATTTTCAGGCAGGATGTCAAGAGCTTGATTTGACAGGGAGTGGTGTAAAATGAATTGTGTATGGAAGAATTAAGCGCAAGTGAATCGAAGCAAAGATGAAGGAAAAAGAGAACGGAGTGTAAGAAAGCTTTTGGCAAGTAGCTAAAAAACAATCATAAATACTTGTTAAGATTGTACCATCGGTACGTACCGGAGGAGGTTGTAGGCGGTAGGTTGTAAGTGATAAGTTGTAGGTTATCAGAATATGGTATAAGTCAAAAGTTTTCTTAATTCACTGCCTTATATTTTTTTATCACCTATCACTTACAACCCATAACAAGTTCACCCCATAGTATTGACTTTCAGCCAATTTTGTGTTATATTTTTCCTCGGCTGGGAATACTAAAGGTATTCCCTTTTTTTGATTTGAAATTTTTTGGTCCAATTTTTTTCATTCCTGCCCAAAGGTTTTGAAAGATTAAGGTCTTCCTAAAGCAGGAAGGCCTTTTTTTGTGCACCTTGTAAAAGTTGGGAAAAGTTGGTTTTTACTTGAGAATTAGTGGTTAGAAATGGGTGATCAAGGAAGAATTAGTATTTGCACTGATTTTTGTTCACTGATCACTAACCACTTTATTTTGCTCTTTGACATACCGCAGAGAAAAAATATTTTAGGCTGCCAATAATTTTTTGCAAGGGCATTAGTTCTCCTTGAATTAGAATTTGGCTGGCCGGAGCATTTTACAAACGAAGTTTGTAAAATAGTTGTAAGTGATAGGTTGTAAGTTGTAAGTTAAATAAATGGGAAAGTCGATTACCAAACTTGATGACATCGACGTTTACAAAGATGCGCTAAATTTGGCAAAGAGTACCTTTCTTCTTTTAGAAGACAAAAGACTCCTGAAAGAATACTGGTTAAAAGACCAAGTTAAACGCGCCAGTCTTTCGGTTGCAGTCAATATTGCAGAGGGATACGGCAGGAACACAAAGCGTGATTTTGCTCAATTTCTTTCTATTTCCTTGGGATCAGTTAATGAGTTAATAACATTTCTCGATTTTATTTCCTTGGAATACAAGATTGACACTTTCGAGTTGAAAGAGAAATATGTTGTTATTTCAAAACGTATTCACTCATTTCGCTCCTATCTGCTTAGATCAAAGTAACCTATAACTTACCACTTACCACTTACAACTATTCTTCGTTTGTAAAATGTTCCGGCTGCCAAGCTAATTTGTTTTTCAAAAAAAAATTCAAGAAAAAAGGAGAATGATGTTCAACAATTTTCGAGCCGGTCGTGTGCTGGCTCTGGTCATTGCAGTTCTTCTGGCGACTTTGGCGGTCGTCAGCATCGTGTTAGCCATGTCGGGGGTTTCGGTTGTTTTGGCCGAGACCCAAAGCCCAGTTTTGTTTCTGAGCGGTCCCGAGGAGGCGGTTGTCGGTACTCTTAAAGAGTACCGGGTAGTGGTTTCTGACAGCCGCCCCGGCCTAATAGTCGCTGTGTATGGAGCTGGTGCCCAGGGAGAGTTCCGGCTTTGGGATATTGAACCGGGTCCGAACAATTCTGCTTCGATAGCAGAAGATGGTGTGTTCGGACTTTGGTTTATTGATGCCTCAGGAGACACTCAAGTCGCTTTAGTCCACGGATCAGCTCTGGAGGGGATTTATCCTTTCCAGGTGGATCTCTATGAGGGGAGCGACCTCTTGGCTTCAGCCGTCATGACCACGACCTGGATCGAGCCATTCTGGGTGACCGCAAGTGTTCCCATCACCCAAAGGATCAACTCCACCGCTTTTCCCCTCATCCGGGGTTACGGCGGCGGAGAAGGCGGTGAAGTGATTTACCGCCTCTATGATCCCAGTCTGGAAGAGGAACCGGAGTGTGAGTCCCGACTTTTCTCTCTTTCGGTGATCACACACACTGGTGGGGGGTGGGTGACCCAGGGGGGACACTGCAGAGAGCCGGCGTATCAGTTTGCTGGTGTGGTCGGTGCGTCTGGCCCAGTCACGTTTGTGATCGCCCAGGAGGCGTTAAACCAAAACGCCCCCGTCTACACGGATACATTCACTTGGGAGGCGACGGCCGACAACGGAGTGGGCGAGATACAAATAGTCTCTGGGACTACTGAGTTGGTCTTTGTCCCAGTGACTGGTTCTCTCGACGTGGAGGTTGAGGAGCCTTACCAGCCGGTTGCAGGCCGGAAGGAGAGGGTGGTTTTCC
>MGGC01000013.1:7193-8784 GCA_001792215.1 Candidatus Woesebacteria bacterium RIFCSPHIGHO2_01_FULL_38_10
GGCGTGGTGGTCCAGTCATTTAGGTCCTGGAGAATGGGTTGATGTGGATCTCGAGTGCTCAGCAAGCCACGGTCAGGTTGAAACTTTCCCCTGGGGAGTTTGCTTCTGGGACGAAAGTCCTGGGAGCACCGCGAGCTCGGTTGTGATTACTGCCGAGCTGGTTGCACAAACCTCGGGGCAACGTGTGTTGATCTGGAATGCAGGTCTTTCCAAAGTGGTTCCCCGTCTCTCCCAGGAGGGTGAAATAATCCTCGATTTCCAGGAACCTCCTCAGCCTATACGAGCATTGTGGACCGCAGTCGACCTCGCTTTGTTTTCCTCAGATGACCCGGGAGTCTTTACGGACTCTTTGGGTCTTCACTTTACCCCTGGGTGGGGGTGGGCGACGCAGCCTCTTGCCGGTTTGACGCGCTGGCAGGATCGTGGCGAGACTCTCGCCATCACATCCACATGGACCTGTTCCGGGCCGATTAGCTTCGGGCCTTGGGGAGAGGCTTGGGCTCAGGTCTGGAGAGTCGACAACATGTGGGCGTGGCAGGCCGAGTGGGACTCGAGTGTTTTCGAGGACTCGTGCCCAGGCACGTTGAAGCTTGAGTCGTTGCTCGAGGAACGGGGGCCCCAGAGACTATTATTGCTCCAGGAATACAGCTATGAAGCTCAAGTGGGGATCAACAACCTCGTTTCCGGGTCGCTGGTCCTAACGGACTTGCAGTTTGGGGTTATCGACCCGTTGCCGGAGATTCGAATCTTAAGCCCGACAGGAACGGTGCCTATCCTGCCCCCGATCCTGTTCGGCGTGGACATCTACGACTGGGACACCGTCGTGTCGGCTTCGTTGTCTCTCCGAAGAGACGTCCCAGGTGTGGGACTGACGGAGATTTGGAGTGCGGCTCAAGTTCCCACTGGCGTTCTCAGCTTTACGCTCGAGACTCTTCCCTTTGGGACGCTCCTTGTCCCACTAGCCAGATATGAATTTGTCTGGCGAGTCTGGGATGGAGGTTCCGGAGAACCTTGGGACGGCCGAACAGTTCAGGCTACGGGCTACTTCACCGTAGCCGGGGCGGAAGGCTTTTGGGTCTTCTTGCCATTTGTGGCTCGGAACGCCACCCCCCCTAGGCTGACGCCCGGGCCTTCCAGCAACTAAAGCCTCAGCTTGGCAGCCGGGGCTTTTTGTCAGGCTCCGAATGGTGCCTGACTTTGAATTATTTCGGATTTTTTAACCAGGTGCCGTATGGTACCTGGTCTCTGCGGTTGAGGCAGGAGGGTTGAGTCGAGGTTTTTCCTCGAATGAGTTTTATGCTCTCTCAACCTTCCTGCCAAATTTGTTTTTTTGCCTCCTTGCTTCCGAGTCAAACTCGGTTAGGCTTTGGATTCCTGGATAGGGATTCAAAAATCGCAAGGAAAAAATCTCTGTGTTCCCTGTACTTTAAGGGAACCGCCTAGATAGCCAGCCGGTGGCTATGCAGAGATCGTCCGTCAAGCCCAAGGGCTTTGACGAGACAAGCGGATTAAATCCGTCAAGTGAGGCAACCATGCCGCTTGTACGCTTAGCGTATGAGATTGGCTACCAGCCAAACTTGATAGGATTCGT
>MGGC01000013.1:8810-14058 GCA_001792215.1 Candidatus Woesebacteria bacterium RIFCSPHIGHO2_01_FULL_38_10
CCGATGGTTTAATGTTTGTATGGCATTGACCAAGAACGACCTTATACAGATTAGCAACTTATTAAACAGCCAGTTAGATATTCGTTTTGAAGATCAAAAACAAGAGATCGAAAATCTATTGACTCCATTTAGAAGTGACATGTTCACTAAAATCGATCCAATCCTGAAAGAAGTGGTAACTGCAAGAGAAGAAAGACCATTAATTGAAAATAGAATCGAAGCTTTAGAAAAACTCCATCCGCAAGATACAAGCATTTAAACTGCATGTACCAAGGTAAATGTCTAGCATAGCTGAATGAGGTTTATATCCCATCTTCTTCCCACATTCATGGGAAAACTCCGCACCAATTATTGCTTAAGCAATAAACTGATGACTTATAACTGATAACTAATAAGTCAAAAATATTCGAGCAATAACAATGCGGAAAGTACATTTAAAACTTTGAAGATTGTGATGGGGCCTGAATTTCTCCAGTCATCCGCTTAGCGGATCTGATGAGCCCCTCGATTCGTTACACTCACTCGGGATTATAATCCTGATGAATCTTTTGACAGTGAGCTTAGTCGAACTGCTCAAAGTGAGTCGAAGGACGAAACTGGAATGAAGTTATCATAACTCATAACCCACAACCTATAACTTATAACCTACAACCAATTCATGCTAGTTGACAAAGGCAAAACCGCTATTTAAAATACAATCATTGAATTTGAATTCTTCTTGAGTTTTTTTCAAGAGATCTTCCGATAATTTCCGTGTGAACATAAATGATGTTAACTAAAGATATTAAAACTTCTGAGCCTGTATCCGTGGGAGAGGATGTTTCTTCTCAGTTGGTGGTGGATGAAAGAGTGATTCCCGACTCCAACCTTCCCACAGAATATGTTGAGGGAATTCTGGATATTGCAACCGAGGGGTCCGGACTTTTAAGGCCGAGTTATCAGGCATCTGAAGGGGATATCTATATTTCGTCAAGCCAGATAAGAAGGTTCAACTTAAGAGTTGGTGATAAAGTGGGCGGACAGGCAAGACGACCCAAAGAAAACGAACGTTATTGGGGGTTACTCAAAGTTGAGACCGTAAACGGTGAAGATATTGATCAGCCCAAAGACAGAGTTGAATTTGAGAATCTGGTGGCAATTTATCCTGATAGCCAAATAAAGCTTTCCACAGAAAAAGAGCTTTTAACTACAAGAGTAATTGATCTTATTGCTCCCATTGGATTTGGGCAAAGGGGTTTAATTGTCTCTCCCCCTAAAGCTGGAAAAACTTGGCTGATAAAGGATATTATTGCCGGTATTGCCAAAAATTATCCTGAGAAAAATCAAAAATCAAAAATCAAAAATAAAAAGTCAGTACATTTAATGGCTGTTCTTATAGGCGAACGGCCTGAAGAGGTGACTGATATTGTCAGGCATATGAAGGAGGTAACAGGTGGGATAGGAGAAGTTGCCGCCAGTAATTTTGATGAGGCTCCAGAGAATCAGACGAGGGTGGGGGAGTTGGCGCTTGAGCGGGCGAAAAGATTGGTTGAAAACGGGCAGGAAGTCGTAATTGTACTTGATTCGATAACAAGGATGGCTCGCGCTTATAATCTGGCACTTCCCACCTCAGGAAGAACTTTGACTGGGGGGTTTGATCCTGTTGCACTTTTCCCTGCCAAGAAATTTTTCGGGGCAGCCAGAAAGATTGATGGTGGAGGCTCTTTAACGATTATCGGTACATGTTTGGTTGAGACAGGAAGTAGAATGGATGATCTTATTTATGAGGAATTCAAAGGAACCGGGAATATGGAGCTTCATTTAGTGAGAAAACTAGCTGAGAAAAGAATTTTTCCCGCAATTGATGTTTCGCGCTCGGGAACAAGGCAAGAGGAGCTTCTATATGCAAAAGAAAACCTTGGCAAAGTTCATACTTTAAGACGTATGCTTGAGATGGTCAATGGGGATGAACGGACCGAAACTCTTCTGGAAAGACTGAAAAAGACAAAAGATAATGAAGAGTTTTTGGCCAGCTTGAATACTGCCTAAATGATTTGGTCTTGGAAGTGAGTTTCAAAGTTGCTTCAGAAGTTTACATATGTTATCTTCTTTAGTGCAAGATGGATATAAAAGACTTAGTTTCAGGGTTTTTGAACTCTGTAAGAACCTTCAAGCAAAGACTTCCTGCCAATCTCAAAAAAATTAGGCTTTATTTCGTAAGATTAATTTTCGATTTCAGGGAGTTTTTATTGAGACTTTCCTCCTATCTAATCAAAAACTTTCGTCTGACTTTTTTCCATTTAGAGACAACTAAGGGGATTTTCGTAACCAGTCTTTATAGGCAAAGAGGGAAACATGCTCGGCGTTTAGTTCACTCAGGCATGGCAGGTTTGGCAGCTTTGGGGATAATGATTGCGCCTGTTATTGCTAATGAATTTCCTGGAACTAAAATTGATCCCTGGGAGATCCCTTTGGCTTCATCTATCCTATCAGTTTCAACTGAAGATCCTGAGACACAGACATTAGTTTCTGAAAAATTAAGGGATAAAATTATTGAATATTCAGTTCAAAAAGATGATACTTTAAGTACAATTGCTGAGAAATTTGGAGTGTCAGTGGAGACCATTCTTTGGCAGAATAATTTTGAACCTCAAGATAAAATAAAGCCGGGACAAACTTTAGAAATTTTACCAGTAACAGGTATTTCACACAAGGTTGTTAAAGGGGATACTGTTTATTCAATCGCCAAAAGGTATGATACTTCACCCCAGGCATTAGTTGATTTTCCTTATAACACTTTTATGAATGATGAGACATTCGAGCTTGCAGTGGGACAGGTCATTATTGTTCCTGATGGAATCAGACCCAAGGCCCAAGTTGCTCCAAGAATTAGAAGAATTACACCCGATGCTGGAACTGTGGTTGCATCAGGCGCCTTTGTTTGGCCGGCTTCCGGAACCATATCCCAAAATTTTGTCTGGTATCACAAGGGTCTGGATATAGCCAATAAAGCTGCACCTAATGTGCTTGCTGCAGATAGCGGAAAAGTTGTTATTTCAGGATGGCCTGATGGCTTCGGGTATGGTAATAGAGTTATAATTGATCACGGAAATGGATACAGGACTTTGTATGGACATATGTCGGTGGTTTTTGTTATTTCAGGCCAGAGTGTTGAAAGAGGAGCTGCAATAGGCAAAATGGGTTGTACCGGTCGTTGCACTGGAACACATTTACATTTTGAGGTGATAAAGGATGGAGTTTACCTTAACCCCTTGTCAGTTTTGAAATGAGGTGTTGGGCACGAAGTGGGCCTGTAGTTCAACGGTAGAACGCAGCATTCGCATTGCTGAGATCCGAGTTCGATTCTCGGTGGGTCCACCCAAAATGGTTTCCAAGAGAGAAAAGCATAGTTTTTTTCATTTCGTTTTTACAATTGTCTCTAAGACAATTGTAAAACTAACGGCGTCTATTATTTGGTTAATCTTTACAATTTTTGGAGCTTTTGTTCTTAGTAAAAGAATTTCTCCTTGGGATATTTTGCTGGGATTGCCCATGCTTTTAACTGGGGGAGGATTTATTGTCAATAACTTTACGAGCGTAGTACTTTGTTTAATCCCCAAGTATAACGAACAGGTGTGTATTTACTGTAGAAAAGATAGAGTTTTTAAAGATCATAAAAAGATAAAAGAGATTTTGGGACTTAAGTGAAACACAAGTTCGCAATTTGAACACCACTTTAAGTGTCTAAGTTGCTTCTCGGATGGTGGAAGAATATTGGTTGATATATTTAGACCTCTTGACGAACTTCTTTTTATAAGTAAAAATACTCAAAGAAAAAAATAACTTCAAACACTGCTCTGAGAAGTTTATCGCCTTTGTCATAAGACTTCGGCAAAATCTGCCCTAAAGATTTAAGGATTAACATGCTACTTTGGGCTGTATTCACATTAGGATATCTTTTTGGTGTTTTCGTTACCCTGGCTGTTTTCCTCAAAAAAGATGTTTTGGAGAGTCAGAATGAAATATTTAACTCCGTAAATTCGGAAAATTTTGTTCAAACGGAACCGTGGCAGAAATTTGCTCAACTTATCAAGATTAATAACTTTAAAGGATTAAGAAAAGGTAAAACAGACTATAGCAAAAGACTGAGTGAATTTTCGCAGCGTATTTTTAGTTTTCCGAAAGTATAAACTAACTCCTTCTGAAACTATTCGGAACTATAAGTATTCTTATAGTAAGTAAAATGAAAGAAGTTAGGAGAATCTTATAGTTAGTAAACCATCCAAGAACAGCTTCAGTTATATTCTGTATATAGTATTTAAATAAAATTCTTTGCTTCAGAAAATTATCTTATAATTCTGTATATTGACATCGTTCCCATGGTTGGTAACAATTTAATCATGTCCAGCCCTGCCCAAAACAGAAAATACGCAGTTTTTGAAGTTTTAAAGAAAAAAAGAAAAATAACTTCAGTTGCAGAAGAATTAGGGGTTGCCAGAAAGACAATTTACCAATGGATTAAAAGATATAAAGATTCTCCCTTCAGATATAAGTTAGATGCGTTTAAACCAAGATATATAAAAGGTAATAAACACCCCAAGGCATATAAACACAGATTTAAAAATAAACTTTTAAGACTGATTGTAAAAAATCCTGGTCTTAGTACAACATTATTGGCCGGGAAGTTAGGCGTTGGAAGACATGCGGTTTACAGCTTACTTGAAGAGTTGGATTTGACTTCGAAAGAAAAAAGGATGGCTTTTACCAGACTTTATGTTGGTCCGAAAAGACTTGGTAAAGATATAAAAATATCCATAGTAAGAGGTATTTTGGCGAAAGAAAAAAACATTTCTGAAATTGCACGCGAATATCATCTTTCCCGAAAGGCTATTTATGAATGGTTAGCTAGATATCAAAGGGATGGGAAAGTTGAGGATAAGTATCTGAGAGGGTTTGAACACCCCAAAGCATTTAGGGAGAAGGAAGAGAGATTAATTTTATCCAAAGTAACTAAAGCCCCGGAACTTTCAATAGGCAAGTTAGCCCAAAAGCTTCCTTATTCAATTCACGGCATCTACAATGTCCTGAAAAAGTATGGTTTGACACATGGGGGTGCAAGAATTGCCTACGCAGCTTCTCAGAGAAGCAAGCCTTCTTTTTTACCCAGGTTTTTAGATCGAATTAGACTTGTTTGGGAAGAGTTTATTCCTTCATTGGCTCCGGCACCACCGCCTTCGCCTGAGGGCTACGGCGAGCCAAAGCCTCCTCG
>MGGC01000014.1:0-4476 GCA_001792215.1 Candidatus Woesebacteria bacterium RIFCSPHIGHO2_01_FULL_38_10
TGCTTCGATTCATCCCCAATACTTGTATCGGAGAATCCTCGAAGTCACGAATAGCAACCTCGGACGATGGCCCGAAGGGAATCTTCGGAGGTGGTTTAAGCCTTGTCTTGTGCAGATAGACCTGTCTGCAAAACTTATGTCTATATAAAACACTTGTCAAACCCTTAAATTTCTGACACTATTTATTTAGCAGTTTTAAAGATTTTACAGAAAAGCTAACTATATAAAAACAGTATGTGAAAGGGACAAACTGGTAAGCGAAAATCAATTTATGTCTGCCCGATTAGATTACATCACTTTTTTCAAAGATATAGATAAGGGTGATATTTCTGTGGTAGGAGGAAAAGGAGCAAACTTGGGTGAAATGGTAAAAGCTGACTTTCCCGTTCCTCCCGGATTTGCAGTTACAGTATCTGCCTATGACCTTTTTTTAAAGGAAAACGATCTTTCAGCAAAGATTTCCGAAATTTTAAAGTCGACAGACGTTAATCAGCCGGATCAGCTCAATTTTGCTTCCCAAAAAATAGAGGGTATTATCACTTCAAGCCCGGTTCCGAATGATATCTCCCGGGAAATAATTAATGCTTATAAGACCCTTTCAGGAAAGTTTAAGAGCGCCTTTGTGGCAGTGCGTTCATCAGCAACCGCAGAGGATTTACCCAGTGCATCATTCGCCGGACAACAGGCAACGTTTCTCAATATAAAGGGGGAAAGCAGTCTCCTTGTTGCAGTAAGAAGCTGTTGGGCATCACTTTTTACTCCCAGAGCAATTTTTTATAGGACGGAAAATAAAATATTTCATGAAAAAGTCAAAATCTCAGTAATTGTCCAAAAAATGATTCAGTCCGAAGTTTCGGGGGTTATGTTTACAATTGAACCCGTGACTAATCAAAAAGATAGAATTGTTATTGAAGCTATCTGGGGATTGGGTGAAATGATTGTCCAAGGATCAGTTGTTCCTGATAGATACGTAATTCAAAAGAACACTTTTGGTATTCTTTCTAAAGAAATATCTGATCAATCAATTCAACTTGTAAAAAAGGGATTTAAAAATAAGGAAATAGATGTCCCCAAAAAAATCAGAGAAAAACAAAAGCTTTCTGACGAAGAGATAATAAAACTTGCAAAAATTGCTGACCGGTTACAAAAGCACTACTTCTTTCCTCAGGATATTGAGTGGGCTAGAGAGGGAAAAGATTTATTTATTGTCCAAACAAGACCAGTAACAACTACAGGAAGCTTAAAAATCTCATCCAGCCAAAAGCTTGAACAAGACGGAATATTAAAAATAGATGGAGTGATACTTGCGGAAACTCCATTTATGAAAGGTGTAGGAGCAAGTCCTGGTATAGGAACTGGCCCTGTAAGAATTTTAAGAGATCCCAAGGAAATAAATAAGATCCGAAGTGGCGATGTTTTGGTTGCAAAAATGACTTCTCCTGACTATGTACCGGCAATGAAAAAGGCAGTAGCTATTGTTACCGACGAGGGGGGACAGACTTCTCATGCAGCTATCGTTTCAAGAGAGTTGGGAATTCCCTGTGTTGTTGGTACAAAGGGGGCAACACAAAAATTAAAAAATGAAATGGTTGTTAGTGTAGATGGTGCAAACGGCAATATTTACCTAGGCGGAAAAGTAAAGATTGAAAAAAAGAAAGAAGAAAAAAAAGATCTTTTAAAACTAAAAACAGCAACTAAAGTCTATGTTAATCTGGCAGAAAAAGAATTAGCCAAAAAAATTTCCAGGCAAAATGTAGAGGGAGTTGGACTTTTGCGCGCGGAATTCATGATTGCCAGTATTGCTCAGCATCCAAAAGAGGCGATCAAACAAAAAAAACAAAGTTTATTTATTGAAAAACTTACTCAAAATATAAAAGTATTCTGTCAGGCCTTTTATCCCAGACCAGTTGTCTATAGGGCAACTGACTTTAAAACTAATGAGTATAGGTCTCTCCCGGGCGGGAAGTCCTGGGAACCTGAGGAAGCAAATCCGATGTTGGGCTATAGAGGAGCATTCCGCTATATTTCTGATCCTGAAGTTTTTAATCTTGAACTTCAGGCGATAAAGAATGTTCGTAAAAAGTACAATAACCTTTGGCTGATGATACCATTTGTTAGATCACCTGAAGAACTTATAAAAGTTCGCAGACTTGTTGTGGCTGAGGGACTATTCGGGGAAACAAGCTTTAAGTTTTGGATGATGGTTGAAATTCCCATTAATGTTATTCTAATTGATGAATTTATTAAGGTGGGAATTGATGGAGTTTCAATCGGATCCAATGATTTGACAATGCTCATAACCGGAACAGACAGAGATAACGCTTCGGTTGCAGGAAGTTTTAATGAGATGTCTCCAGCGGTTCTTTGGTCTATAAAAAAGGTGGTTAAACATTGCAATAGAGGAAAAGTTAGTTCATCAATCTGTGGTCAGGCTCCTTCAGAATATCCAGATTTGGTTAAGAAACTAGTTGATTGGGGAATTACTAGTATCTCTGTTAATCCTGATGCGATCGTTAGTACTAGGGAAGTAATCTATAGAGCGGAAAAAGAGCTTGCAGGGTTTAAAAAAAAGAATTAATATGAATTATGGCAAAGATAAGTAAAGTTTGGGCGAGGCAAATTTTGGATTCAAGAGGAATTCCCACAATTGAGGTAAGCTGTCGACTTGATAGCGGGGAGATTGCCACTTCCTCCGTTCCCAGCGGAGCTTCTACTGGTAAGCATGAAGCGATTGAACTTCGTGATGACAATAAAGATCTTTATTGTGGTAAGAGTGTATTTAAAGCTGTCCAAAATATTAACGATGTTCTTGGTCCTTCGGTTTGGGGACTGGATGTGAACGATCAGGAAAAGATAGATTCGCGTTTAATTGAACTTGACGGAACTGAAAATAAATCAAAATACGGTGCTAACGCAATACTGGCGATTTCCGAAGTGGCTACCAAAGTCTGTTCATACGCAAACAAAAAGCCCCTTTATCTTTGGATTAATGATTTGGCTAAGAGAGCTGGAATCAATTCTCAGACTCATGTTTCCACTCCTATTTTTAATATGATTAACGGCGGTCTTCACGGAGCAGGGAACCTTGATTTTCAGGAGTTTCATGTAATTCCTGCAACCTCAAAAAAATTCGATGAGGCTTTAAGATGCGGGGTTGAAATATATATGACCTTGGGAAAAGATCTTGAAAGAAGAGGTGCTATTCACTCAGTTGGAGATGAGGGAGGATATGCGCCCAACTTATTTACCAATGCTGACGCTCTACAAGTTCTTTATGAATCTATAAAACAATCGAATTATCAGATAGGGAGAGATGTTTTTTTAGGATTGGATGTTGCTGCAACTGTCTTTTATTCTAACGGAGAGTATAAAATAAGGGATAAATCTACTCCCTTGAATGATGAAGCGCTTTTAGAATATTATAAACAGATAAATAGTCAGTACCACTTAGCTTTGATTGAAGATGCCTTTTATGAAGATGGATGGGACAGTTGGAAAAAACTTTATCAAGCTTTTCAGGGACAGTTAACTATCGTTGGTGATGATCTTCTGGCTACAAATCCAGAAAGGGTGGTTAGGGCTATACAAGAAAAGGCCTGCAACGGAATTCTTGTTAAACCAAATCAGGTAGGAACAGTGACGGAAACTCTTAAAGTTATTAAGATAGCCAGAGATGCGGAATGGAAAATAATTTCTTCCCATCGATCTGGGGAGACCAATGACTCATTCATAGCAGATTTTGCTGTTGGGGTTGGGAGCGATTTTGTTAAATTCGGTGCACCAGCCAGAGGCGAAAGAGTTTCTAAATATAATAGGTTATTAGCTATTGAACAAGAGCTTCTAAGAAAATGACTCCGGGGAGTCTTTCGAGATTTGTGCTACTAATTATTCTTGATGGCTGGGGAATTGCCCCTGACGGACCAGGTAATGCTATTTCACTTGCAAAAACTCCCAATATTGATAAATTTTTTTTGTCTTACCCTCATACAGAGCTTGAGGCGGGCGGTGAGTCGGTTGGTTTACCCAGAGGTGAAGATGGAAATACAGAAACAGGACATTTAAACCTGGGGGCAGGAAGAATTGTTTACCAGGATTTACAAAGAATTAATATGGCCATTGCTGAGGGAAGCTTTTTTAATAATCAGGTTTTGCTTGAGTCAATAAGACACGCAAGAAAGAACAATTCCAGTCTGCACTTAATAGGCCTGGTCGGTCAGGGTGGTGTACATTCAAATATCGACCACCTTTTTGCCCTAATAAACCTTTGTACCAGAGAAAAATTTCGTAATTTATTCATCCATGTCCTTACTGATGGGAGAGATTCGCCACCAACAGCCGCAAAAACTTATCTTAGTCGATTAGAAGAAGTCATGTCTAGAGAAAAGGTGGGGTTTATCGCTTCGATAATGGGAAGATATTGGGCAATGGATAGAGATCAGCGCTGGGAGAGAACCAAAAAAGCCTATCTTGCCTTAA
>MGGC01000014.1:4485-8769 GCA_001792215.1 Candidatus Woesebacteria bacterium RIFCSPHIGHO2_01_FULL_38_10
TGGGTAGATCTGTCAAAACTGCCGAAGAGGCTATAGAATCTTCGTATTCAGAAGGTAAAACTGACGAGTTTATCGAACCCTCCTTAATCCAGGGAGAGGGGGGTAAACCAATAGCGTTGATTTCTGATAATGATTCAGTTATCTTTTTCAACTTTAGAATAGATAGATCAAGACAATTAACAAAGGCATTTGTTTTTGAAAATTTTTCCCAAGCACACATTTCTTACGATTTTGATACTTTCGAGCTAGATTATCAAAAATCTGATATCAATAAACTGTCTATAAAACCAAAAGTGCCTTTTGATAGGGGAGCTTTTTTGAAAAATCTTTATTTTGTAACAATGACTGATTATGGTAAACCAATTACCGAGGCAGGCGCCAAACCCGCTTTTCCCCCGGAAGTTGTTGACATGCCTTTAAGTGGAGTTTTGGCAGGTAGTGGATTAAGACAGTTAAAGATCACTGAATCGGAAAAAGAAAGATTTGTTACCTTTTATTTTAACGGTCTTCGGGAAAAGGCTTATCCTCACGAGGAAAGAATCATTGTTCCTTCTCAGAAAGTTCCTACATACGATCAGAAACCGGAAATGTCTGCTTATGAGCTTACAGATTATTTAATAAAAAGGCTGGGAGGAGAGTATAAATTGATTGTGGTTAACTACCCCAATGCCGACATGGTTGGGCACTCAGGCAACATCGGCGCTTGTGTCAAGGCCATAGAGACAGTTGATGAGTGTGTTGGAAAACTTACTAATTTTGTGCTTTCTTTCCAAGGAACGGCTATTTTGACAGCTGATCACGGAAACGCTGAAGAAATGATCAATCCCCAAACAGGCGCAATCGATACAGAACATAGCCTAAGTAGGGTTCCTTTTATTATAATCTCTCATGATTTTTTAGGTAAATCACAAAAACTAAGAACCGGAATATTGGCAGATGTTGCACCAACTATTCTTTCTTTATTGGAGATTCCGATTCCTGCTTCAATGACCGGAAGAAATTTACTTTCAGAGATTCGATGAAAGTAAATTTAAACTATTAAATAAACTAATTTTTATACTTTCTGATCAAGCCAACGACTTTACCCTGAATTCTTACATTTTTGACAAAAAGCGGACTCATCTGGGAATTTGCCGGTTCTAACCTTACTCTGGTTGTTTCTTTGAAAAACCGCTTTAGTGTTGCAGATCCATTATCAAGAAGAGCAACAACTATATCCCCATCTTTAGCAACATCTGTCTGTTCAACAACTACATAATCACCGTCTCTAATCTGTTCTTCAATCATTGATTGTCCGCGTACCTGGAGCAAATAAGTTCTTTTTTTACCCGATACAAATACCGAAGGAATAGAGAATGTAGCGTTGGGGTCAGTATAAGGTTCGATCGGAGACCCGGCAGAAATAAAGCCCAAGATTTGTACATCAAATTCTTTATCAGAATAACTTACATTTTGATTAACCAACTCAATTTCTCTAGATTTACCTGCCTTTCTTTTTATTAATCCTTTTTCCTCCATTGCCGATAAGTGTTCATGTACGGTTGCTAAAGATGAAACATCTAAAGCTTCTGCAATCTCCCTTAACTTGGGAGCGAAACCATTTTTTTGAATATACTGCTTAAGGAAATCAAGAATTTGCCTTTGTCTTTTGTAAACAACTAAAACCATATTTTTACCAGCTTACAAACAATACCCGAACTTGTCAAGTAGTATTTTTTCTTGATTATGAATCGCTCTCTCGGATAATATTAAGGACTAATGAATAAATTTGAACTAAAATCGCCCTTTAGTGCAACGCCCGATCAGAAAAGTGCTGTTGAAAATCTTGTTAGAGGAGTGTTGAGGAAAATTCCTTATCAGGTTTTATTGGGAGTAACTGGTTCAGGCAAGACATTCACAATTGCCAATGTTATTGAAAGACTGCAAATGCCGGCTTTAATCATTTCTCATAATAAAACTTTAGCTACCCAACTTTATCAGGAGTTTAGGGATTTTTTTCCTGATGACGCTGTTTCTTTTTTCGTATCCTATTATGACTACTACCAACCTGAAGCCTACATTCCTTCAACGGATACCTATATCGAAAAAGACGCGGGTATCAATGATTTAATTGATAAGTTAAGACTTGCCTCCACAACCAATATACTTACCAGAAAAGATACAATCGTTATCGCTTCTGTGTCTTGTATTTATAACATTGGTTCTCCCCGCGAATACGGGCATTTCACTTTAGAATTCTCGAAAGGAACGAAAATACAAAGAAAAGAAATTATTAATCGGCTTATTGATCTTCGCTATGAAAGAGGGGAGTTTGGTTTTCATCGGGGAACATTTAGAGTAAGGGGAGATGTTGTCGACATTTACCCGTCTTATGAAGATTGCGGAATACGAGTTCACTTGACTGGAGATAAAATCGATCAAGTAAAAATTATAGATCCTGTTTCAGGAACTATACTGACAAGCTCTAATCAGAAACCTTCAAGCTACATTCTTTACCCAGCCAAGCATTACATAACTGATCTTTCAAAAAATAGGGAAGTTTTTGTCAAAATACGCCAAGACCTGCAATCACGTACTCAAGAATTAAAAAATGAAGGGAAAGAACTTGAAGCGTATCGATTGAAACAAAGAGTTGCATATGACTTGGAAATGATTGAGGAGGTAGGTTATGTAAAAGGAATAGAAAATTACTCAAGATATTTTGACGGTCGTTTGCCCGGAGATCCTCCTTTTACACTTATCGATTACTTTAGGGAATCTTACGGGAGAAATTGGCTGGTTTTTATTGATGAAAGTCATATAACATTTCCTCAAATCAGAGGTATGTATAGAGGTGATCTTTCCAGAAAAAAAACCCTTGTCGATCACGGGTTCAGACTTCCCGCCGCATTTGACAACAGACCTTTTAAGTTTGACGAATTTATGATGAGGATCCCGAATTTTATCGCAACATCGGCTACACCTTCGGCTTGGGAAATATCGATGGCAAAAGATTCAGCGAAGCTCGTAAGAAAAAAAGCCGGAAGAAAGAGCAATCTTCCCCAGGGTAGCAAAGCTATTCCACCCTTGGGGTGGAATAGATACGACACCTCAGGAATTGTTGAGCAATTACTCAGACCAACAGGCATACCTGATCCGAAAATTCTTATAAAACCCTCCGAAAATCAGGTAAAAGATGTGATTGAAGAGATTAAAAAAAGAAAGAAAAAAGGTGAACGAACTTTAGTTACCACCCTAACCAAAAAGACAGCTGAAGACCTTTCTCACTACTTGATAGAGAAAAAGATGAAAGTTCATTATCTGCACTCGGATGTTGCTACCCTTGAGAGAGGTGATATTTTAGATGACTTAAGACGGGGAAAATATGATTGCCTTATCGGCGTAAATTTACTGCGCGAGGGATTAGATTTACCAGAGGTTTCTTTGGTTGCAATTTTGGATGCCGATAAAGAAGGATTTTTAAGAAGTGAAGTTTCTTTAATTCAGACAATGGGTAGGGCAGCAAGACATGTAGAAGGTTGTGTAATATTATACGCAAATCAACTTACCGGTTCTATGAGGCGGGCAATTGCCGAAGTTGATAGAAGACGAAAATATCAACTTAAAATGAACAAAGTTTTGGGAATAAAACCAACCTCAATCAAAAAACCAATAAGGAAAAAACTTGTTGAGAAAGACGAGGAAGAAATTGAGAAATTGTTTAAATATGGGACTGGTCGATACCTCGATCTTAGCCTGATTGACACTGAAGGCTTAACCCCGATGGATAAGAAAAAACTTGTCATAAAACTCCGTCGGGAAATGAGACTTGCAGCTGAGGATCTTAACTTTGAACTGGCAGCAGAAATACGGGATAAAATAAAAGGTATTGAAAATTAAAGCCCCCTCAAACCACCTTCAAAACTTTCAAATTCCTGTAGGAAAAGTATATAATCTTTTTTGCCACGGGGTTATCGGTGGTCTTATTGCATTGGAAGGTGATTTTTTCTGATAATCTAATTTAACGTATATCAGGTATGACCCTGAGGTGCAAGGCTATTCCACTCTTGGGGTGGAAAGTAAACACGCTCCGATTCGTGGAGTTATTGTTGTGGAAAACGTAATAAAAATTCGCGGTGCACGTCAACATAATCTGAAAAATATTGATCTGGACATTCCCAAGAATAAACTTGTCTGTTTTACGGGAGTTTCTGGGAGTGGAAAAAGTTCGCTTGCATTGGACACTATTTATGCAGAGGGACAGAGGCGTTATGTTGAAAGTCTTTCAACATATGCAATACAGTT
>MGGC01000015.1 GCA_001792215.1 Candidatus Woesebacteria bacterium RIFCSPHIGHO2_01_FULL_38_10
AAGAACCAACTTTTAGACATAAAAAATTTAAGGCTTATCAAGCCCAAAGGCCTAAGATGGATGAGGAGTTATCGAGTCAGTTTGAAAAAGCTAAAGCGGTAATCGAGGCCTTTCAAATCCCAATTTATGAGATGGCTGGATACGAAGCGGACGATCTGATTGGAACAATTGCAAACCAGAGTGTAAGAGTAAAAGAGGAGTATAGGAGTAAAAGTAAAAAAATTCCCGCTCTCCCGTTCTCCCGCTCTTCCACTCTAATCGACGAAGTAATTGTTGTTACTGGAGATCGGGATATTTTACAACTTGTGAACAGTAAAGTAAAAGTTTATTTACCAATCAAGGGTCTTTCAGAAGCTAAACTTTTTGGAATAGAGGACGTGGTTGAAAAAATGGGGGTAAAACCTTCTCAAATTACTGATTATAAAGCCTTAGTTGGAGACCCTTCTGATAATTATCCGGGTGTTTCTGGGATTGGTCCCAAAACTGCTGAGAAATTACTGTCAAGATTCGGAACTTTGGATAATATTTACAAGCATCTTGATAAGTTAGATAAGTCTACCTGCGATAAGCTTGAAAAATACAAGGAAGATGCAGACATATCATATAAACTTGCAAAAATAGTTATTGATGTTGATGTCGATGTTAATTTGCAAGAAATGTCAAACTGGCAGGTTGATAACGATAAAGTATTAGATTTGTTCTCGCAATTCGGTTTTAAGACGTTAACAAAGAGAGTTAAAGATGTTGGGAAGGCAATTGTCAGCGAAAATCAGCTTAATCTACTATGAAGATTGCTTTGGTTCACGATTATATAAAAGAATATGGGGGGGCGGAGAGGGTTTTGCGAGTATTGGCAGATTTATATCCAAAAGCGCCAATTTATACCGCTTTTTCGGTAAAAGGAAGTACAGCTAAAAAAGAGTTTGGAGACAGGAAAATAATAGAAAGTTGGCTCGCACCAATACTTAAAATTGGAAAGCTTTACAGCCCACTAAGATTTTTGACCCCCTTAATTTGGAGAAGTTTTGATTTATCTTCTTACGATTTGGTTATAACTTCTTGCAGTTGGTATATAACTAGGGGTTTTAGAGTAGGACCAAAGACCAAGGTAATTGCTTATTGTCATACGCCCCCGCGCTGGCTTTATGGATACCAGACTTCGGTTGGTTTTACAAAGTACTGGCCGGTGAAAATTTACTCAGCGATTATCGGGCATTTTATGAGGATGTATGACTGGAGGGTTTCACAGAAACCCGACAGAGAACAGTTTAAGTTTAAGACTAAGATTAGGGGGGGAGTAGATTACTTTATTGCTAATTCGGAGAACGTCAAGAAACGTATTAAGAAGTTCTATAGCAGAGATTCGGTTGTTATCTACCCTTCAGTTGATGTTGAGGGAATTATTAAATCTACTTCAATACTATATAGTAATGAAGCGCAAGACGAGAATATGCAGCCATATTTTCTGGTAGTCTCAAGGCTGGTGGGGGCGAAAGGTTTAGAAGAGGCTGCAAAGGTAATTAAACAGTTTAAGTCTAAGTATAAGTTGAAGATTGTAGGAGAAGCGCATGGATTTTCGGATATTGAGAAGAGATTAAAGAAACTCTCGGGAGGAAATATCGAATTACTTGGACGAGTTTCTGATGAGGAACTTTATAAATTATACGTAAGAGCAAAAGGCTTTATTGCCCTTGCTCATGATGAGGATTTCGGCATGACGGTCGTAGAATCCCAAGCTGCGGGAACTCCCGTTATAGCATTCAACGGTGGCGGTTTTAAAGAATCGGTGATAGATGGAGCGACGGGAATTTTGGTTGATGACAAAGATGAAGAAACTTTAAAGAAAGCTATTGAGAGGTTTGACGGGATTAAATGGGACAAGAATAAACTTCAAGATCAAGCTAAGAAATTTTCCAAGGAAAGATTTGTTAAAGAGTTTAAGAAATTTGTAGCTAGCAGAATGTAGCAAGGTTTTTTTTGCATACTACCTAATTCGTACTACTTTACATGCCTGAATTACCTGAAGTTGAATCAATAAAATTACAATTACAGAAGTATCTTGTTGGACACACAATACGGAGTGTTGAAATACGTAATACGAAATACGCAATACGTGATACGGATGTGGTTGGCGAAAAAATAAAAGACATTCGACGTTTTGCAAAGGTTTTATCAATTGATCTTTCTAACAGTTATTCGATAGTAGTTCACTTAAAACTTACAGGGCAACTTATTTATCGCGGACCAAATCTTAAGAAGGTTCCTAACCTTTCAAGTAAGGTAGTGGGCGGTCTTCCAGGGAAACACACTCATATAATTTTTAAACTTGACCATGATGGGAAATTTTATTACAACGATGTTAGACTTTTTGGATGGATTAGAGTTATAAGGACAGATGAAATTGAAAAGACTGATTTTATCGGCAAATTGGGACCGGAACCGTTCAAAGACTTGACACTTAATAAGTTCAAAAACATTGCTTCGAAATCTTCACGCTCAATAAAAACTCTTCTTATGGATCAGGAAAAAATTGGAGGGGTTGGTAATATTTATGCCAATGATGCGCTTTGGCTTGCTAGAGTGCACCCTGGAAAACTCAGCAGACAGTTAAGTGATGAAGAGGTTAGAAGACTATATGATGCAATTGAGGAGGTTTTGAGGCAGGGATTAAAGTATGGCGGTGCAAGTGAACTTGCTTATGTTACTCCAGATGGGAGAGAAGGAAATTATCAGGATCATACCCTAGTTTATGATCAGAAAGGCACTCCCTGTAAGAGATGTAAATCAAAGATAAAAAAAATTAAACTCTCAGGAAGAGGAACTTATTTCTGCCCAAAATGCCAAAATTAAATAACTCTCTAGTCTAGTAATAGTCTTTATTTCAAACACTCGCGAATACCGAGGACTCTTAGCCCTCGGTAGTTTATTTTTTCTTGCTAAGAAAACTGAATGGTTTTGTCAAGTACTTCCTAAAAGCAACTGCCAGAGATGTTAGAGCAAATAGGGTAGTGATTGTTTTTAAAACGTTTGATTTATTTTCTTTCTTTGCCATTAATTTTTCACACCCATACTATTCTAGAACTTTTAAAAATTTTTTGTCCAGATCCTTTTCCAGTATAATTGAGTCAGCGTATGCAGATTAAGAGAATCCATTTGTCGAATTTCAGAAATTTTAAGGAAAAAAGTTTTGTTTTTTCAAATAAAACCTCAGTAATTGTTGGCCCTAATGCTAGCGGAAAAACCAATGTTTTGGAAAGTTTATTTTTACTCTCGACAGGAAAAAGTTTCAGAGCCAAAGTTGAGGAGGAAGTGATTTTTTACGAAGAAGAGATAGCCAGAGCAGAGGGTGCGGTTATCGAAAAAGAGAAAGGGGAAAAATTCGGAACAAACTTGGAAGTTATTCTCACAAGGGGAGAAATTACCATCGGGATGAATCCGAGAAAAGTTGAGAAGGTGGCAAGGAAAAGACTTCTTATTAACGGGGTTGGTAAACGCTTAATTGACTTTGCAGGGAAATTTAGAGTAACGCTTTTTGGGCCTTGGGATTTGGGACTTGTAACTGAGTTTCCGGGAAAGAGACGGGATTTTTTGGATATGGTTTTATCACAAACCGATCGAGAGTATCGACGTACAAGTTTATCTTATGTTAAAGGACTAAGGCAAAGAAATAGACTTCTTTTGAAGATTAAGGAAGAAGGAGTTTCAAGAAGTCAGCTTTTATTTTGGGACAAACTTCTTATTAAAAACGGAGATTATATTTCAGGGAAACGTGCAGAGTTTATTGAATTTGCCAATAGTCAGGAAGGGTTGAACAATCAGAAGTTCAGCTTAGAATATGATAAAAGTGCAATTTCAGAAGCCCGTCTGGAACAGTATAAATATGAAGAAGTAGCTGCAACAGCAACCTTGGTCGGACCCCATAGGGATGACTTTATTTTCAGACTAGAAGAAAAAGAGAGTAAGAAAGCAATGGACATTGCAAGGTATGGAAGTAGGGGAGAACAGAGGATGGTGGTTTTGTGGTTGAAATTGGCAGAACTTTCCTTTATTAAAGAAAAGATTGGTGAGTTACCGACGTTGCTTTTGGATGATATCTTTTCTGAGCTTGACCATGAACACAGAAAAATTGTTATGGAGGTTACCAAAAAACAGCAAACGATAATTACGACAGCTGACCCCCATTTCGTTGAAGGGTTAGATAGGATGGAAAGAATAGTTTTAAGCGCTTAATAAATTTATTATTATTAAGTATGACTAGGGAAAGTGTGGAATGGGATAAAATTGTACAGAAGGTTCCTTTGTGGAATATAACTACCGGCAAATTTGCGGGATACAGATTTCGCATAGTAAAGAACCCGCGTAACATTTCTATAGATGAGCTACCCCCTATTGGAGTGGAAGGACCACTTTTAAAGGATCCTCCGTCAAGCGGAATAGAGAGGAGTATACCTAGGGGTGATAGGTAGAAATTAACTTTTTGGATGGTAAATCTTTTCAAATGTTAAAAGTTTTTGAAAAAGAAAATCTTAATAAGCTTTATAAACCAAAAGTTGATTCTTCCAATGAGGATAACGGGCAAGTAACTATTATCGGTGGTTCTAGGTTTTTCCACGGCGCGCCCCTTTTATCTCTCAAAGTTGCTTCAAGAATTGTTGACATGGTTTTTTTCACATCGCCTGAGCCTTCGCTTGGTGGAATTGTAGAACACGTAAAATCAAAACTCCTTTCCTTTATTTGGGTTCCATGGAAAGAAACCGAAAAATACATTGAAAAGTCAGACGCGGTTTTAATCGGGCCAGGCCTGATGCGTTTTGCATCAGAACAGATGACAATGAAGTTAGAACAAGGGAATATTTTGGATGAAGAAGGAAGAAGGACTAGAGAGATTACAAAAAGATTTTTGGAAAAATTTCCTGATAAAAAATGGGTAATTGATGCAGGAAGTTTGCAGGTGATGGATCCTGAGTGGATGCCGGAGGGTGCGATAATTACTCCCAATAAAAAGGAGTTTGAAATACTTTTTGGGAAGGAATTAGAGCTTAGAGGTCAGAGCTTAGATTATATAGATTTGCAACTAACCTCTAAATACAAATGTACAATTGTTTTAAAAGGACTAAAGACAATTGTTTGCTCACCTTCTAAGTGTGTAAATATTCCCGGAGGAAATACTGGTCTTACTAAAGGTGGGACAGGGGATGTTTTGGCGGGATTGACAGTCGCACTTTTAGCAAAAAATGGACCATTTTTAGCAGCCTGTGCTGCCAGTTATATTTCGAAAGCAGCAGCGGACGAGCTTTATCAAAGAGTTGGTCCCAATTACAACGCAGATGATTTGGCAGAAAAAATTCCGGAAATTTTTTGGAAACTAGTAATGCAATAAGGTCGGACCTTATTGCACTCCTGAGGTTTCGAGAATGTAATTTCTTATTTCACCTATTTTTAGAGCAATTGAAAAATGGCCGGTGTTAAAGGTTTTAGTTTTATATCCTTTCCAAAACTTTTGGGCGTCTTTAAAATCAATTAATTCATCATTGCTTCCCAATATGGGGTAAATTTTTTCTTTTGGTTTCTTTTTGAGCACTTTGGGTATTTCAAAACAATTTTTAATTGAAGCATTTCGAGAAAGCTTTTGATAATTATGGATAAGGGGTCTATTTTTCTCTGAAAGGATTATTTCTCCAAAGTTAGGATAGGCAATGATTGGGAAGTAAAAGTTAGCGGTTCCAAAATAAAAATAGTGTAAGCCTGTAACAATTCCTCCCATTGATAATCCAACAACGAATATAGGTTTGTCGGAATTGTCCCTAATAAAGTTTACAATTTCATTAATGGCAATTACAGACGCACAAGTGGTTGTGGCTAAATTCATAAATTTATTGACACACTGACGGATTACTTGTCTTAATGAGTCGTGATTAGCAGCTTTTATTGAAAAAACGTTAAATTTGTCAAGAAAGATGCTGTTAAGGAATACCTTCAATTCAGTGTTCTTGCTGGATGCCAAGCCGTGATGAAAGATTAAAGAAGGTTTTCCAGAATCGTATTTGTTGTGTAAAAAAATTTTTGTAACCCCTCTTGTCTTTTTAAAATTAAATCTAACTTCCCAAGGCTGGTTGGGTATTCTGATAACAGAATAGCTGGTCTTTTTAAGTATATTACTAAAAGAGGGAATTTTTTCTCCGGGATCTTGGTCAATAAGTCCTTTTATTTTATATTTTTCGAAAAACTTGATAGTTTTTTCTTTTTTGATTGAGTTTAAAAGTTTGCTTTCGACCTTCGTCAGAGGATGGGTTTTTTTAATTAATACCATTTCTGGATATTATACAAAAAAAGATGTTGTTTTTTCCGCAGAATTACCGTAATATTTAAGCATGTATTCTCCGAGGTTTATTATTTCCAACAAGATTCTCAAAACTATTGGCCAAATCGAGGCCGCTAAAGAAGTTATTGAAAATGCACCTTTGGTTCCCTATTACGAAAAGCAGTTTCAAACAGAGGCAATTACTAGAACCATTCATCATGGAACCCATATTGAAGGAAATGAGCTAAGTTTGGAACAAACAAAAAAAGTTCTTGAGGGTGAGGAAATTGTAGCCCGGCAGCGGGATGTTCAGGAAGTTATAAATTATCGAAATGTGATGAAACTTTTGGATGAGTTGGTTGTCAAAAGGGGCGGATATGATATCGATATGCTTCTTGATATCCACAGGGAAACTGTAGGCAAAATTGTTTCCGATGAAAAAGTGGGAGTTTTAAGGAAAACCCAAGTGATAATAAAAGAGGAAAGAAGCGGAAAGATAATTCTCGAACCTCCGCCCTTTATCGAAATTCCTTATATCTTGGAGGATTTTTTTGAATGGTTTAATTCGCAAGAGGCAATGGAGGTTCATCCAGTCTTAAGGGCGGGAATTGCCCATTACATCTTGGTAACAACCCATCCTTTTGTCGAAGGGAACGGTCGTACAGTTAGAGCCTTTGCCAACCTTGTCTTAGTGAGAGAGGGATACGATATAAAGCGTTTCTTTGCTTTCGAGGAACATTTTGATCAAGAACCTGCTTCCTATTACGAAGCCTTTGCAGAAGTTGATAGGCAGTCTAAAAATATTAGTGATCGGGATTTAACGCCTTGGCTTGAGTATTTTACCCAGGTTGTTGCCATAGAACTTAGTAAAATTAAGGAGAAGGTGCGTAAACTTTCAATCGACATGAAGCTTAAGGGCAAGATTGGGACGCAAATTGCACTGACCGAACGTCAAATGAAACTTATCGAGTATTTGTCCGGGGGGGGCTCAGGAGTAATGCAGGATCTTAAAAAAGTTTTGTCAATGGTTTCTGAAGATACAATTTTAAGGGATTTAAGTTATCTTATAGAAAAGGGAGTTGTTAAAAAGCAGGGGAAGACAAAGGCGTCAAGGTATATAATAAAATAAATTCAAGATCCTGCCTTTGTCAAATCATCGGCGCTCTAAAGCTATGGCGACGGATCGTGGCGGGCAGGTAAAACAGTTTAATTATGACAACAGCTGACCCACAATTTTTATATATGATATTAGTCCTTCCATCTCTTTTTGGTCTGACTTTGGTTGGAGATGGGTTGAATAAAGTTGTTCATGAGGAGTCTGGAGGTTACATTAGTATAGTTTTTGGGTTAATTTTTATAGCGGTTGTCATTTTTGCCTACCTTTTCTTCTCAACATATCTTTCTCAGCAAGTGTAATCGAAAAAGACACGGTTGTATAATAGCCTTATGGATTTTAGAAATTTAGCTAACTTCCTTGAAAAGCTGGAAAAAACTAGGTCAAGAATCGAAATTACTAAAATTTTAGCTTCTCTTTTTAAGAAGGCAGAAAAAGGCGAAACAGAAAAAATTACCAATCTTTTACTAGGACAACTTGCTCCAGGATATAAGGGAATAGTTTTTAACCTGGCTGAAAGGATGATGCTTCAGGTTATAACCCAAGCTTATAAAAAAGATTTAAAAGAGGTTAAAAATTTATATAAAGAGGAAGGTGATCTAGGCAATGTTGCGGGAGAATTAGCCAAAGGCTCAAGCTTTAAGGCCAAAAGAAAATCGAT
>MGGC01000016.1:0-9644 GCA_001792215.1 Candidatus Woesebacteria bacterium RIFCSPHIGHO2_01_FULL_38_10
ATCAGAAATAGTTCCTGTTACATCAACAGTATCATTTAACTGTAGAGTTCCGTCGATGTCAGAGATTGATCCGGTGGTTGTAACCCTAACACCCGTTGTTGTACTTCCTATGTCAATTTGGTCATCCAAGACAAGGTTTCCGTCTAAGTCAGAAACCAAGCCGGTTGAGGTTATATTTACCCCAGTAGTTGCTGTTAGGATTATTGCTCCTGTTCCATTAGGGTCAAAGGTCAAATCTTCATTGGTGTCCTGTGTACTGAGCGTAGCCGAAGCATCATCGAGACCCAGTGTCAAATCACCAGTTTCAATAGTCCCTGTCCTTGTCAGATTAAATTGGGTGGTTCCAGAAGCACTTGCAGTTAATATGTTTTGGTCGCCGGTTTCATCAAAGATGGATAAGGCCTTTCCAACAACTGCTCCTGTTAGGTGGAATTTGGAGGTGGGGGAGTCGATGCCGATACCCAGCTTATTATTTGTTGCATCCCAGGTAAAACCAGAGGTTTCTGAGGTTATTGAGGTGGTTGTGTCAAAGTAGGCAATTTGTCCTGCTGTTCCTGATCCGGAAATTCCCCCGAGTCCAACCGTACAGGTGACCAGGTTATTTGATCCATCCAAACAAAGTGCGGATCCGCTTCCTGAGGTCAGCCCGCTGATATTAAGATAGCTGGTATCTCCTGAAGTAACGGTAAAATTAATGTCTCCTGTTGTGGCTGGATTAAAATTTATGGCTCCATCCGCCGTAATTGCGCCTATTCCGGAAAGATCACCGCTGGTTGATATATCCCAATCTCCAGTGTTAATGTCTAAGGTTCCGACTCCACCCCCTATGGCTATTACATCTGCCCCAGTTCCCCCTGTTCCGATATTGATAGTATCGGCTCCTGTTCCGGTGCCGATATTTATGGCTCTTGTCAAAGCTCCTCCGGCTCCGATATTTAGGGTTGTCGTGACAGTACTACCCAGGTTAATTGTTGTGGCAGTTGTGTCTCCCAAAGCCAATGTTCCAGCTGCGCTTGTATCGATTCCGTAGCCTCCCTGAACTGTTATATGGCCTGTGGTTGCAAGATCAAAATTGGAAAAATCAATCACCGCGCTTGTTCCTGAAAGGGTATAAGTTGTTCCAGTTATAGTATTGGCTCCAACATTTAAAGCATTGGTTATTGTTTCATCGGAGACATCAATTGCATCAGTGATAGTGCCTGAGGAAGTTTGTCGGATAAGAATTGCATCAGCAGTTGTTCCGGATCCTGCCGCATCAGTGGTTATTAAAGTTCCAGTTCCTGCGTTTGATATTCTTAAAGCATCGGTTGCCCCTGTTGCCAGCTGATCAAGTGTGAGGACGTATGAGGAGTCCGTGCCTCCTGATGCAGGGTTTCTGAAGATAAGAGAATCATCGCTTGAATCAAGAGCAATAATTGTATCACTGCCGTTTACATCATTGCTGTAAGCTTCTTGCAAGCTTGTTGATGCACCGCTAATATCCGACCATGTAGTTCCGTTATAAACCTTGACTCTTTGGTCTGAAGTGTCGAAAGCAAGGTATCCCATTCCGCTTGAGAGGTTTGTCAAGCTTCCTGACTGTGGAAGTTTTAATCCCTGCGGGCTTGAATCATCGTGGACAATATTAGAAAGATCTAAAAAACCTCCGTCTGATATAGTTAGTATTCCGGTATTACCTATTGTAATTAGATCAGTTCCGCCTGAATTTTCAAATACTGCAAGATTAGAGGTTTGAGTGCTATTTCCCTGAATAAAAAGCTGAATTTGGTCAGTATCTCCGTCAATTGAAAATTTGGCACTCGATAAGGTTGATGTGCCTCCTAAAACCAGTTCGTCGGTTGTGTCGGTTAAATAGACTGTTGTACCCGAGTCTGTCCAAGAATCGGTTGTCCAGGTAAAACCGCCAGTTGAGGAATTATAAGATAAAAGATAAGCATTTGTGGGTGAGTTTGATACACTAAGATCGATTTCTTTTATAGTATCATCGGCAATTTCTCCTGACTCTATCGAAGTTCCCAAAGTTGTTTGGAGTGAACCGCTTGATACTTGTAATCCTGTTCCGGTAATGTCTGTTATTGTATCACTCCCAATCACCAAAGTTGGAATATAGGCAGAGCCATCGACTTCCAGATCGCCGGTTATATAAAGATCATTCCCGGTTAGGTCAATTGAGCCGGCTGTTCCGGTTCCCACTGATACGCCGCCTCCTCCCGGATCAACTAGTAAGTCACCTTCCGAAATCAAACGATTGCCCGCCAGGTTAAGAGTATTGCCTATTGTTGTTGTTCCTGTGCCTGCGGCTAGATTGAGAGAAGTTGCCGCGCCTCCGATATTTAAGGTTGTTGCAGTTTCGTTGACAAGGTTAAAAGTGCTTGCTGAACTTACGATTTTTCCACTATCTACAGCAAGTATTCCTTCAATGGTTGTATTTTCTTTAAAGACACTATCTACATTGACATTGAAAGATATATTTTGAAAGGTTGAGGCAGCAAGAACCTCTTCTTTTTGGGATTCAGAAAATCTTTTTAAGCTTTTGAATGCTTCATTTTCCTTATCTTTTTTTACAAGAGGAAAAACTGAAGAGGATTCGCTGCTTGGTATAAGTTTAGCCAAGAATCTTTTTTGACCAATAAGAGCCAGACTTAATGTCAAAAAAAGTAAGCTAGCTAAGACAATAGCTTTTTTTTGCACCTTTGGTAGAGATTTATAAATCGCAGGAATTACTTCCATGGTTTTTTCTTCGATTGAAGGACCTATGAGAGGTTTTCTGAAAAGAATTTCTGCTTGGGAGCTTTTCTCGAATTTATCAAAACTATATCTGATCCTTTTTTTGCCCTTTTTACGCTTAAAAGTGTATATTTGTGAGAGAGAATAGCGTCTATGTTTTCCGAGTGTGCGCAAGGGGAAAAGTATGTGCTTTTCTTCCCAGCGTCGTAATGTTTTTTCAGAAACATTAAGTATTCGGGAAGCTTCATTTATGGAGACAAATTCATCATTTTTTTTAGGCAAGTTTTTGGGCATTTTAGTAAGAGTTTGGAAATTTACCCTAAAAATTTGGACATTTAAATACGCAATGTCTAATTTATTAAGACTGGTTTTCTGATAAAAGTCAAGACTGTTTTTAAGAAAAAATTACGATGTTGTAAACCTGGATATTGAGATCTATCTCTGATGTTTCCCGCAAAATATTCGGAAATTAGTTAGTCAATTATAAAAGTTTAGCTATTCCTGGCTTTATTAGAAGACAAAATAGGCTTTTTTAAATAGTTGCTTTTTCGATAACCGCAATAGATGCGTTAATTATTATTCTTCAATAATTATCTTTTACTTTCCATTTTTATAATCTAAAACATTAGGAAATTATGCGGAAAAATATTTTGCATAGATATTCTAGAGAATTTGGTAAGCTGCAAATATTGCTTTTTAAAAGATAAGATACTAGCATGAATTAATATGCGGAAAAATACTTTTTTAAAATTTGTCTTTTCAATATTACTTATTTTTTTCTTTATTTCACTGAACTTTGAAGCTAAGATAAATGCTCAAATAACTTCATCAGGTATTGCAACTACAGCCCCGATTAACGATGATCAGGCCCAAAACGGCGATATTATCTGTTTATATTCTGATGGAGTAAGAAGGTGTGAGATTTTCCAGGATCCTGCAATGTATGGAGTAATTAGTGATCTTCCCGCGGCATCTCTTGAAGATAAAGATGTTAAAAATTCAAGGCTTGTTATAACATCAGGTATTGCTGAAGTTAGAGTATTTTCGGCAAATGGTTTTGTCAAAGAAGGCAATTTTGTTACCAGCTCAGAAACTCCAGGAGTTGCCCAACTTTCAAATAGAAATGGTTACGTCTTGGGCACAGCTTTGGAGAATTATGAATCAACTGATCCTAATGCGATTGGAAAAATCCAAATTATCGTTAATATTCACCCAGCCATCGGCTTAACAGGTTCAAGAGGAAACCTGATTAAGTTTATAAGAGAGGGTATGACGGTTCCGATTTTTGAACCACTTGAATCTTTGCGTTATTTGCTTGCTGTTTTGATGATTCTTCTTTCATTTAGCTTGGGAATGATTTATTTCGGTAAGTCCTCAAGAACAGGGATTGAAGCAATAGGCAGAAACCCGCTGGCCAGAAGAGTGATACAGTTTACAGTAGTTTTAAATATTATGTTGACAATTGTTATTATTCTTGTGGGTTTGGGGATAGCTTACCTAATACTGATTTTGTAACTTATGATTAATCTGCCTTTTTTTACTAAAAAAGAAATAAAAGTTAAGCCTCTGGTTCTTTTGGTCATTGATGGCTTTGGGTTGGCTCCTCCCTCTGGAGGAAATGCCATAAGTCTAGCTAGAACCCCTCATTATCAATCATACCTCAAGGACTATCCTCAAACAGAACTCATTGCTTCGGGAGAATCTGTTGGTCTTCCAGCCAATGAAGTCGGAAATACGGAAGTCGGACATTTAACGTTGGGTGCAGGAAGAGTAATCCTTCAGGATCTAAAGAGAATAAATCTGGCGATTGAAAAAGGTTTTTTTTATGATAATAAGGCGTTTTTGCAGGCTTCCTCTCATGTTAAAGAGAGTAATTCCAAGTTTCATATAATGGGTCTGGTAGGTAGTGGTAACGTTCATTCGTCTTTGGAGCATTTGTATGCTCTTATCCAGTTTTGTAAAAAGGAAGGGATAGACAAAGTTTTCCTGCATCTTTTTACAGACGGCAGGGATTCTCCGCCACAAGAGGCTAAAGAGATAGTTGAACAAGTAGAGAATCGTTTAAAGAATCTTAAGATTGGGAAAATTGCCAGCATATCAGGAAGGTATTTTGCTATGGATCGGGATAGACGTTGGGAAAGAACCGAGAGGGTTTATAAAGCTTTAGTTCTTTCCCAGGCTATCCAAGTTAGATCTAGCCCAGATGCGATAAAAAGTGCTTATGCTAAAAATCAGACGGACGAGTTTATAGAGCCAACTTTAATTGCAGACGAACAAGGGCCGATAGCAAGAATTGAGGACAATGATGCGGTTATCTTTTTTAACTTCAGAATTGACCGATCTGAGCAGCTGGCAATGGCCTTTGTCCTGCCTAATTTTGAAACTTTGAAATCATTTGATTTTGGTTATGATCCGGAAACTGACATAAGACTTAGGGATGTCCAAATTAGTGCAACTTTTCAAAGAGAAAAGGTGCCCAAGAACTTGTTTTTTGTTAGCATGACTGAATATGAAAAGAATCTGCCGGTTTCAGCTGTGGCTTTTGGACCTGAAGTTGTTGAGAATCCCTTATCATTAATTCTTTCTCGGTATGGTTTGAAGCAGATGCATATGGCTGAGTCCGAAAAAGAAAGATTTGTCAAGTACTATTTTAATGGTCTGCGCGAAGAGCCGGTTGATGGAGAGGATGATCTGGTTGTTCCCTCTCCCAAAGTTGCAACTTATGATCAAAAACCTGAAATGTCACTACCAGGGCTTGTCAAGGAAGCAATAAGACAGGTTAATAAAGACAAATATCATTTTTTTGTTATCAATTTCGCCAATCCTGATATGGTGGCTCACACAGGTGATCTTAATAAAACTGTAAAGGCAATCGAATATGTCGATGAGTATATGGGTAAGTTAATTGAGGCAGTATTAAAGGTTAACGGAACTATGTTTGTTACTGCAGATCATGGTAATGCCGAGGAGCTGTTGACTTATCCGACCTCAGCGTATTTTTATACAACTGCGAAAGGAAGCAAAAATACAGATCATTCCAATAACCCCGTACCTTTAATAATCATTAACAATCGCTTAAAAGGTGCGCAAGTTAAACTTGCCAAGGGAAGCTTGGCGGATGTTGGATCTACAATCCTAACCTTTCTGAATATTCCAGTACCCAGCGAAATGCAGGGTAAAAATCTACTATACTAATACTTATGGATTTAACTTTAACTTATTTAATTATTTTAACTTTCGTTTCCCTGATACTTTTTTTGTTGGCTTTGCTTATCATTTATTTAAGGCTGATTGCCAAATATTTAAAGCTTAAGGAAGAAAGCGAAAAATCTTTAAAGGAAGAAAGGAAAAAATATGAAGATTCGTTTAGAGATGCTCAAAAGATTGTTGGGGCAGCCAGAATCAAAGCAATCGATATTATTAAGAATGCAGAAGAGTTTAATAAGGATCAGTTGGCTAAAATATCTGAGGTTCTAGATCAATCTTCACAATTGTCTTTAAAATCTTATCAAGAAGCTTTAAAAAATATTCAAGATGAAATGGGTAAAGTATTATTAAGTGTACCAAACAATATCAATAACAGTATTGTCAGTGCAATTCAAAGTTTCAGTTTCAGTCTTCAGAATCAATTTACCAATGCCCAGAAGAAGATGCTTGAGGATTTTACCAATCTATACAAAAGTTCCGAAGCTGATATTGAGAATTATAAGAGAGAAAGACTTAAGGTCTTAGATAGTTTGATATTAAAGGTTATTGAGGAAGTATCACTTAGGGTACTGGGCAAGGAAATAAGTGTGGAAGAGCATGAGAAACTGGTCCTGAAAGCATTAGAAGAGGCAAAGAGAAAAAATGCTCTAGAGGATAGATGAGTCAAAGAGCCAAAAATGATATGGAAAGTGTTTCTGAGAGTGTTTTAATTAATCATCTTAGAACCCAGGAAGAATCTCTTAAGTTACTTGACGAAATTGATTTGCTTTTAAATTCTTTATATGAAGAAAAGGGAGAGGGTTTTGAGCTTGCTTTGAAGAGTAAAGTTAGATCTTGGGTGACTGAGGCTATCAGAGAGGAGATGTCAAAGGGAGTCGATATGGAGGAATTCTTAAAAAGTGTCAAGAATGAGATTGCCAGCTTTAAGGAACTTAAGATTTCTCTTGCTTTTGAGCCGACTTCTTTAAGTATTGAGAAGATTTACATGCAAGCGCAGGGGATTTGGGGCAGAAAGATTCTCCTTAATCTTTCTTATGACCCCAATCTTATTGCCGGTTGCGTAATTATATTTGAGGGAGAGTATAGAGATTTTTCTTTAAGGAAAGCTTTTAAAAAGGAGTTTTTGCAGAAAAAAGAGCAAATACTAAGTTTATTCAAGGACTACCAGGTGTCTGATCAAGTGTAAATATTTACTGCAGGTGGATGGATTTACTAACCGATTTCACCTCGGAGGAGTCCCTTCGGGCCATCGTCCGAGGTTGCTATTCGCGATTTCAAGAATTCCCCGATACAAGTATTGGGGATGAATCGAAGCAAAGATAACATCTTTCTTTAGAGATAATACCTCGCAACAAGTTTCGAGGAAGTTGTTATTAAGGGAAGTGTGAAACTTGTCCTTGATAAGGAAGAAAGAATTACACACCCGCTGTGAACGGGGGAATTAACTTTCCAATTAAATTAAGATTGAGTATATATGAAAGATTTTAACTTTTATCTGGAGCAAATTGGGGAAATTGGCTTTACCGAGGAGATTGTCCACTCCATCGTTTATGTCTCGGGTTTACCTCAGGCAAAGCCCTCTGAGGTTGTAATGTTTGAGTCAGGAGAAATTGGTCAAGTTTTGTCTTTGGGTGAGGATTTAGTCGAAGTTTTACTTTTGACTAGATCAGAATTAAGAGTAGGCACTAAAGTTGTTAGGACAGATGAGCTCTTACAGGTGCCTGTGGGAGAGAGTTTGCTGGGAAGAGCGTTTGATCCCTTGGTCAAGCCGATTGACGATGGCAGACTGATTGGCGGATTAAAAGTGAGCCCTATTGATACTCAACCTCACGGAATAATAGGTAGAAAACAAGTTTCCGAGTCCTTGGAAACTGGAGTGACCATAGTTGACCTGATAATTCCTCTGGCAAAGGGTCAAAGGGAACTGGTGATTGGAGACAGGAAGACGGGAAAGACAGGTTTTCTTCTTCAGGTAATGTTAACCCAGGCCCGGATGGGGACGGTTTGCATATATTGTGTTATCGGTCAGAGGTTGATCGATATTAAAAATAGGTTTGAGTTTATGGAAGAAATGGGTATTAAAAAAAATTGTTTGATTGTGGCAACCAGCTCCTCAGATGCTCCGGGACTTATCTTTCTGACTCCTTACAGCGCCATGACAATTGCTGAATTTTTTCGAGATCAGGGTAAGGATGTGCTTCTTATTTTGGATGATATGACAACTCACGCCAGATATTACAGAGAAATTTCGCTTCTAGCCAAAAGATTTCCCGGTAGAAGTTCTTACCCAGGTGATATTTTTTACACACAAGCAAAGTTAATTGAGCGGGCGGGTAATTATAAAAAGGGTTCGATTACCTGTTTGCCTGTGGCTGAGGCGGTTTTGGGGGACCTTTCAGGATATATCCAAACAAATTTAATGTCCATGACCGATGGCCATATATTTTTTGATATAGATTTATACAATCAGGGTAGAAGACCTGCTGTTAATCCCTTTCTTTCAGTAACCAGAAGCGGACATCAGGTTCAAACATTTTTGCAGCAGGATTTAGGCAGAAAATTAACCAGCTTTTTGGTTGAATATGAAAAAATGAAAGAGTTTATGCATTTTGGAGCAGAAGCTGGCGAGACTGTCCAAAATGTAATTGAGCTGGGGAGAAAACTGGACATCTTTTTTAATCAACCTCTGGGTAAAACAATACCCGTCAACGCCAACATTTTATTAGCTGGGGGGTTGTGGTCAGGAGTTTGGAGGGGAGGGGATGATGAAGATTTTAAAAGGAAAATCGAGGAAGTAATATTGAATTATGAGACCAATAAAGGATACAAAACCAAAGTTGATGAACTCATTAAATCTTGTAATAAATTTACTGACTTAGTTAATAGTTTGAGAATGGACAGTGAGGTATTGGGAGTCGCTCAAAAAATATGATTTACAAAAAAGAAATTGATGAGGAGATAAAAAGTGTGGAATCGCTTAAAATCCTGACGGAAGTTTATGGCGAAATTGCCTCAATAAGGATGATAAAAATAAGGAATTTTGTTCTTAAAAATAGAGAATTTTTGCAGACAATAAATGAGATATTTCAAGATTCATTAAAAGCGTATGCCAGTAAACTGACTGAGCTTGTCAGAAGGGGAAAATTAAAAAAAGGAGGAAGGGTAACTTTTTTAGCTCATAATGGAAAAACGGTAGCTGTCCTTATTTCAGCCAATACCGGTTTTTACGGAGAAGTGATTCAAGCGACTTTTGAGAAATTCCTTGACGATGTGAGACAGGGGAATGTAGAAGCAACAATTATTGGGAGGATGGGTAGATCCCTTTTTTTAGAATCAGAACCCAAAACCCCCTATACCTATTTTGACTTTCCTGATTACGGGATTGACCATGTCAAACTGTCTGAGGCAATAAGACACTTGGTTTCCTACGAGGAGATCAGAGTTTATTTTGGCCGCTATCAATCTATTATTAAACAGACGCCCTCGAAGTTTTCAATATCAGCGGGTACCCCCATCAGCAAAGAAGTTGAAGAGCCAAAAGTAAAATATATCTTCGAACCCTCGGTTGAAAAAATTTTGATGTTTTTTGAAACCGAAATATTCGCGTCGCTTTTTGACCAGTCAATTAGGGAGTCACAACTTGCCAAATTTGCGTCCAGAATACTGGCAATGAATGTTGCTTCTGAGAATATTCGAACAAGATTAGATAG
>MGGC01000016.1:9696-11740 GCA_001792215.1 Candidatus Woesebacteria bacterium RIFCSPHIGHO2_01_FULL_38_10
GATCTTTTATTTTTGCAAGGTGACCCTGATATCAAACTTGAGGTTTATGCATCTTCGGGCCCGGACACTTTTTATTGTCTGGCCTTATCCAGAACCAATAAACTTTTTCGAGGGGCAAAGATTGTAAATAGCGAAATGCCAATTTTATTTCCCCTGGGAGAGGAGCTTCTAGGCAGAGTGGTTGATATTTTTGGCAGGCCAATAGATAGCGGTGAAGATATTAAAACTCAGGAGGTTAGCCCCATCCACCAAAAGACGGGTAGAAGAGTACATATTGAAACAAAGCAGGAAGTTTTGGAAACAGGAATTAAGATATTGGATACTTTTGCCCCGCTTTTGAAAGGAGGAAAGGTGGGTTTATTTGGTGGGGCAGGCGTTGGTAAGACTATTCTTTTAACTGAGGTACTTCACAATGTGGTTGATAAGGCGAACCAGTCAACGGTTTCTGTTTTCGCAGGGATCGGAGAAAGAGCCAGGGAAGGGCTTGAGCTTTATGAAGCTTTAAAAGAGTCTGGAGTCAGCCCTTATTCTTCTTTGATATACGGTCCGATGGGCGAGAATCCATCTGTGAGATTTTTGACAGCTTACTCGGCTACCACCCTAGCTGAATATTTTAGAGATAAAAAAGGAAAAGATGTTCTTTTTTTTATTGATAATGTTTATAGGTTTGCCCAGGCTGGTAATGAATTATCAATATTGACAGGGATAATTCCTTCCGAGGATGGATATCAGGCAACATTGGAATCTGAAATGGCAGATTTCCATGAACGTCTGGTTTCAACAGAAGATGGAATAATAACCACAATAGAAGCAATTTATGTGCCCAATGATGATATTCTTGATCATGGAGTTCAGGCAATTTTCCCCTATCTGGAAAGTGTAGTTGTCTTGTCTAGAAATTTATATCAACAAGGTTTGCTTCCTGCGGTTGATGTTTTAGCTAGTTCTTCAACTTCTCTTAACCCCAATATGGTAGGGGATTTACATTTTGAGGTGGCAATTAAAGCCAAGTCGATGTTAAAACAAGCAGAAAGATTGGAGCGAATGGTATCCTTGGTCGGAGAGCAAGAACTTTCTAACGAAGATCAGTTAGTTTTCCGTCGCGCCCAAAAAATAAGAAATTATATGACTCAGAGTTTTTTTGTTGCCAGGTCGCAAAGGGGAGAAAAAGGGGTATATGTTCCTTTGAAAGAAGCTGTTGAGGATCTTAAAGGAATAATTGAGGGAAAGTATGATCATATTCCCGAAGAGAAGTTTCTTTTTATAGGGGCTGTTTCTGATATAAAGAATGAATAGTGAGAAGACATTTTTTCTTAAGGTATATTCCCGTCAGGGTATGCTTTTTGACGGTGAGGTTGAATCGGTTACTTCTTACAATGAAGAGGGTAGATTTGATATTCTGGCCCAACATGCCAATTTTATTTCTCTTATTCAAAAAAAACTGATTATTAAAGACTTTCAAGGAGTAAAAGAGATTGATGTAAGTAATGCACTACTTAGGATGAGAGAAAATAAAGTTGAAGTCTATCTTGGAATTCAGGATTTAGGGCATTTAAAGTTTTAAAGTTTCTCTGAGAAAGCCCAATTTCTGTGAAAAGGAGTAATTTTAATTAGCTTAAGTCAAAGGAAAAGGAAAGTAAATTTACCTTTTAGCGCTTATTAATTAAAAGTGCTAGGAATATAAATTTGGTTTTTAAGTCATTGAATTGGCTTTTTTACAAGCTTAATTTGAGTAAATGGAAGAGCGTGAATTTTATGGGCTTTCGGACGGAGTTTTTAATGATAGTAAAATGACTGAATCAATTTTTAAGTGAAAAATATTGAAATTAAGCTCCCTAAAGCTTTTCTGAAGTCTGAAGAAAATTGTTTTTGTAGCTACAAGAAGTATATAATAGCTTTTACAAAGCAAGCTTTTTTAGAAATTTTTTCTTAAATAGGTATGCGGTTCAAACATAAAAAAATAGAAAGAAAATGGCTTGGAAAATGGCTTAAAGACGGGATTTATTATCCTTCTAAAATGGTTGGGAAGAGAAAGAAGTTTTAT
>MGGC01000016.1:11819-19742 GCA_001792215.1 Candidatus Woesebacteria bacterium RIFCSPHIGHO2_01_FULL_38_10
AATTTATTTGCAAAACTACGAAAAACTATGAAAATCAACTTAAAAGTTTGGGACATGCATATGACTGGACCAGGACAGTGACAACATCCGATATAGATTATTACAGATGGACACAGTGGTTGTTTGTACAGATGTTCAAAGCAGGTTTGGCGTATCGAAAGAAGAGTGAGGTGAACTTCTGTCCTTCCTGTAAAACTGTGCTGGCTGATGAGCAAGTAATGACTCCAGCACAAGCAGGAAAAATTCCTGTCGGATTTAAATCTATGGAAGAAGTATCTGAGGGAACTTATATTTGCGAAAGATGCGCCAGTATCGTTGAGAAAAAGGATCTTGAGCAATGGCGCTTTCGTATTACAGATTATGCTGACAAGTTATTGGACGGATTAGATAGAATTGATTGGCCGGAAAAAATTAAAATAGCTCAGAGAAACTGGATAGGAAAAAAAGATGGAATTACTATTACTTATCCGGTGAAAGAAAGTGACTTAACCATTTCTTGTTGGACTTCAAGACCTGATACTAACTTTGGTGCAACCTTTGTTGCTATTTCTCCAGAGTATAAAGATGTTTTAAGACTTACGACTAAGGAAAACAGAGGAAAGGTAACAGAATATATCAAAAAGGCAAAAAGTAAATCAGAAGATGAAAAAATTGAGCAAGGAAAGGAAAAAACTGGTGTTTTTACTGGGTTATTTGCAATTAATCATTTAACGGGTAAAGAAATGCCAATTTGGGTAACAGATTTTGTTTTATTTGATGTAGGGACAGGTGCAGTTGTAGGTGTTCCAGGACATGATAGACGTGATTTTGAGTTTGCCGAAAAGTACGATTTAAAAATAATTCGTGTTGTTGTCGGCTCAGATGGCGATATCTCGCCAATTATACAAGTGGAGCAAGTTCAGGAGGAAGAAGGGATGATGATAAATTCAGGATTTTTGAATGGGATGGACACACATAAAGCAACAAGGAAAATTATAGATTATATGGAAAGTGAGGGTCAGGGTGTACGAACTACTTCATATCATCTTCGAAACTGGATTATCTCACGTCAAAGGTATTGGGGGCCACCGATACCGATGATCTATTGTAAAGCTTGTGCAAAAGAAAGTATGAGTTGGTTTACCTTTAAAGACGACACTTCCAAGCGTGAAGCCTTGCGTAAGGACCAGAGCGATTGGGTGCATGCTGGCTGGTATCCTGTTGATGAGGCTAAGTTACCGGTTAACCTTCCTGACATTAAAGATTATATACCCAAGGGTGAGGGAAGGGGACCTTTGGCCGATCATCCGGAGTTTTACCAAGTAGCTTGCCCTGAGTGCGGCTTGCCCGCACGAAGGGAAACAGATGTTTCTGATACATTTTTAGATAGTTCGTGGTATTTCCTTCGTTATCCGAGTGTTGGAGCGAAAAGGGTTGGCCTAAGACAGGATAACCTACAACCAACAACTCATAAATTACAACTTCCTTGGGATGAAAAAATCACCAAAAAGTGGCTGCCTGTTGATCTTTATTTCGGCGGTGCTGAGCATGCGGTGTTACATCTGATGTACGCCAGGTTTGTGACGATGGTTCTTAATGATTTGAATTACTTAGAGTTTGATGAGCCATTTCCTCGCTTTTTTGCTCATGGTTTAATGATTAAAGACGGAGCCAAGATGAGTAAAAGCAGGGGCAACGTTGTTAATCCTGATGAGTATATTGAAAAGTACGGGGCAGATACCCTCAGGCTTTACCTAATGTTTATGGGACCGATGGATGGTTATCCGGATTTTCGCGATACCGGGATTGAGGGGATGAGAAAGTTTGTTGAGCGTGTTTGGGATTTATTTCAGAACTCACAATTTATAACTCATCCTTCGACTGCGCTCAGGACAAGCAACTCACAACTATCTATCAAAATGCATCAAACTATAAAGAAAGTTACCGAGGATATTGAGAAGTTTCATTACAATACGGCGATTTCCTCGATAATGGAGTATGTTAATGCTCTCCGTGCTCAAACTCAAAAATCCCTGCCTGCGCAGGCAAAAAAACTCATAACTGATAACCTCAAAGCTCTAGCTTTGATGCTCGCCCCCTTCGCCCCGCATTTGGCTGAGGAAGTTTGGGTAAACGTGCTTGGTCAGAAATTTTCGGTTCATAAAGCTTCCTGGCCGGAATATGATCCTGAGTTGATTGTCGAAGAAACAGTTGAAATTCCTGTGCAGGTAAATGGGAAGCTGAGAGCTACGCTTACAGTCGACAGAGTACAGTCTACGTATAAAAAGAAAGTAGTTGAGTTAGCTAAGGAAGATAGAAAAATTGCCAAGTGGTTAGCCGGAAGGAAGATAAAGAGGGAAGTTTTTGTACCTGGTAAATTGGTGAATTTTGTGGTTTAAGAAGATTTAAGAAGGTTTTTCCACCCTCTCAAGCCAGTTGTTTTGGTTCCAAGAAGTTTGCGTTTTACCATAGGGGACTACACTGTGGTCCGCCAGACTAAATTCTGTGAAAGTTTTGTCTCCTTGCATGGTAGTGAATTTTACTCTTACCCACATTCCTTTGCCACGGCAAACCTCTCTTTCGTAGGGTCGACCGACTATTTCATACGTTCTGCCCCTCACTTTATTGCCGTGTTCATCCATGTAGCACTCGACTACTTTTACCCCCGGGCGAATGTCCGCAATCTCTTTTATTTGTAGTTCACCAAATTCCGGGCGCCCGGTCGCAGAGGTCGATATTTTATCAGGTTGACCTTTTCTTTTTCTTTCTCTTCCCCACATGATTATGGGCTATCTTACTTCTTCTTCCTCTTCTTGTCAAATTTATGTATGAATAGGTTTTCCTGCTTTGCTAAAGGCTTTGAGAGGTCATATACTCATCTTATTCGAGTTTATTGAGTATAAAATAAGTTATGACTACTAAAGATGAAATAGGCCTAGCCCCTGAGTTTGCAAGTCTTGAAGCTTCAAATTTAACTAGCGGAAAGGAGAAAGAAAAATTTGATCTGGAAAAGTTTTTCTATAGGAATAGATTCTTTTTGTCAATTTTTCTGATTGGGGCAATTTTTTTGGCTTTAGGAATCTTTTATTTGAAAAGAGGAAATAACTTTTCAAAAATAGAGGTCCTAGAAACTTCCTTAGGAAGCCAGAGTGATGTTCATGAGTTAATTGTCGAGATTTCGGGAGCGGTTGAAAATCCCGGTGTTTATAAACTGGGTAACCTGAGTAGGGTTGAGGATTTACTAATTGCTGCCGGAGGATTGTCTGCTGAAGCGGACAGGGTCTGGGTTGAAAAAATGATTAACAGGGCAGGAAAACTTACTGATGGACAAAAAATATATATACCTGAGCACTCAGATAGTGCGAGTGCTAATTTTACCAGTGGGTCTGAAGCAATTTTAGGGGGTGGTTCTCAGGAGGCGGGAGAGTTGATAAATATCAACTCAGCCAGTCAAAAACAGCTGGAGAGCCTACCTGGAATTGGTCCCGTATACGCCCAAAACATCATTGAACAACGTCCTTACTCATCTGTCGAAGAACTGCTTTCAAAAGGCATTCTAAAAAAATACGTGTATGAAAAAATAAAAGATAAAGTAACAGTGTATTAACAATGCGTAATTGGATTATTCTTCTGGTTTTACTTGCACTTAGAATCTTTTTCTTTTATCAGACAAGACCTTCTTTCCCGGATGGTACAAAGTTAAGAGTAAGTTCCAAAGTCACTTCGGAACCGATTCGTTATCCTTCATCCCAATACATAAAAGTATCCGGTTTTTTCTTGTATCTTCCTTTATATCCTGAAATTTTCTACGGAGATTTTATAATGGTTGAGGGAGAGGTTGAGAATGGGGTTGGGAAGCGGGGAGGCTTGAAAATGTCAACTCTGAAGAAAGTAAGATTAATTGAGCTTAAGCAAAATCAAGGATTTTTATATTCCTTAAGAAAAAACTTAAATAATATATATTATTTAAGTTTGCCTGAGCCACACGCATCTTTGGTTGCTGGAGTTACTTTGGGATCTAAAGCAACAATCCCCAAAGATTTTTGGCAAAGTCTAAGAGCAAGCGGTACGACTCATGTGGTGGTTGCCTCAGGAATGAATGTTGCCTTAGTTGCCAAATTTTTGATTGGTCTTTTGCTTATATTTCTTCCCAGGCGAAAGGCGCTACCTTTGGCCCTAATTGGAGTTTGGGGTTATTCGGTAATGGCCGGTTTTGATGCGCCGATAATTCGCGCTTCCATTATGGCAAGCTTGGCTTTTACGGCTCAAGCACTTGGAAGACTCAATTTTGCCTGGAGAGCTTTGATCTTATCTGCCTTAATAATGCTTTTTATTAAGCCGGAGTGGATAGGAGATATTGGATTTATTCTTTCATTCGTTGCAACAGCATCATTGATATTGTTTGAGGCAAAGATACATAAAAAGATAGGTTTTATACCTGGTATATTTCGAGAGAGTTTTTCAACCTCTTTGGCAGCTCAAATAGGTGTTGCACCAATTATATTTTTTAGTTTTGGCCAGTTTAACATTCTTTCTCCGATTATTAATGCATTGGTTTTATGGACGATTATGCCCATTACTGTTATTGGTATGATAGGGGGATTAGTGGGCGTATTGGTAAGACCCTTAGGCCAAATAGTTTTATATTTAACCTATCCTCTGACAAGTTGGTTTATTACGCTTATTAGCTTGTTTTCAACTTAAGGTTACCTTAAGGGTCTGTCCTTGGGGCTACGAATGAAATTAATGCAAATTCGCTGGAAATTCATATTAGCTTTTTTATCTTTGGCAGCTTTCCTTTCCTGGCTGGCTGTTTTGGCTTTCCCTGATCGAAAGTTTCATCTTATTGCTTGCGACGTTGGACAGGGTGATAGTATTTTAGCAAGTTACGGAGAAACTCAAGTCTTAATAGATGGGGGTCCTGATGGAGGAAAAGTTTTAGAGTGTTTAGGTCGCCATATGCCTTTTTGGGATAAAACAATTGAGGTGGTTTTACTAACTCACCAGCAAAAGGATCATTTCAGGGGGCTTATCGATGTATTCGAAAACTACAAGGTGGAATCTTTTTTGGCAACTTCTCTAACTTCTAGCAGTCAGGAGTGGGAAGTGCTAAAAAATATGGTGGGGGGTAGTGGAGCAGGGGTAATTAACCCTGTCTTAGGTTTGGAAGTTGAGTATAATTTGATACATTTAGACATACTTCATCCTTCTGAACAATTTTGGGTTGAAAATGCAAGTGAAAATCTGACTGAAAATCTTCTTGGATCAATTGATTCACAGGCAAAAAGTTCTGAAAAGTTGAACGGAGGAAGCGGAGTGTTGGGTGCTTACACAACAAGCAGGGATATGAATGATTTTTCGCTTGTTGTCATTTTAAGCTTTAAAGATTTTGACGCTCTCTTGACAGGAGACATGGGTCCTGGAATTTCAGATGAGGTTATCAAAGCCATTGGGGAAAGTGGTAACCGAAGTATAGAATATATCAAAATACCTCACCACGGCAGCAAAAACGGTTTGACTGAAGAATTGCTGAGAATTGCTAAGCCTCAACTGGGAATCATTTCTGTTGGCAAAAATAATTCTTATGGTCATCCTCATAAAGAAGTGATTGAGTTATTAAATAAAGAGAATGTGAGGGTGTTAAGAACGGATGAGATGGGAGACGTAGAAGTTGTAAGTGACGGAAAGACATTTTGGCTTAAGTGATTAAAGAGTCTGACTCTAAAATCAACCTTTAAAAAACCTATCAATATTAGTTTAAACTTTTTCTGCTTAGTGTACTATTCCTAGTAACCGTAAACGGGTGCGCAGGCCACTTGTTGGTGTGGCAAATTCAGTGGATTTAGGATCAGGATTATGTCTAGGATTTCCTAAATTGCATAAATAATCCTCTTCTTTTTTCGGATATCCCTGAAGAGTTAAATTGCCGGGATTTTTGCAAACACCATCTTGAAAAAACGGACAATCAGCGCATTTTCTTTCACCAGACATAAAAGCTGTTTCAAAATCAGTTGATGAGTAAAATTATAGGTGAAAGAAAGATTACTGTTAATTGGGAAATTATTAAGGGAGAACTGGGTTAAAAAGTTCTTTTCCACGGTCATCTTCTGCGACGCAACTGGATCCCCCCAGCATACCATTATCGTATCTTTGGGGATTGCCATTTGTGTCAGTAAATGTGGCGGTGCATTTGCCATGAGCATTTGGCACTTTCCCTTTTTTAATATAGTGAGTTCGACTTAGCGGCAATTGGTCAGAATCTATTTGCCAATGTTTACAATTAAAACAGATTTTTTTATTTTCAGGCATGTAATAATTTTAATACTTATGGTCAAGTGGATACTTTTGGCCAAGAGCTTATTCGAAAATCGGCTCCAACTATATTTCCAATAATAGTATATAGTATATTAGAATATATCACAAGTTTCGCAGACCAGGCTTAAGTCACCTCCGAGGCGGTTATTAAAATAGCATTTTGGGCGCAAGGTTCTGGTGCAACTATCTGTCATTGGAGTAAAATAGGACTAGTAGTATGGTAAAAGATGAGATAGCCCAAGTAATTCAAAGGGCAACAGGCGAGGAAAATATTCATCTGCAAATTCCGGAAATTGATGAATATGGTGATTATAGTACCAATTTAGCCTTACAACTTTTCTCAAAACCCCAAAAGGGCAAAGTTTCAAAATTTAAAAACCCGCGAGAACTGGCAGAAGAAATAGTAAAAAAGCTATCAAAAGATAAAAAACTGTTAAAAATTGTTTCAAAAATCGAAGTAGCTGGTCCGGGTTTTATTAATTTTTGGCTGGCTACTTTCGTTCTTATAACAGAGCTTAAAGAGGTATTTTCAAAAGGAGATGATTATGGAAAATCAGACATTTTGAAAGGCAAAAGAATAATGGTTGAATACGGCCAGCCCAATACCCATAAACTTCCTCATATCGGCCACCTTTTTTCTTACATTTATGGAGAAAGTCTGGTTAGACTTTTGCAGGCGAGTGGCGCGCAGGTTTTCAGAGCTAACTACCAGGGGGATGTCGGTCCGCATGTGGCCAAATGTTTATGGGCCTTATTAAAAGAAAAATCTGATGTACCGGCTGACCTTAGTGAAAAAACTGATCTTCTCCAAAAAATGTACCAGTTGGGAAGTAACGCTTACGAAAAAGATCCTAAGGCAAAAATTGAGATAGATCAGTTGAATGTCAGGATCTACAGTGAAGATAAATCCCTGTTGGATGTTTGGAGGAAAACCCGCAAGTGGAGTTTAGATTATTATAAGGGGTTTGAGAAAAGATTGGGAATAAAATACGACCGCGCCTTTTTTGAATCAGAAGTTCATAAAAAGGGAAAAAGAGTAATTGAAGAAAATATTGGTACAATCTTTAAGCAAAGCCGGGGTGCGGTAATATTTGAGGGAGGAAAGTACGGCCTTCATGATCGGGTATTTTTGACTAGACTGGCTACGCCAACTTATGAGGCTAAGGATATCTATTTGCAAAAATTGAAGATGAAGATGTGGCCTTTTGACCTTCAAATTATAACAACAGCCAATGAGCAGAATGAATATTTCAAGGTGATTTTCAAAGCTCTTGAATTATTAGACCCAATTTTTGAGGGAAAACTTAAACACATCGGTTTTGGAATGGTTCAATTAAAATCCGGGAAGATATCTTCAAGAAAAGGAAGAATAATCGGCGCAGTTGAGCTTATAGATGTGACTATCGATGAGATAAAAAAGATTGTCGTTCAAAGAGCTGATTTAGACGGGAGAGAAAAAGAGAGAGTTGCCGAGGTTGTGGGGGTGGGAGCAGTAAAATATTCTTTTCTTAAAACCAACCCTCTTAAGGATATAAAATTTGAATTTCAGGAAAGTATCTCAAGAGAGGGAAATTCTGGTCCGTATTTGCAATACACTTACGCAAGAACAAGAAGTGTTTTAAGGAAATT
>MGGC01000017.1:0-6703 GCA_001792215.1 Candidatus Woesebacteria bacterium RIFCSPHIGHO2_01_FULL_38_10
AGGAGGAGGGATTTTGCTTCCCGAAGATCGGCCTTATATCACTTATTTCTTGGCCCACGACTATCAAATAAAGGGCCGCGACATGGTGGGGCAGATGTTTGACCCTTTTTATTATTTTCCTGACCCAAAAAATCCTTTTAAGAATTGGAACGAAGATAGAAAGAAAGTTATCGATTGGTTAAGAAATGAAGATATTAATTTGATTGCCTTGACGACAGGAAAAGAAACATACTTGGGTTTGTTTGAACGAGAGCCTAAATTATTTGAACAGGTTCCTTCTGAAAAAGTGCTTCTTTATAGAGTAAAATTTTAGGTATCGTGGGTGGGTATAAATTTGATTATGAAAAGAAAGTTTGGGGAGGGGAGACACTTCGCTTAAGTCCTGTCCACTTTCGGGCACCCAGACTTTTTTATGGATTAAGAGCCCTAAGAAGTGTTTCCGGAAGGGTTTTGGATGTTGGTTGTGGAGTGGGAGATATTATTGAAGCGCTATCTTTTTACCGGCCAGACCTTAAACTTTATGGTATTGACATTTCAAAAAAGGCAATAAGTTTAGCCAAACGCAGGGTATACAAGGCGAAGTTTTGCGTCGCGGATGTTCAGAAAATTCCGTATGATGACTCCTTTTTCGACGCAGTTATCTGTTTTGACTTAATAGAGCATGTAAAAAGGCCAAGGAGTGCCCTTTCTGAAATTAGCCGTGTCTTAAAATCGGGTGGGATTTTACAGATCTTTATACCGACTGAGGGCAACATTTTTACACCCGAGGGATTATTGATTAAACTCGGCTGGAAGGGAAAACAAATTTATGGGGGACATCCCCACTGTTTTACCACCAGAAAGGCAAAAGCCATGCTTAAAAACGCCGATTTTTCAATAATTAAATCCTATTGGGGGGATCACTTTGTCCACCAGATTGCTGAAATATCATATTTTAGCCTGCTTTTATTGATGGGTAGAAATTTTCCGTACACGATTGAGGGTTATATAAATTTTGCCAAACCCGGCTTAAGAACCAGTGTTTTAGCGATTCTAAAAGATATCGTCGCAAGCTTATCTTTTATCGAAACAATGAGTTTATTTTGGTTTCCTGGTTTGGGTTTGCACTTAACCTGCTTAAAAAAATGACAGCAAAAGCTAGAAAGACCAAATTTTCCAAGTTGCAGTCAGAATTTTACAATCAACATCCACCTTTAGTGCCTTGGCCGAATCTTTTGGCAAAGTATGGATTATCCCTCCTTTATAAACCGAGAGAAATTTTTTGGAGGAAAGAGCTGGATAGCCTTAAATTGTTGCCTTCACACAAGGTTTGCGATGTTGGCTGCGGTCAGGGAATTTTTTTGGCCAGAATGAATAAAACCTACAAGGTTAAAGGCTATGGCATCGATATTTCTGAAAATTCGATTAAATATGCTTGTGAGAATTTTGAATCCAAAGATTTAGAATTTATAGTTGCTGATGCAACTTACCTTCCGTTTCCTGGTGAGTTTTTTGACTTTGTTGTTTCGTTTGATGCTCTTGAGCATATTGATAAACAGAAAATAGCTATTAAAGAAATGGTCAGGGTTCTAGCGCCCAAAGGGAAAATTCTTATTTATACGATGAACAAAAATTATAAATATACTCTGGACTGGGTTTGGGAAAAGCTGGGATTTGATATTTTTGCTAGAGCTGCCCATAAAAAAGAACTTTTAGTCGATTCCCGAAAAATTAAAAAACAATTAACTACCAAAGGTTGTCGAATAGTAATGTTTAGGCTTTATGACAGCTTTTTTACGCTTCTTACGGATGAATTAATTATGATTGATATTCTAATTTGCAAAAAGTTAAATCTTTTTAGGTATAACAGGCTGGGGAAAGCACTTCTTTCATACTACAATTTCATTTCAAGGCTAATCTTTCCTGTTGCAAATCTGCTTGATTTTCCTTGGTATTTTTTTGGAAAGTCACTTGGTTTTTTAGTTATTGCTGAAAAAAATGAGTAAAAAGAGAAAGTTAAAAATCGCAATTTTTCATCTGGCGTTCTTTTATTCAGGTGGGGGGGAGAAATTGGTACTTGAAGAGATGAAAGGATTGGGTAAGAAAGGACACGAAATTGTCTGTTTCGCTCCGACAGTAGATAGAAGAACGTGTTTTCCAGATGTAATCAAAAAATATCCAATTAAGGATTTTTTTCCCAGTTTATCCAGAATATTTCATAGATTTGAAACTCTGCAGATACTTTTGACCTGTTTATTTTTTCCGTTAATAGTGTACAGATTCCGAAACTTTGACGTAATAATGGGTGCTAACCAACCTGGACCTTGGTTGGCGTATCTTGCTAAGCTTTTTCTTCGCAAACCTTATTTAGTCTATCTTGCCCAGCCTACGAGGATATTACATCCCAGAAAGGTGGATTTAGAGAACGGCGTCTGGGTCAAAAGAAAGTCTTTTTCATTGCCTTTGCTTGTAAAAATATTTAAACCCTTATTTAATTGGGCGGATAAAGCCAGTATTAAAAATGCCGATATAGCTTTAGTTAACGGTAGTTATATGGCAGGTATTTTAAGAAAAGTATATGGTGTAAAACCTGTTATTTGTGCGGCGGGTGCGAACGTTTTGAATGGTTTGGTTAAAAATCGCTGGAGAGGAGATTTGAAAATTAACGGCTTTACGATTGGAAAGCCGTATCTTTTGTTAACCAATAGGCATTTTCCTCAAAAGAAATTTGAGTATGCCATAAACGCAATCCCAGAAGTTATTAAAAACTTTCCCAAAATAAAACTGGTTATTACCGGAAACCCCACAATTTATACGGATTATTTGAAACGTTTATCAAAAAAGCTTAAAGTGGAAAAATCCATTCTTTTTACTGGATATGTCAAGGAAGACGATTTGGAGAAACTCTATCAAAATTCCTGCCTTTATTTATATACCTCACCTGAGGAGGATTTTGGTATGGGTGTTATAGAGGCTATGGGAGCAGGTGTTCCTGTGATAGCCTGGGATAAGGCGGGACCTTCGAAAACCATAATTAATAGTAAAACTGGTTTCCTGGTTAAGCCTTATATTCAGGCAGATTTTACTAGGAAAATTATTTATCTTATTAAAAATAAAAAAAAGAATATCCGGTTTGGGAATAACGCCATAAGACACGTAAAAGCCCATTACACTTATAAAGGTCACCTTGTTGTTTTAGAGAAGGCGATTATTTCAATAGTTTAAGTCTTTGTTCAATAGTCTTAGTGATTTCCTGAATTGAAGGATTGGGGTTGTGGAATTTCTTATTGAGCACTTTCGGAATTAGCTTAAAAAATTCATCTTCGGTGTCGTAATAATAAATTCCAGCCTTGTTGTTGACCGGAAAAATATCGATCATTCCTTGTAATTTCGTTGCCAAGGTTGGTTTAGCGCAAGACGTATATTGATAAATTTTTCCTGGAAATATAGCGTTGGTTGCCGGTGTGATTCTAAAAGGGTTTATACAAATATCTGCTAGATTGATATATTCCACTAAATTCTTGTAATTTACAAAGCCTGTGAAGATTACATTTTTTGAAAGGTTAAGTTTCTCGACTAAGCGGCGCAGTTCTTTTTCTTGTTCGCCGCGACCAACAATTACCAGTTTAAGATTGGGGAGTTTTGGTAAGTGGTTGGACATTTTTTTAATAATTCCGTCCAGACCAGAAAAGCGAAACATTGTTCCGGCAAAGAGAATAACTAAATCTGTTGAACATAGATGATATTTCTTCAGCAACTTCTTTTTTTTGGGAGCAGGATGAAAAAGATCAAAATCAGCTCCTGTTGGAAGATAGAAAGTTGTTTTTGGGTTTGCTCCGAGTTTTAGCGCGTAATTAGTAGTTTGCGGTGTAACGGCAAGGACGCAGTTTGAATATTTGTAGATTATTTTTTCAAGTATGTAGATAGGATATCTAGCAAGCGAGTTGGGTACTAATTCGTGGAGGACATCTAGGAGTCTGAAGAGGACCGGGATTTTATACATATTGCCCCAAAAGAGAGTTTGAATGCCGTTGGTTGGTATAGAGTAGAGGATGATTTTGTCAATTTTTCTTTTTTGAATGACTCTGCCTATTGCGAGAAAATGAGAGACAGATGCAGACAGCCTTGCTAGGTAGGGAATGTTGACAATTCTGGGACGAATTAAAGTAACACCTGCTTTTTTGTTGGCCTTTTTGACATTTTGGTAAACTCCTCCTTTTTTGGTAGAGAAATCGATTACATAAACATTATGACCTCTTGAGGCTAACAGTTCGGGGATAATCTGATATTCATAGACAACTTGATCAATATAATCGGCTTCGTGGACAACCAGAATATTCATCTTCTTAATGTTGCAATATCAAAAATATTAAGTATTATGATTGTAAAGCAGTCTGAGACAAGAATCTATTTGATTATGAAAAATTCGGAGGTAAGTATCATAGACGGCGGTCTTGTTGTTGATGACCGCGGAGTTGTCAGATTTGTAAATGATTTTAATTTTAAGGGCGTAAAAAGATTTTACCAGGTTGATAATTTCAATGCAGATGTTATTAGAGCATTTCATGGCCACCTAAAGGAAAGTAAATATGCTTATGTGCTTAAGGGGTCGGCAATCGTTTGTGTTGTGCCCATCATAAGGATAAAAAAACCTTCCAAACGACTTAATGTTCAACGTTTTGTTCTCTCTGCTAAAAGTCCCAAGATATTATATATCCCTCCGGGTTTTGCCAATGGATTTCGTTTTTTGGAAAACGGCTCCTCGATAATATTTTTTTCAACGAGTAGCTTAGAAGAATCGAAGAGTGATGATTACCGTTTTGATTATGATTACTGGGGAACGAAGATCTGGGAGGTGGAAAATAGATAACCATTTGCCAATATGAAAAAAAGTATTTTGGTTTTGGGTGCATCGGGTATGTTAGGATCAATGGTTTACGATTATCTAAGTAAACATTCCAGGCACAGAGTTGAAGGAACAACAAGACGTAGAACAAAAAAAGACTATAGGCATTTTGATGCCATTAATTTTCTTTATCAAGAGAAGAAGTATCAATTTCTAAAATATTTTAACTATCTCGTCAACTGCATCGGCATTATTAAACCTTATTGCGAAGACAACGATCCTGAGGGTATTTTTCAGGCAATCAGTATTAATGCGCTTTTCCCTTACAGATTATCTCGCTTTTTACAAGGCTCAAAAACCAAAGTTATCCAAATAACCACAGACTGTGTTTATTCAGGGAAAAGCGGCAATTACTATGAAGACTCCCGTCATGACTCGCTTGATGTTTACGGAAAAACCAAAAGTCTCGGAGAAGTAATCGCAAATAATTTTTTAAATATCCGCTGTTCTATCATTGGTTTTGAAAGCGGCAGAAATGTTAGCCTATTAGGTTGGTTTTTAAGTCAAAAAAATGGCGCGCAGCTTAAAGGGTATGCTCATCATAAGTGGAATGGAATAACCACTCTTCAATTCGCCCAGCTTTGTCAAAGTATCATTGACGATAATTCTTTTGACCAATTAAGAAAAACTAATCATGTTTACCATTACCATCCGAATAAAGCAGTTAACAAATTCGAATTGTTAAAAATCTTTGCCGATGTTTTTTGTAAAGATTATGTAATCGAGAAAGTTAGCGACGTTGGTGAACCAATAGATCGCACCTTATCCACGAGATATTCTTTTTTCCAACCAGTCAATAAAATAAGCATGAAAAAGGCGGTGAAAGAGTTGAGAGATTATTCTCAGCGTAGTGACGAACTGTTAGATAACTAAGATGAGGAGAAAAAAATTAGCCTTTATTCTCGGCATCCGCCCCGATCTGATCCGCGCCTCTTTGATGCTTCGCTACCTCAAAGAGGATAAGCTTGTTAAAACTATCTTCATCTGGTCCGGCCAGCACTACTCAGAGAATCTCAAAGATATCTTTATTCAAGAATTAAAAGTACCCCGGCCAGATATTGAACTTGATTGTAATGGTGAAACTGATGCAGAAATTGTCTCAAAATTAATCGTCAATCTTTACCGCGTTCTCAATAGCCTCAAGCCCGACGTGACTGTCTTTTTGGGTGATACTAATACCACCGTTGGCTGTCTTGCTGCAGCCCAACTTAATATCCCCATCGTTCACGTCGAAGGTGGTATGCGCTCATACGATTGGCGCATGCCCGAAGAAAAAAACCGGACGGTTATCGATCATCTTTCAGATTTAATTTATGTTTATCTCGACGAGTATAAAACTCAGGCAGTAAGGGAAGGAATTAATTCTAAAAACATTGTCGTTGTAGGCAATCCTATTGTTGATGTTCTCAATCAGTATTATTACAAAAATATAAAATTCAAACGCTTAGCTTCTCACAGTTTTTTTTCAAGGAGAGGTATTAGCAAAAACAATTATTATCTCATGACCTTCCACCGTCGCGAAAACCTTCAGGACCTAAAAATATTTCAAGCTGTATTAGACCTCTTGTCCCAATTGCCCTACCCGATTTTTTTTCCAGCCAGCTATCGGACCCAAGATATTCTTAAAACTAATAAAATTAGACTCGGTAACCAATTCATTATGGTCGACCCGATTGGCTATCACGATTTTTTAACGCTTTTGGTTAATAGCCGCGCTGTCTTGACTGACTCGGGCACCGTTGTTGAAGAAGCTTGCATTTTGGGTGTCCCATCGCTCCAAATTCGGCATTCAACTGAGCGGCCCCAGACTTACGACGT
>MGGC01000017.1:6712-29567 GCA_001792215.1 Candidatus Woesebacteria bacterium RIFCSPHIGHO2_01_FULL_38_10
AGTGAAACTAGATCCAGTTAGTCTTAACCATTACCCCCCAAAGGTGATCTTTCAAAAACTTGATCACTTGCGCCGTTGTACCTGGAAACACAACTTTGGTGATGGTAAAACATCCAAAAGGATTGTAAGCGACCTGGTCAAAAAATTGTTAAATGGCCAACTTAAAGGCCATCTGCCGGAAAATTACCATTTTCCGATCAAAAGATCATTTAGAGAGGATAATCTCAAAGTGAAATGGTTATAAATGATCAAAAACGGATTCTGGTCACTGGGGGGGGAGGCTATATTGGTACTCACGTTGTTGGACAACTTCTCGCCAGAAATTACAAGGTCAGGATTTTAGATCCTCTAGTCTTTGGCCAGGGGGTGCTTAAGGATTTGAAAAAAAACAAAAACCTCGAAATCGTCCAAGCCGAAATTGGTGATCTTTATCAACTTTCTTTAGCTCTCAAGGATGTTAATGAAATCATTCACCTTGCTGGCTTGGTTGGCGACCCGGCCTGTGCTCTTGATAAAGATTTCACCATCCGTATGAATATCCTTTCTACAAGAGTTATTAAAGATCTTTCAAAATTATTTAATATCAAAAAATTCATTTTTGCCTCCAGTTGTTCAGTCTACGGCTCTACAAACAAAAAAGCTAATGAGGAAAGCAAGCTCAACCCTATTTCTCTTTATGCCAAAACTAAAATCGACTCCGAGAAGGAACTACTTAACGATGATACCAAAAATTTTCACCCTGTAGTTCTACGCTTAGCAACGGTTTTTGGCCACTCTCGAAGGCAAAGGTTTGATCTCATTGCCAACCTATTTACCGCCCAAGCTCATAACGATGGAGTGCTTACAGTGACTGGGAGCAAGCAGTGGCGTCCTTTTATCCATGCTTCTGACGTTGCCAGGGCCTTTGTCATGATAGTTGAAGCCCCACTTGCAAAGATTGACCGTCAAATTATTAATGTCGGTGATGATAACCTCAATTGCACCATTGCCAACCTCGCCCAACTAATAGCTGGGATTGTTAAAACTAGTAAAAAAGGCCAAAAAGTTCAAATTATTATTCAAGACGACCCAGCTGATCTCAGAAATTACCATGTTTCTTTTGCTAAAATTCATAAAATTTTAGGTTATAAAGCCATGGTTGGTTTAGAGCAGGGTATCAAGGAAATGTACCACAATTTCAAACAAGGAGTTTACAAAGGGCACTATCGTGATCCAATTTACGTTAACTACGAAATGACAAAACTTATGCAAATGAGATACTCCTGCCATGCCAAATCCTAAAAAGAAAATTGCCATCGTCCGTGCCATCGACCTTCGCCTTGTTCAGGCTGAACACGCATCTTGTTTTACCAAACTTAAGCCAATTTACGTTGCCAATTACAACCCAGAAATATCTTTCTATTCCCAAAAAGTCGGTCTGAAATATATTAGTCTGCCTCTTACACCAAGTCTTTATTTTGATCCAGCTTCAATTATCTTTGATAAACCGGTTAATAAGTCATGGCTCTACTTCCAGCGCGATAGGTTCGAAAAAGTCTTAAAAAACATTGACTATTATCAAATCCAAGAGCCTTATTTTATCTATTCAGGCCAAACTGCTGATGTTTCCAAAAAATTCAATCGACCCTTGATCTGTGCGCCCTGGACTAGTTTTCTTCATCCCTCAACCTACATTCCTCCCTACAGTTTCAGTGTCAGAAAAACAATTCGCCAAACCTCTCTCTTTATTGTCCGCAGTAAAAAGGCTGAAAAAGATTACTTAAGTCATTTTAAAATTCCCGATCACAAAAAAGTCCTCATCTATCACGGTATCAACCTTAAGCGTTATTTACCCGCCAAAACTAAAGAGAGTGATCACGTTAAAATCCTCTTTGCTGGTCAACTAACCAAACACAAAGGTATTGATGATCTCTTGGCTATTTTTCCTAAACTGGTCAAAAATTCCAAAAAAGCCATTGAATTAATCATTTGTGGGGGAGGGGAGTACGAAAAAAAAATTCGTCAAATGTCACAAATCTTACCCATCAGTTTTTTAGGTCAAGTATCCAGTATCGATATGCCGTCAGTCTATCGTTGTTGCGATATCTTCTGTGGTCCCAGCAAAGACTGGTATTCTTTTGGCATTAAGCGAACCGAAGAAGGTTTTGGTCTCGTTTTCTTAGAAGCGATGGCCTCAGGTCTTCCTGTTGTTGCCAACGATTGTGGTGCTATCAAGGAAGCAGTTGGAGACGATAATTATCTTAATAAACAAGGTGATCAAAAAGCCTTATACTCTTCATTATTCGAGTTGATTAACAACAAAAAAATAGGGCTGGAAATAGGGCTGAAAAACCGAAAGAGGGTAGAAAAGTTGTTTGATATTAAAAAGCAAGTTTCTCTTGAAGAACAAGCCATTTTAAAATTGGAAAGCTCGAGAATTTAAGTTAGTATTAAATAATGAAGATTCTCAAAACAGTAATCTTTGGTTTTTTTAGATTTGTCTATTTTTTACCTGTTCTCGCAGTACTCATTCTACTCGTTTTGTTATTTGGTCACCCAATTTTAGGACCTGGGTTGCCTGGGAGTGATAATCCAAATTTTATTACTCAAGCTGCCTGGCTTTTCAAATGGTTCCCGAGAATTCCTTTTTGGTATCCGCAAGCAGGCGCCGGAATGTCGTTTACAGCCTCTTATCCAATATTGAACCACCTAATAGTTGTATTACTTGAGAAAATCACAAGTTTTCCAATAGCTGTTGTTTTTAGAGTCTGGTCACTGGTCACAATTATTTTAGCCTCGGTTGGTTTGTATTTTTTGACATTTAAACTAACTAAAAACCAGACAGTTTCAGGTTTGGCTGCAATTTTTTATCTTTTCACACCCATAACATGGATTTTTTTGTTGGTTTGGGGATTTGCAGCTGATCAACTATCTTATATATTCATACCACCAGTTTTAATATTCACCTTTCTTTTTTTGGATAATTACTACCAGAATGGACTGACTTTTAAAACTAAACTCTTTTTTCTATTTCTTGTAGTTTCGTTTTCGATTTTACCCCTGGCACACCCAAATATCTTTGCAGGCCTTTTGATGTTTACCATTATTCTCTTTCTTATTTACCCGCTTTTAAACTATCGCTCTAAAAGCTCGATTGTTAAGCAGATATTACCACTTACTTTAATCTCTGTCATAATTATCTTTCTTTTAACTTTTTTTTGGACTTTCCCTTATCTCCGTTACCAGTCAGCTGTTGCTCGCGGAGCGCCTGTTGTTAAAGCTGAGCTTCACTATCCTAGTTTTATGCATGAATCTGTATATCCGGCGAGTGTTTTTGGATTGACTACCAAAACCGCTAGATATGAAAGCTTAGATGATCCCCCTCAATTCATTAATCATTGGCCCTGGAGAAATGTAACCTTTACCCCAGCAATAAGTAGCTTGGCTTTGATTGGCTTAATTGGCTCCATCTTTTTTAATCGAAAAATCTTAGCGTTTGGGTTGGCGAACTTACTCCCGCTCATTATTGCTGTCTTACCACAAATAACTTTTCATTTAATGAAATTTCCTTTCTCGGGCTATTTTCTCAATTGGAGAGTAGCCATCATCCCTTCCCGCTTTATTATTCCACTTCTTGCTGGATATGGTTGCTTTGTTCTAGCCCGTCTTATCTCTTCCCCCTTAAATCTGCTTTCCCGGAATATAAAACCAGCTTTTCTTAAGCTTTCACTTAAATCTGGCTATTTTTTCCTTTGTACTCTACTAACACTTTCAATCGCAGCAGTAATTCTTTGGAAATTTAAAAACCCGCCCGCTTACCCCAGCTTCCTTATCTCTTACGGCCCAGAGGTATCGGTTCCTAGTGGGATGCTTGATACCAGAAATATCCTGCGGACGAAGGCAGATAATTGCTTTAGTGGTGCTTCTCTTACCGATGTTTTTAAAGAAAATCTTCCTTTATGTCAAAATTATTCTCTTCAAGAAAGGTTCTGGACAAGCGATCTAATTGCTTCCTGCAAGCAGCTTTCTTCTCAAAATCTCATTCTTTCACCAGACCTAATTGAACTCTGCGGCCCGAATCCCGGACCTGAAACAGTGGAAAGAAGTGCTAAAATCTGCAGTCAAAAAAACAAAGATTACCAATATTCAGTAGTCTGTTCAGCAAAAACAGAGAGTCTTTGGAAACAACTCCAATCCTTCAACTTAATCTCTCTTGTTGTTAATAAAGACCTTCTAAACGAAGGTAGGCACATTTTTGGACAGAGCAGAATAATTTTTGAAGAACTACCAAACAGGACAACTTCCAGAGTTAATACCAATAACGGAGGACTAATGATGGTAGAACCATTTTACAACGATATGCCCCAACTCCCTGTTTACTTCAACCAGGGAACTCTTATAAAAAACTTCTGGAATTATCAAATAAACGTTTTTAATGATAAGGCCAGTCCCTGGCCTCAAGATAGTATTGTCTATGAACTATCAAAATATTTCGGTTTGGAATATACGCTCATGCAAGAAAGTGATACCCCCTTTGATAAATACGAGCGTGCTGATTGGGAAAGAATCGACATTTTTGGTGATGAAAGTCAAAGGGTTGGATTGTGGCGGTATAATCAGCCTGCAGGATTATTAAGAGTAACTACAACTCCACTTGTTCTAGTTATTGGTCAAGATAAAGTTGATGGCTATTTCCGGATATTTCACCTCGCCAATTTGGGCACTCTTCCCTTTGAGGAAGGTTTAATTGTTAAGGGTGGGGCGTACGCAGATGCTTTTTCAGCTGAAGAGTTGAAAAAATTTGATGCTGTTGTCTTGGAGGGTTATAGCTATAAAAACCAATCGAAAGGCTGGAAGATTTTAGATGAGTATGTAAAAAAAGGCGGGTCGCTACTTATAAATACAGGCTGGCAGTATTCAAGCGCTGATTGGAAGCTTTCAAAAACTCCTGAGTTTTTCCCGTTAAAGACTCTTGAATGGACCGACGCAGGGATGACCGATAATTATAAGAATGAGAATAGTGCGATAGCCGGAGAGGTGGATATTGAGAAATTTGCTCCATTGATTTATGGCGATAAACCTTGGAGTATTTCTTCTTCAGAAATATCGGATTTGCGTGATTGGGCTAAAGTAGTAATTTCTGCAAATGGAAAACCTTTAATAGCAGGAGGAGAGTATGGATCAGGTAGGATTGTTTGGTTGGGATTTGATCTTCCGGGCCACATCGGAGCTTATAAGGATAATGAAGAGGAGGTAAAGCTTTATAAAAACGTGCTTTCATATCTTTTAGAAGGAAAAGAGGGACGTGATTTATCTGCCGGTTTTAGTAGAAACTATCCTGATAAGTTGGAAATTACTATAAAGGAGCCTTCAAATCAAAAGGCAGCTATCTATTTTAGCGAAGCGTATTATCCTGATTTTAAAGCAAAGCTGGTTAGTGGTAATAAATCTGAAAATCTAAAAGTGTATAAGGCGGGGCCCGGAATGACACTTTTTATTCTTCCGCAAGTTATATCAGGAGCAAAAATAATCTACGAATACAAAACGCCTATTTCTATAATTATTGCCAGGACAATTTCTTTAGCTACATTTGTAGCTCTTATTGTTACTATACTAAGACCGAGTTTATTGCGAAGTCTGATAGGCCGTCTGCTGACCGAAGATGCTAAGAATCTAAAAAAGAAATTCATGGGGAGGCTTTTTGCAAGTAATCATGACGAGGACATAAATTACTGATTATGAATAAAATAATTAAGATTAGTTTGGCTTCATTATTCATAATTTTTGCCATAGCTTTAATTTTTTATATTTATTGGCCATTTGCAGACGGCTTTATAAACCAAAAGAGAACGGTTGGAGATGCATTAATGCATCTGGCTAATGTCATTTCCTTCCAACGTAATCACCCATTTCCCATAATGGCGTGGAAGACTGAGTGGGCAGGATATCCTGTTATTGAGGGTTATCCATGGCTTCATTATTATATTATTCAACCCCTCCTTTCCTTATTTAGTACCCCCGGTCTAGCTATGGATTATTATTCGGCTATCTTTTTATTGGTTTATTATATTCTTAGTTTTTTGCTTTTATTTTATGTATCGAAAAATGCCTTTTTAGCACTATTCTTTAGTCTTGTACTGGTTTATGGAGCCGACTCGCAAATGCCGTTTACTGTGAATGCCTTTATGACCTTTACGGCAAGTATGTTTTTATTACCATTAATTCTTCTTACGACAGGTATTGCCAGACAAAAAAACAGCATGAGGCTTTTTGTCCTGTCTTCAATGATTTTATCCCTTTCTTTTTATTCCCATGGTGCCATGACGGGCATTGTAATATTTCCCACAATTTTTCCATTTTTAATACTTGATAAGTATGGAAAAATATCAAAAGAATCAATTCTTAGAACCCTAAAGTACTTTAGTGTATTTGCACTTCTTTCAAGCGTTCAAATATATCAATTTATTTCTTACAATGCCCAGGGGTACTTGAGGGGTGTTAAACCATTTCCCTTGAGCGATATTCCCGCCCGATTGCAATATTTGTTTTCCTGGCAAAACCCGGTCCTTTTACCACTGGTGCTAATATTCATACCGCTTTTTATTTTTGCGGTAAGAAAAAGCTACTCTCAGATAAAACCTTATCTTTTTTCTTTTATATTTATTTTCTTCATTTTTACATTAATGGTTTTTAATATCACAAGTATGAACCTTGTTCTTCTAGCCGAGAGAATGTTATGGGGATTAAGCCTTGTTTTTTTGTTTTTATTTGCGAAAGTTGTGAGGGAGTTGACAAAATCAGGTTTAAAAAGATCGGTGGTAGCAGGAGCAGTTTTCTTTATTACAACAGCGCTATATCTTTATTTCACTTTGGTTATCAAACCTCCGCATTTGGTCCCCGAAACATTAAGGGCTTACGACCCATATTTATATCATATTGATGAAAAAACAAATAAAGAACAGTTGAGCTTGAAACCTTATGAAATGAAGTATTCAAGTAAATATGACCTCGTATATTCTTACCCACCATTATCATGGGATAAAGGCTTCAATAATTATCGTGCCGATGGTATATCTTATAACATTTATTCTAATTGGAACATCTGGTCATCTAATCCACGTTATAAAGGACGCTTTCCGGCAGCAAAGGGTTTGCCTTTGGAATGGTCAGGTTTGGTTACAGCTTCTGAGTATGGTTTGCTGGGAGAAGCAGGGACTCCAGATGATAGCATTTGGGCAATCAATCAGGTGCTTTTTTTCTTTGATTGGTATGCGATCAGGCATTTTGAAATAGCAGAAATGGATTCGGAACTGGCAGAATATTTGAGAAAAGAGCCCCTAATAACAAGTACAGAAAGAAGTTTGGATCTTATTTATCATAGCATAGACAAAAAGTTTATCGGACCAATTTATACACCCACCAATGCAAAAACCATGGCGGTTGTTTCTCCAAAAATTCAGTACGATAATTTTATAAGGACTCTCTCCTATTCTGAATTTACTTCAAAAAGGTTGATTCCTATCTATTTAGGGTCAAGCTTAAGGTCTATAAATAAGGAAAATCTAAAATATTTCGATAGCGTATTTCTTTATGGGTACAATAATCCGATATTGTCGGGTGGCAAATGGGAACTGCTTGCCGATTATGTAAAAAATGGAGGAAAACTAATTGTTGAAACAGGTCAGAAAGTCGGTGAAACTGAAAGCGTTAACCTGCCGGAAGTCTTTCCAATAAAAACAACGAAAATGACTGTGGTTAGTAAACCCTGGAAGGTTGGGGTTTCCGAAAACGAATTGACGACAGGTATAAACATGGCAGATTTTACGCCATTAAAGACTAAATACTTGCCCTATTCTATATCGGAAGCAAAACCGGAATTTTTGAAAAATTGGGCAAAAGAGGCACTCGGGAAAGACGGAAGCATCGTTTTGGCATTTGGACAGTTGGGGAAGGGCAGTGTGGTTTGGAGCGGATTAAACCTGCCATTTCACGCAATTGATAACAGAAACACCTCCGAAACGCTTATCTTTGCCAATATTCTAGATTGGTTTTTTCCTGAAATAGAAGCTCCAATAACTGACTTTGAACTAAGCCATTCTAAACCAGAAGAAATTATCGTTAAGTCGAGCCAGGGGAAAGGCGTTCTTTTAAAAGAAAATTATAATCCCGGTTGGTGGGCTAAATTGAATGGTAAGAAAGTAAAGATATTCAAAGCTGGACTATTTGAAATGTATATTCCTTTTGCTTCAACGGAAGGTGGGCAGGTGGTCGAGCTTAATTACTACGGTGCTCCAATACACTGGGTGTTGTTTTTAGTTTCCACAACCTCTTTGATAGGTACTTTTATTTACCTGTTTTTTAATAAAAATCCATTGTTATGGATTAATAAGTTGACAAAGTTAAATATAAATATTGATGAGGAAGATAATTAAAGCAAAAATACAAAGAAATTTTTCATGAATAAGCAAAACTTGTTCACAAACTACGTTTATGAGTAGGGATTTTCGAATAGTTAAAAGTTGTAGGATTTGTAAATCAAGCAGGCTTTACAGGTTCTTGGATTTGGGTTCAATGCCGATAGCCAACAATTTTAGGAAAAAAGAGGAGTTGGGTAAAAAAGAACCCAAATATGATTTGGCTTGCGCCTATTGCGAAAACTGTGGTCTTGTCCAACTCAGCAGTGTAGTTAATCCTGAGGTTATGTTTAAGGATTACCTTTATATACCCTCGACCTCGAAAGTTATGATGAATAATTTCACTAGCCTTGTTTATCAGGCGCACTTGGATAAAAATTTGGATGATTCATCAGTTGTTGTTGACATTGGATCAAATGACGGAAGCCTCCTTTCTCTTTTCAAGGCATATGAATGTAGGGTGGTGGGGATTGATCCTGCAGAAAATATTGCTAAAGTGGCCGAACTTAATGGTATTCCAACGGAGACAGCTTTCTTTGATTCGTCTTTGGCAAAAAGAATAAGAAAAAAATATGGTCAGGCAGATGTAGTCACAGCAACAAATGTAATCGCCCATATAGATGATTTATACGAAGTTTTCAAGGGAGTTGATAATTTGTTGGCAAGAGACGGCATTTTCATCACAGAGTTTCCTTATTTAGTTGATCTTATTGATAAATTGGAATTCGATACCATTTATCACGAACACCTTTCTTACTTTGCTTTAAAACCATGGAAGTATATTGCCGAAAAATGCGGATTTGAGATATGCGGTCTACGTCGACTTCAGGTTCATGGGGGTTCAATAAGACTGACTCACAGAAGAAAATCTTCCAAAAACCCCGTTAAAAAGACTTTAGATTATTTCCTGAATATCGAGGAGCAAAAGAAGTTGTCTGACAAAAGGACATATAAGGAATTTTCGCAAAGAGTTAAGGATTTAAAGAAATCTCTAACAAGCTTAATTACCTTTCTAAAACAGGACGGCAATCGGATTGTTGGATACGGCGCGGCCGCAAAGGGAAATGTATTGACCAATTTCTTTAATATAGGAAAAGATAAATTGGATTATATAGTGGATTCGACGCCCTACAAACAGGGTTTGTTTACACCAGGCATGCACATACCGGTTTATGCTGAAAGTCGGCTGCAAAGGGACATGCCCGATTACGCTTTAATATTGGCGTGGAATTTTGCCAACGAGATTATGGAGAAGCAAGGATCTTACAAGGCGAAGGGGGGCAAGTTTATAATTCCAATACCCGAGGTGAGAATTATCTAACATGTGGTTAAAAAAGACTGTTGCGGCAGTTATTCCTGCGGCTGCAAATAAGGACATGATATTTAATGTAATTCAGGAGCTTGATGCAACAAGCTATGTTGATGAGGTTATTGCTGTAGATAATGGTGTGGATGCTGAAACCCTTTCCCAAATTAAAAAAACCCGGGCTAGGTTTGTAAAACAAAAAAAATACGGCTTTGGGCGAGCAATAAAAACCGGAATAAAAAGTACAAAAGCTGACCTAATCATTATTACTGAACCTACAGGAACCTTTAAGGGAGAGGATATTTCTAAACTTTTATCTTATAGTGAGGATTTTGATTGCGTTTTTGGTTCACGAACACACATACCTCTTATCGCTAAAGGTTCGGGAATGACTTTTTTAAGAAGAATTGTTGATGATATATTCGGAAAGATAATTAGTATACTTTTTTTGTCATCCAATCTGACCGACGTTGGCTGTACCTTCCGATTGACCAATCGTAAGGGATGGAGGAAAGTGGCAAAGGAATGCAAAAGCGATGGGGAACTTTTTCTCACCCAGTGGCTTATAGCAGCAGCCAAAAATAGAGTTAGGTTTATTGAGATACCGGTAAATTTTGCTGCATCCAAAGTTGACAGAGAAAAAGAAAGATTGCCTTATCTGGCCATAAGAGGACTTTTAATTTTTTGCTATATTATTAAAACCTGGTTTGTCCATTTAACCTCAAAATCAAACTAGTAAGTTTTTAATCGAGAAGATTTTGCTAAAAAAAACTCCTTTCTTGGGAAATATCCTTGTAACAAGATCAATTAAGTATCCGCCAATAACCGGAATACTATCAAGAGTACCGGCCAAGATTTCGTTAATCTTTAAGTATTTAAAAGCTTGCGAGTTTACGTATTTTGTGACCTTTTTTTTATAACTGTATTGATTTAATACTTCTTCTGTTGTTATAAAATTAATATGGAGATAAGTCTTAGCAAAAATTCTTTTATAAGCTCGTTTAACACGAGGCAGCTGAATACTAACACAAAGACTGGCGATGTTTTGCCAGTTGTTCTTTGTTGCCAATTTTCGGAAGTTTTTAACTTCTTGTCTTAAAGTAAGTGAATTTGGAGCAACAAATATTTTGTTTGCGAGTCTGGGAGTAAGTTTTTTGCACAGCTCTTTATACATTATAAGGGCAAGACCTTCTTTGTGCGGATCTATTTTCCCACCAAGTATAACCAATTGAGCAATTTCTTTTTCATTTAACAGGCAGTCAGCTGCTAAGATTTGAAGATTGTTGTGGGTGTCCAGCAGGTTTTTTGACTTATTATCAAACCAGTAAGCATGAACCAATAGTGCATCAATGTGTAAATTCTTCAATAGCATCTTTCCAAGAGTGAAAACGGATAGATAACTTTTTTTCAGTTTTTTTCGTCAAAAGTCCGCCATGAATTGGTCTTGGAACATAATGGGGTGTTTTAAGGTATTCTTTTACTTGACTTTTTTTAATATCGGCGTTGGGAGCCAGATTTTTAGCTAGGTAGGCTCCAAATTCATATGGCGAGGTCAACGGGTGAGTGGTTACATGGAATGTACCTTCAATTTGCTCAAACGCAACAGAGAAGATTGTATCGGCAAGATCGGGAAGATAAGTGGGAGTAAATTTTTGGTCAGAAAAAAGGGGAAGGCCTTTTTTAACATATTCATTGACTTTATTGACAAAATCCTTGGGGCAGTTTTTATGCCCGAAAGGATAGGAAATTCTTACAAGAGCATATCTTGCTTTGGAATTGGTTAGCATTAGTTCTCCTTGTAGTTTTGTGTAACCATACCAGCTTAAGGGGCCTGGATTATTTGGCGGTACTTGGGTTTCTGAATATGGACCTGGAAAATTGTTTGTACCGGGGAAAACAGCATCAGTTGAAACATGGATCAAGAAAATTTTGTCATCTTCACATATTCTTACCAAATTTTTTACACCCCCTACATTAATAAGCCAGACAGAACCTTTTCTTTCTCCTCTTTGCTTTTCAGCTTCATTTATGTCAGTAAAGGCTGCAAAATTCACAATAACCTTAGGCGAATACTTGCCCAAAAATTTTAATAGGTTTTCTGGCTTTGTAATATCTAATTCATTTCTTGAAGGAGTGAAAAGTTGTTGAAATTTTTCTTTAATGGAGCTTAAGACAGACGATCCGACGAAACCGCCTGCTCCCGCAATCATGGCCGGAGGCAACGAGGGAAGCTCTTTTTTTTGTTTCTGATTTATCATCCTCTTTGTGGTTTCCAGAAGTCTTTTCCAAGGTGATCCCAAGGTAAGCGGTACTCGTCGGGCTTTTTAATATTAAACTCTTGATTGGTTAGATAGACCACCGAAGAGGCAGATGAAGAAATGTTAGCCAATCCATGGGCAACGCCACGGGGTATAAAGAGTAGTTTTGCTTTATGGTTGCCTAGCGTTGTCCTTACAGATGAACCTTTGCTAGGAGAATCTTTTCGAAGGTCAAAAAGTCCGGCAAGAATAATTGATTCTGGTGGAACGAACAAAACATCGTCTTGGTTGAGGTGAAGATGCCAGGCTTTAATAGCTTTTGGCAGTAAAACGGAGTAACTGATTTGCTTTATAACAGTATTCAAGAAAACTCCGGGCTTTAGCCCGGAGATGAATTGAACACTGTTGCGACATTCTCTCTTAGGAGTGAAACCCCGAGTCTGACTCGGGGAGAATGTCATAGAAAAGTTCGGAAAATCAGTCAGGCTAGACTTTTCAGCTAACCTTCCGATTTCAAGGAAGTACCCGTCTTCGGCATTGAATATATTAAGATCTATGATCTTTACCCCATTGATGATGGGCTTTTTTGAATAGTCCTGAACTTTGATTTTTTTGATGAAACGCGTATCGATAGCACTTTTTGATAATGCTTTAATACTCATAAGGGTATGGTTCTTCTGCCGCATCACCTGTTGTGAACCTGTAATAAAGTATACCACAGGCTTCTTGGATGTGGTGATGGGGTAGGCCTTCAAAGCCGGTTCCAAGCGTAAAAAGCTTGACAACCACACCTTGAGGGAAAAGATTGGCTGGGTTTCCAAAAAAATGCATAAGCCTTACGGTTTGGCCCGGACGGATTACAATTCCGATTCTATCACCGGGCATTACCTGTTCGTTCGGCAAACTAAAACTTCTGACTTGATCCAAAGAGTTATATTTATTTCCGCGGTCAGTGTCAATTAAGTGTACAAGTTGTTGCAATAATTCAGCTTGATAACCACCTCGCCCGATAGCGTGTCTTAATGCTTCATTTTCATCAGGTCTTCCGTTATAAATTATTGGAGGGGAGAGATCAAGTGCTTCTTTTTGAGATTCTCGAGAGAGTCGTCCAGAAACGGGAAACCCCGCCTTTAAGCGACCGATAGCTATTGAGAGCTTGATTGAGGCAATGACTTGACTGCGATCCCACCATTTTGTATAAGGAATCCTTTCGTACCTGTCTTTTTTCCAGGGCCTGGACCAAGTTCCCGGGGCTGAAGGACACCAAATCGCAGAAATTGCAGCGTCCTCCTGGCCTATGCGCTCGAGTAAGGGTTTTTCTGCTTCCCGTTCTAGCTCATGCATTTGCTTCAACACCTTTTGTATAAATGGGATCACATCTGCCTCACCAACTTCCATTAACGTTTGCTTTTGGGGTTGTGATATTGCCTTTTGCCAAACCTTTTTTGATAAGAGGTCGAAATAATGTCCTTCTCTTCCTTCGCTAAATTTTATTTCAGCCATAATTTAAAAGTTATTAGTCGACCTCGAGAATACCCCGATGCTTGCATCGGGGATGAATCGAGGCAGATAAAACATCTTTCTTTAGAGATAGAATACCTCGCTACTTGTAGCGAGGAAGATGTTATTAAAGATCTAGAACTAATTTATTTCTGAAAATATGTTCATGAGGTAAAATAGGTCAAAGAAATCGAGAAATGCGGGATTTTAGGTTTCCTTTGGGTTGGTTAAAGATTTTCGTTTTGATGCCGATTTTGGCAAGTGAATACAAAACAAGGATCTTAAAAGTATTAAGAGAGTATTTTACACTATTTTTCAGACTTGCACCCCTTTTTTCTCCTTGATAGTTTGTTTCGACCGGTACCTCAGCAATCTTTATTTTAGCATGTGCCGCTTGTGTAATTAGTTCAAAACTGAAAAGATAGTTATTTGAATTTTCCTCAAAGTTGACTTTTTCAAAGAGTTTTTTTGTATAAACCCTAAATCCTTGGTGGAAATCAGATATTTTTACGCCCAAAACTAGTCTATCGATATAACTTAAGGCCAAAAGAGGCAATACTTTCCAAACATACATACCGCTTTTTAAGGGTTTATAAACTGATGTAAACCTATTACCCATGACAAACTCAAATCCGTCTTTTTGTATTTTTTCCAAAGCAAGCGGAATTGCGGATGGTTTGTATTCGTTGTCTGGATGAATATCCATGATAATATCCGCACCACGGTTCAAAGCAATAGCAACTGCCCTTTTTAAATTTCCACCGTAGCCTAAATTTTTAGGATTTCGATATGCTTTTAAGCCGCTTAGTGTTTTTGCAATCTCGAAAGTTTTATCGCCCGACGCGTCGTCAACAAGGATGCACTCGTCAAAATATTGCTTTGGAAATTCTTCCCAGAATTTTTTAAGTGTTTTTTCAGCCTTGTAGGCGATAAATACAGCAATAATTTTTGCTTTCTTGGTCATTTTCTTGCAGTTGCCAAGCCAATAGGTGATTGTTTTATAACAAAAAGCACAATTTCGATAGCCGTAGATAAAAGACTGACCGGAACAAGTAAGGAAAACAAAAGTAAGTTTTGCGACTTTTTAATGTCATCGGTTGCACCCACATTAATTGTATTTACTAAACTGGCGGTAAAACCCCAGGGAGCGTACTCAAAGGAAAGTACATTTTTAACCTCAATATTCTTAAAACCCGACCTTTTAAGCAAAAGAGCCAGACCCTTATCGGTTAGATGTGCAAGGTGTCTTGGGAGGTCGAGATGGAACCAGTTATTAGCGAATAACTTTGACTCAAGGCAGTTATAGCGAGGAAATTCGATAAATAGTTCCCCTTTGTTATTAAGAAGTTTATACGCTTTTTCCAGATATTTTTGGGGGCGTGGAGTGTGTTCTAAACTTTCCCAAAAGCAAATTGCATCAAATTTTTGGATTGTTTTCCATTTCAAAAAGTCTTTTTTGATGACCTTTTTATTTTTGATTTTAGCCCACGGTGACTCTAGGTTAGTAACTTTGTATCGTGAGGGTAAAGATTCACCAAACTTTCCCTCTCCTGATCCTACATCAAGGACGTTTCCTTCGGAAATTGATTTCATGACCCAGCGAACTCTTCTTTTTTGAAAGATGTCAAAAATGAAATCTTTGTATTTACCCACCAAGTTTGAAGATATCCAATAATTGTTATGATAGTATCTTTCAATAGATTTGGGAGCGGGATAAGTAAAGCCAGTATAACAACTGTTGCAAAAAAATACACTGAATTTACCGTCAATTTTTTTGTATGTTTTTCCCCGCGCACCAGTCCTGCTTTCCAGAACAGTGCGGGGCTCTTTTTTTTGTAGGCAATTGGGACACTGGAAAGACACTGGAGATTTGCGTGAATTTATCGACATGGGATTAATAATTTTATCACTTATGATTGTTCAAGAGTACCACGCATAAGCAAAGCTTGGCCACGCTCAGCGTGGTAAATGCGTGGTACTCTTGAACTTAGTATAAAAAATTCATTAGCTTTAATTTTTAAAAGAAAGCTGCTTCGAGAGCTTATGGTTTAACGCTTGGGGTGGGGGAGGATTGACCAGCGGTTTCTTGCGGCGTTGGAGTTTGTGTAATTACTGCTTCTGGCGGTTCTGCACTCTCAGGAAGATCAAGAGGTGGTTCGAGAACCGTTTTTTCTTCAGGTTGAGGCGGGGTTAAATTTTCTGTTGCTTGGGTCGAGAGTTCTTTCTTTTGAGACTCTATATCTTCAAGTGCTTTGCGGACAATTTCGTAATCTTTGGAATTTTTATCCACCAGAGCCAGAACTAGACTCATTTGATTTATTGCCTGATCAAATTTTTTATCTTCGCGATAGGCAAAAGCCAGGTTATAATGTGTATTAGCAAGGTCATTTTTTGTAAGGACCGATAGCTCCAAAGCTCGGATGGCATTATCAAAATCGCCTGTTCGGTAGTGGATGCCGCCAAGAGCAATTCTTAAGTTTGGATTAAAAGGATCAAGAGCGATTGCCTGGCGAAAAGATTGAATCGCAAAAGTGTCCGCTCCTTTGGCCAAAGAAATTATTGCAGAGTAAGTTCTGGCCAGAAGTTCCCAATTACCTGATCTTAGATTATTGAGAGCCACAGCTGCTTTTGCTTCTGTGATTGCCTGCTGAACAAGTTGGGCTATGACGGTTCTGTCGGCATCTGAAACAGTACTTTTTCTTGCCAAACTATTAGCAAAAGTAAGGTTGATTTGAGAATAGCTTAGATGGTAACGGTCAACCTTAGGATTTAACCTTATTGCTTTTTGCATAAGTGAGTAAGTTTCCTGGGCATTATTTTGAGCCAGGGCGGTGATGGCTTTATTAAATGTGTATTCTGCGTAAATAATTCTTGCTGCCCTAAAGCATACAAATATGCTGACGATAAGGATGGGAAGACTCATCAAGAAAGCCGGTACTTTGGAGCTTAAACTGCCTGAAGTATTATTAGCTTCTTGGCTAGTCAGATTAAGCTTTGTTTGGTAGCTTGGGGTAGAAGAGGCCAAAAGTATAAAAACTAATGATATTAAAAGAAGAGTTGCAGGAAAAAGGATTAAAAGAATCAAAAGTAAAATCAGGGGAAGGGGGCTTTGAGAGGAAAATAAAACTAGGAAGTTAAGTTTTTGATCTTGCCTAACTTTCTTTTTGAAAAAAGATCTGGTATTTCGCAAGACCGATAAGACAAGGAAAATCATACCTGTCATGACCAACATTCCAGCCTCAGTGAGAGCAGTTAAATAGATGGATCTGGCGCTTAAGAATTTTACTACCCAAAGGTTGGTCGTATTATAAGAAAGCGGTCTAAAGCGGTTAAAGGAAGTTAAGTAATTTCCCGGACCGATTCCCAATATTGGGGATTCTTTAAGAGCTTCAACTGCTATATTCCAGTCGACTCTATAAGTTGAAAATTTGGGAGCATTTTCTTTTCCCGGAATAATGTTATAGAAGGATATGATAAGACCTAAGAATATTATTGAAAAGGAAGTTGCGAAAAAAGCTTTTCCTGAGAGCTTTTTTTCCTCAACAATAAAACCAATTGCCAAAGGAACAAGTGTTAAGAGAAAAATTGCTGAAGGAAGGTATCCTCCCTCGGGAGTGAAATTTCGCAAGCGAAAAACTTGGGGAAGCTGGGGAATATTTTCCCAAAAACCGGCAAAAGATAAAAGAGATATTAAGGAATAAGATACTCCCGAAAAAAGTAAAACCTGAATTGCAACCTTTTTTTCTTTTTCAGAAAGTTGGTTTATCAGAAAGAAAAGTAAACTGCCGGTTACGAAAATGGTGGCAGTTCCAGGTAAAAGCAAAGCTTCCATCTTGTTTGGGGTACGCAGAAGTGCGCTCAGAAAGTAGGAAAACGCAATTAGGAAAACCGGCAAATCAAACCTGGATGTGGAAATCTTAAGACTTCCGCTAAGAATAACTTTTAGGGCAAAAGTAAGTAAAAGTAACGATATTCCAAAGACGAGAATGGCAATTTTACCTACCACAAAGGGATTGGGAAATATGGGGAGAACTGTAATTGGCAGTAGAAAGATTATGACGTAAAGGATGTACGTTTGCAGTTTACTTATTAGTTTTTCCATAAGATTTAACTTATCCTAGCAAGTATTTATTAATATTATTTCAAAGTCAAGTATCTTTTATAACAAACCAATATACTATATGTAATAATATATGTTTGTATGTCTTCTGATATATTACTACATTAATTTAATTCAAAACTAAAATATTAAATTGTAACTTTTAACTAGTTTCCAAAGTTAACTACTCCATCGTTGTAAAGCGTTTGCATCTGTTTTTGAGTTAAGACGTAATTAAATATCTTAACTTCGTCGATTTGGCCGTCGAAATACCCACTATCAGAGGGGATTCGTCCAACTGCTAAAGCACCCGGACCGTCTAAATCAATCGTGCCAGCAATTGAGTTGGAGGTTGATTGTAATACACCATCGACATATAAATATTGATTACTTCCGTCGTAAGTACCTGCATAGTGATGCCAACTCGTATCAAGGTTGTTATCCGCAGCAACGTTACGTGAGGTAGCTTCTGATCCTTCCAGTCGAATTCCAAATGTCATATCATCGGTTGAATCATTAAGAAAAAGTTGGTAAGTTCCATTATTAGTCATGTTTCTGTTGACTACCGTTCCGGCAGACGAATAGGTTGTACCGGCAACGTTGCTTTTCACCCAAGCAGAAATTGTGATTGTTCTTACATCTAGACCAGATGGGCTCGTTACTTCGATATAATCATCCGTCCCGTCGAAATCCAAAGAGTAATTTCTTTTTCCGGAGGTGCCGTTATTCCAAGCCTCGGCTGAGTTGCCGGAGCTACATGAGCCGGCTGAGGTGTTGCTACCAGTGGCGCCAATGGTTATGGTTCCGTTATTAGAATGACCTGAGGCATCATAAGCTGTTGTACCGCTACACTCATCAAGTTTCCAATGTCCGACCGGTGCTCCCCGGCTATACTCCCAGGCAATTTGGGCTTGAGTTCTTGCATAATCGTAAATTCTGGCCTCATCCAAAAATCCGTCAAAAGGTTGAGAGTTTCCGGAATTATTAGCATCGCCAAGAACGATATTGTCTGAACTGGCGGAGGCCATAGACGATTCACTACCTGAATTTTCCCTGACAGCGTTTAAGTAAATGATAACGTCAGTACCGTCGTAAACCAAGGTGGCATGATACCAGGTGTTGGCTGAAAGGACAGTGGTACCTTCGATCTGATTGTTGTCAGTATCCCACCAGTTGGCAGCCAGACGGTTATTATCCAATCCCAAATCTAGCCTGGGATTAGAACTAGTGCGTCGCTGGCTGACAAGTACTTGGGACATGGTTGAAGGAGTATCGGGAATGTTGCCGGCATCATGCGAGTAAAACCAGACGCTGAAAGTAAGGCTATTTGTGACAGTGGTACTTGCGATACCTGTATCAATGTCATCGTCTGTCCCGTCCAAGTTTAAGCCGCTTCCGAATTTTCCATTAATCCAGTCGCTTGCTAGCATACTGCCATTAAGAGTTCCTGTGTAACCGCTTCCCGAACGATCATAAACATTGGTAGTACCGCTATTTTCATCAAGCGGAAAAATGGCAATCGGGGGAGTGCAGCTGCCGGAACTTCTGGGTGGGCAAAATTCGTTAGTTTTTGAATAAGTTGGGTTTCCGGAAGAGTCCGTTGAAGTTGCCCCCAAAAGTTGAGAGGAAGCTTTGTTATACTCAACTTTTACCTGGTCAGAAGTAAGTAGCGATCTATAGAACTTGACCTCATCTAAGTCCCCTAAAAATTCGTCTGTACCGTCGGTAGCATTGGTGTCATTAAGATAAAAAGTGGAGGTTGTGGCAAGAGATCCGGTTGCAGAAAGATCAGTATCTTGGGCATCCAGCTTTCCGTCTACATAGAGATAGAGTTTATCAGCAGTTATGTCTCTGACACAAACCAGATGATGCCAGTTAGTGTCATAATAATCAGTGGTTGTGGTTGCTGAATCTTCTGGCCAAGAAGTAGCATCATCATCAATAGCACAGACTATCTGACCAGAAGTATTAAAGTAGATTTGGTATCCTCCTGCACCAGAACCGCCTTTACTGACTAGATATTCACTCGCAGCTGTGGTTGCACCGTCTGATTTCACCCAGGCAGAAATGGCAAAGTCTTCAGAAGCAGCTGGTTCTAAATCAGAATCATCTGTTCCGGTTAATCTTTGATTATCAGCTCCGTTAAAAGCAGCAGCATATTTTCCGTTTGTTGTCCATCTGGTGTTTGCAGATAAGGTTAAATTACTATTACCACCAATTGAATCATTGGCGGTTGTTCCATACATCTCATCAAATTTCCAGAAAGCTACAGCAGAGCCAATCGGACTTCCTGGAGCAGGATGCCCGGCATTCATGTCTTCGATAATTTGTTGCGAGGTTCGGGCGTAGTTGTAGATTTTAACTTCGTCGAGAGAGACTCCAATAGCGTCCGTAGGCGATCCCTCTGACATCCCAAAAAATATATAATCATCTGTCCAGGTCCAGTCACCACTTCCTCCCCAGGTAACTGACTCAATGAGTTTTCCATCGAGGTAATACTCAATTAATTTAGTTGAACCATTAAATGTGATACCAGTGTGGTGCCACTCATTAAGAGAAATCGAGGTACCATAGCCGGCGGTCGTAGCTTGGTTACAGCTTGATCCAGCATTCTGGTAAGGTATATTGACAGACGCACGTACAGTGGTAGCATCTGTTGCTTCAAGAATTAATCCGTGCATGGTTGAGCAAGCGCCGTTGTTAGTAGTAGCAGTCCTTCCAATAATTTCTTGTGACCACCAGTAGGATAAACCAGAAGCATCATCTACTCGAAAAAAGCCAGAGATGGTGAAGCTATTGGCGGTAGAAGAAATATAGTTGTTGGGATTTGATACGTACCCACGAATTGCGGTACTGGATGTTGAATGCAAAAGTTGAGCGCTATTTCCGTATTTTCCATGCGTCCAGCCCCATGTAGAGTCGATGGTTGCCGCATCGGTGTATACAGAGCTAGTGTTATTCAAAGTTGTTCCGCTTCCTTCATCCATTTTCCAATAGCCAACCGGTCCCGGTGCCCAGTTATAAAGAGCCGATACTTCGGAAGGGGAGAGTGCGCGGCTGTAGATGCGGGCATCATCGATTTCGCCATGATAGTCGTTTGATCCGTTGTATTGACCACCCACCTGAAGCGTTACAGTTGAGGGATTAACGTTTCCAATAAGGGAAAGAGTGCCGCTTGTACTTGATTTTGAATCAACGCCGTTAATATAGATTGTTGTGTAAGTAGTATCATCATCGTCGAAAACCGCAATAACATGAAGCCATTGGTTGGTCGTAATTGCCCCAGTATAGACGTCAAATTCATCTGTTCCGTCTGCAACTGCAAATGCGAGACGATCAATCGGATCGTCAAATGTTAATAACCAACCTACATTTACACCCTGACTTGACTTATTGCTTATAATGGCACGATCGGAAGTATAGGAGTCTAAATAAAACCAGGCAGATACAGTAAAATCTTGTCCGTCCGAAAAATCATAGAGAGTCTGATCTCCCATATTAACGTAGTCATCGGTTCCGTCGAAAGATGTTGCTGACCCAAACTTACCGATTGCCTGGGAAGTATTACCATTCCAAGTTCCATTTATTCCGTTTCCGGAAGAATCTGTTGAAGGAGTCGCTGACTCATCCATCTTCCAATATCCAACCAACCCATCAGAAAGGTAGGAATAGTTACGTATACCCAAGGAAGCTCGGCTGCCGCGGCTTTCGGCGTTTTGAATATAATCTGATCTTATTTCATCAGCATTTCTAACGTAGCGGTACAATTTGAATTCATCGATAAATCCTGTGAAGGCGTTGGATGAGCCGTCCCCGTCAATTCCGACATAAAAGGTATCGTTATTTTCCAAACTGTTTGCGGCTTGGATAGATGCATCAGAGGTAATCAATCTTCCGTCAACATATAGTGAAATCGAGGATGAGCCGTTTTTAACTCCGACCAGATGATGCCATTTACTGTCAGCCAAAGAAGTAGTTCCGCAGGCGGAATCCTCAGGAAAAGAAGAATTCTCATCATCGATTCCGAAGCAAGCGTAGCCTGAAGCGTTAAGATAGAGTTTATATCCGCCGTCAGAACCGGTACTTTCAAACTTGGCTGCAATTGTATTTTGGGCAGAAATGGAAGATGGATGTCTGACCCAGGCTTCGATGCTAAATGAATTATTTTGGTTAAAATCAAAATCCGAATCATCCGAGCGGCTAACATAATCTCCGGTCCCGTCAAAATAAAGACATTTTCCCTCCCAACATAAACCCTCTTCCTTCCAGACGGCGTTGGTTATAGTACCGCTGTTATTACTACCTACTGAATCGCTTACAGTTGATCCGTATCCTTCATCAAATTTCCAATAAGTTACTGAACGTGAACCCGTTGCATAGCCCGGAATTTCCAGGGTTTGGTTTTCCGAACTTATATTTCCACCAAATCTTAGGTATTGAAAGATAAGAGTATCAGTTCTTATTAAGTTTTCGGAAGGATTTGTAGTGTAACTTCCGGATTCCAAATGGGCTCGGATGTAATAAAGATCAGTTGAGCCATTAACCGAATATGGTCTCCAGTTGGTTGGGTTAACACTCCAATAAATTGCACCGTCGGAAGTTAAATTAGTTGTCCCATCGGTAAAGCCGGAAATACTTTCCAAATCTGCCCATGAATCACCATCCCAGTATTGCCAGTTTAAGTCTGGTGTAGTTCCGGCCACACCATTAGTTGCCAGATCGATATTGATGCCAGAAAACATGCTATCGCTCCCGATAAAAATATATTCTCCTCGATTGTTGGCATCATCAGCCACAAAATCCAGAGTATAATCGCTGGTTTCGTCAAACAGATATTCAGAAGGATCAGCTGTATTACCACCACCAGCCAAAGTATCAGGATCGGTATCAGTGTTGTAGATTCTAAATTCATCAATAATACCATTAGCTTCACTAGTTCCGCCGGCACCAGAATTTCCAATATAAAGTGTTGTTGGGGATAGTAGTACAGTTGAATCCATATCCGTTCCACTATCAGAATGGGTAGCAGGTTCAACGCCGTTAATGTATATTCTTTGCTGAGTAGCTAGAGCTTCACTATCATCCCATTCTGCTCGAATATGAACCCAGTCATATGCTTGCCAGGAATAATTAGCTGAAGTAATAGAATAAGTTATTGCTGTATTTGCCTGTTCATAACGAAGTTCTAGAGCGTTAGTGGAATGCTTATACAAATTTATTCGGTTATCAGTATCATAATATAATGCAAATATGTCATGTAGGGCGCTATCTGTATGGTTATAGTAAGGTTGATACCAAA
>MGGC01000017.1:29636-29837 GCA_001792215.1 Candidatus Woesebacteria bacterium RIFCSPHIGHO2_01_FULL_38_10
CAGCATTACACTCAGCTCCCTTTCCATATTTACCGCCCACAAAATTACAACCACTTTGTGTCACATTTCCTCCAACATCAGTGGTTGTACTTTCTAAGGTCGAAGCCCAGGTTAATTGATCAGCAAAAAAGGCTGCGGCTATTGGTTTGTAGTCAAGGTTGTAATCAACCCCTTCGGTTAAAGCTGATCCCTCCATTGCCA
>MGGC01000017.1:29875-31805 GCA_001792215.1 Candidatus Woesebacteria bacterium RIFCSPHIGHO2_01_FULL_38_10
TTTATGCCGGTTAATTAAAGAAACAACACTGTTATCAGCATGGCCAACAACAGATAATTCTCCAGATGAAGGAATACCGGTAAAAGTAGTTGCTGTGGTATCAGTGTAGGAAAACTTGTCCCCTTCAATATAGGCATAGTAAGTAGTTGATCCGCCCCCATCAGGAAAACCAGTGGTGGAGTCTACGGTAAAAGAAGTATCTCCGGCATTTAAAGCCACGTCGTTAACCAAAGTTGAAGCATCATTTCCGGCATCAATATCAATTTGTACCTGATCACCCGAGGCATCGATAGTATAAGTTCTTTCAGCTTCGTTATAATGATCGGCAACAAAACCTGTACTCCAAACAGGTCCTGTAGTTAAAGTACCGTCGTTATTGTTGGTGTCATTTTCGTCATGGGAAACAGTGCCTGTATTTTCATTCATCCGCCAAGCGCTTACAAGTCCTCCCTCTGAGCGAGAAACCTGTTTGAACATGTTTTGGGAAACTTCAGCCGCAGTTCTGGCATCATCAAAAATTCTTACCTCATCAAGGACTCCGTCATAATAAGTGGAATTTCCCCCCATCCTTAAAGCATTGGCGTTTGAGGAGAAGTCGGTTGTTGTCGGCTGATTTCTGACTTCGGAGCCGTTGATGTAATATCTTAAAGTTGTACCGTCTAAAGTAATAGCAACATGACTCCATTGATTAGCGGGAATATTGCCGAAGCTTTTAGGCGAACCAGCCCAGTCAAAGACAAAACCACCACCTGTTTGGATAAGTTCGTATGCATCGGTTTTGGAAATAACCGGGTGGGAAGTAACGATTGAGGAGGCCAGACTTAGACTTTCTGCTTCATTATTGTGGGAAAAAGCTGTGTAGTAAATATTTTTCCCGTCTGTTGCTACTCCCGGCGAAGCAGATTCTCCTCCACCTATGCCTCCACCCGGATCGCCCCGACTGGTCCAACTGGTCATGTTAGCCCCATCAAGAGCGGCTTCGGCGGTTAAAAAATCATCTATACTGGCATCGTGCATATAGGCGGCAAAATAGAGTTTGTTGCCTATTATTACCATATCTATGAAGCTATAATCTTTACCTCCATCCGGATCTGACTGATTTACCCAAGCGGAAAAATTAGTACCGTCAAGATCGGAATAGGCAGTGAAGAAATAAGGAGCGTAAGGGGAGGTAGCGTCATTGGTGTAGGTGGCATAGTAAAGTTTTTGACCATCGGATTCTATCCCCACACTGGTTGTTGTCAGGTTTGCAGGTACGCCTCCTGGATTTGTTTGAGTTGTCCAGCCGGAGAAACTTGTACCGTCTAAATTAGAATTAGCTGTACGAAATGCCTCGGTTCCATCACTATGCAGGTAAGCTGCAAAATACATCTTGCTGCCTACAATCACCATATCAATTGAACAACCATCCGCATCACCACAGCCGTCAGGAGCGGTTTGACTTGTCCAGGAAGAAAGGCTTGTTCCGTCAAGATTGGAATTGGCAGTATAAAAACTTTCAGTAACTCCATCTGTTGCCAGAACAGCGTAATAAAGTTTATCTCCGTCCGAGTCCACTGCTACGCTTGTACTGTCACCGATTCCGGCTCCATCAGGATCTGTCTGATTAGTCCAGCTGGCTTGACTTGATCCGTCTAAATTTGAATTGCTGGTTGAGAAACTTTCGGTTGCGTCATCGTGAAGATAGGCTGCGTAGTAAATTTTGTTACCGACAATAGTTATATCCACTCCATCGTTGGCATCGGAAGCATTGGCTCCATCTGGAGCTGTTAAAGCGGAAAAGGAACCAAAACTAGACTCGCTGGAGGCAACGGTATCTGGTTTTACCCAAGCTTCAATCGAGCCGGTATTGGTAAGATCAAGACTATTGGCATCGGCAACATTTATATAATCATTGCTCCCGTCAAATTCAACCCCTGGACTGGCTGGT
>MGGC01000017.1:31829-35984 GCA_001792215.1 Candidatus Woesebacteria bacterium RIFCSPHIGHO2_01_FULL_38_10
GTAAATTCTAAAATATCTGGATTGGTCAGGTCATTGAAAAAAGATTCTCTTTCGGCCTCTGTATCTAAATCATTTTCCGGTTGGAGCAGAAAATACCATTTAGTGGAGTGAATACCAATAGGAGTGACATTTCCTTCCCGGGCGTGCAGTCTATCGATGGTACCGGAGTAACCAATATCAATTCGCCAGTCTTCGGTTCCTCCTGACTGGTCAAACCAACCAGCTCTTTGAATACCGATAATAGCTGATTGATAGCCGGAAGCGTCAACGGCAGGAAAAGTAGCATAAGTGTTGGTTTCTTCAAAAGTAGCGTCAATAGCAGTGTTTCCTTCGGTGGCGCCATCGCCGTAATAAAGAGTGCCGCTAAAAGCATTATCTTGGATATCTCCATCTATCATCAGAAAATTGTAGCCGTTCTCATTGGCTCCCGGAATGTCTAAGGCCACACCGCTAGTTTTAAAATCAGTAATATTGGAAACATACATACCTTCGGTAGTAAAGGTATAATCTTCGGTTACTGTTAAGGCGGTTGTTCCATCGGTCAAGCAGGCTCCACTCGCAGCGGTATCAAAGCAGCCTTCAACTCTGATTCTTACCCTGAGATTAGAGGACTCTAAAATAGTTGTCTTTCTGGTATTGTGGTATCTAAGCATATATTCAGCAGCAGTTTCGTAGATATAAGGCCCGATAAATTCATAGGTGTTGCTTGGACTAGAATCGTTTTGCGCCCGGTCATAGATCAAAAGATAATCACTCGTATCTCCTTTTTGCATAATCGCCCGGTAGCGGTTGGGGACGTCAACCTGGATAGTTGTCGAGGTGGTTGTAAGTTGAATGCTTGCAGCTTTGGCTTTTTTGCTAGGAAAAAAGCCAAGACGGATACTGGTTAGTAGAATAAGTAAAGCAAGGATCAGGGATAGAATTTTTCTTCTTCTGGTTTTTGTAAAAAATTTAAAGATATGTTTTATACGACTTATCACTTTATTACCTCCTTTAGGGCTTATATTCCTGCTTGCTTGGCGAGCTGAATTATCCACCAATTAAAACTGATATCAAAAGATTCTACCTGACTTAGACCTACAACGAATTCTCCTTCTTTTTGTTCCTTCACAAATATTGTTTGGGAAGTTTCCGAAGTTGGGGTTATAAAGATAAGACTATTGGGAGTTACTTTCGGGTTTTTAATAATTACCTGGATAGATCCGCTGGACAGTTTGGCGCTTCCGGCTGAAGCGGAAGTCTCATAGACGACTCCTTCAAATGTTGCTGAAGAAGTTGCCTCTGGGTCATTTGAAAGAGTAATTTTACCTATTTCGACAGAGGCAAATCTGGCGGAGCCGCTGGCTGAAATTTGGGCAACTTCTTCTCCCTGAGCATTAATTAGGGAGAGAAGTTTACCAAATCCGCTTTCCACCTCCGAGGTGAAATTTCCCGACACCTCGGAGGTGTTTTCTGCCTGCAGGACGAGTCCGGAGGAAGTGATGCTTCCTCCGACCGCCAGATCTCCTGCAATTTGCAGATTACCCTGGGTATCAATTTGAACCAACCCCGCCATAATGTACAGAGGTTGGGAGGCGGATGATTGGATGGAAAGGGGGGCGTTTAGTGTATCAATTGATGTTCCCGCAATCACCTCCGAGGTGATGTTTATGACCAAATCGGATCCTACGACAATAGATTGAGTGACAGACAAAGAATTGATTGCTGCTTTATTGGTAACATATAGATTTTCCAGAGCCAGTTCGTTTAAAGCAGCTGACCCTGTTGAAGTATCGAATTCCCAGGTTGATGTCTGAGATAAAAGTTGCTGATCAGTTTCAACATCTTTCAAAAGATTTTCAATTTCTTCGCGAGTAATACCAGTCAAGCTATTAGTTGCTGCATTTGCAAACTTTGCATCAAGCCCCACGATTTCATTGGCGTAAATTTTTTCAGCTCGCAACTCGCCGGCAATTGAGGCCCCGCTTCTTACTTCTAATTTATCACTGACAACTTCACTGGTTATTAATTTGTCAGTTGTTAGCTCACCAGCAAATGTGCTATTGCCCTGACTGTCAATTTCGGCAACGACTTTGTCATCTTTGCCTTTAACCAATAATTTTCCGAATCCAGAATCTCCAGTACCTCCATTTTCTAAATCTATAATAAGGTCCGACCTTATTAGGGGGGATATTTCAGCGGTTTTTACTGAAGTTGTAACTACTGAAGTTGCAACCAAGTCGGTGATTTCGGCAAAGCCTGCCTTGACATTTTCGCTGACAAAAGAAGTAAAACCCGAAAGTTTATCGATTAAATTTCCTTCTTTGTCTTTAAGTTGATAGAAACCTTGATTTTCCGGATCTTGAGCAAGTTTAATATCACCTGTTGGACTAAGAGAATTATTGGCAATGTGGTAAGTATTATTAACAAAAACCATTATCTGTTCTTTACCTGAATCGGTTGTCCAAGCTTCAAGAGCGGTTCCGATAATCCGGCCGGACTGTGTCGCTTTCATGGCTCTGCCGGGCTGATCGGATGTGGTTAAGAAATCTCCTGAATGAATAGGATCCGAACTTTGCACAATTTTAACAGGTACCCGTCCGGATAGAGCCACAGGCATTGGATGGTCCTTGGGTTCGACAGTACGATAACCGGTTGAAGTGAAATCACCATAATTTTTAGAGACAATTCCGATAATATTCGCTTGGTATTGGTTTGAACTTTTTACAAGTTTGGATACATAACGTTTATACTCTTCGCCCAATAAGTTTCCATATCCGTCGTCCATTCTTGTCTCTACGATTTCGTCACTGGTTGCGACGATATCAGCGTAATCTACATCATTGGCTGTTGGGTAACTTTCCGCATAGTCAACAGCCGGAGCAACGTCACAGTCCCTGAGTTCATAAGGAGTTCCTGAGGTTGGATCAGTTGAGTTTGCCAAACTTGAACAAACAGCTGTTGAGCTTGTTGTGTTGGAAAGACCTGTCCAAGTTACTCCAGCGGTTGTTACATAAAATCTGGTTGTTCCCGAGGCTGAAGCGGTGAGAAGATCTTGAGATTCATCATGATTTATTATCACAGCTGCTTTTCCGAAGGTTGCAGTATTTGAAGTATCAACATGAAGCATTCCGATAGGGGAGGCGGTACCGAGTCCGAGTCTGCCCTCGTCCGTCAATATAGAGGTGGTCGATCCGTCGTTGTCAAAAACAATGTCTCCGGTTCCGTAAGTTTTTAAAGTTAAGTTATTGCTTTCAAAGCTTTCTCCGGCAACTAAAGAAAGCGGTCCGTAAGATTCAATTTGAGACGCTGTTTGATTGCTAAATATTAAATCATAGGCAACTGTCACATCTCCAGCGGATGTGAATGCGTGGGGGACTGCTGACTCAATTTGGGTTTCAGCAACCCTGAATAAGGTTGAGGAATTATCGGTGATATTTAAAAGATTAGTTACATTTCCGCTTGAACCAATATTTATTCTGAAGAGGTCTCCTGTTTTGGTTGTGGATGACCCCGGACTCCAGTCAAAGTATCCAAGTAGTCCGTCAGTTATGGCTGTAGTGTCTGTTGTTACCGACTGAACTTGAAGAAGTGTTCCACTTGATAATCCCGCTGCTGTTGCATCGTCAATCAAAAGTCCTGTTCCTGTTGTTATTCCATCCAAAGACAAATCAACTCCGGTTCCGGTGGTTAGGGTGTTAAAATCCAAGGTCATTGGATTTGTGGTTGTTGCGCCTGAATTAAATGTAAAGGTTGTGGCAACTCCGGTATTACCAAAAGTAATCGTATCGGCAGTGGTTCCTCCTGTACCGATATTTATACTATCCGCTGCCGTTCCGCTTCCGAGATTTATTGTTTTTGTGACGTTGCTTGTAAATAGATTGCCTGTTGTTGAAGTTGCGCCGGCAACCGGAAGGTCAAGCGTAACAGCAGTATTGGTGTTATCGGTATTGACAGTTAAGTAATTATTGGTTGATTCTGAGATAGTTAGGGCTGTTGTCGAATTGTCTATAATATCTAAATCAGTTGCCTGGGTTGCCAGGGATATGGTTGCATCATCAATATCAACAGTTCCTCCAGTGGTGTTTATCACCAAGTTTCCAGCCGGTGTAAGAGAAAGATCTCCTGTTGTTGTTAGTATGGCCTGAGCACCTGTAAAGCTAATATCATCATCAA
>MGGC01000018.1:0-4974 GCA_001792215.1 Candidatus Woesebacteria bacterium RIFCSPHIGHO2_01_FULL_38_10
AAATAGGTATGTCGTAAAGGGGGTTTATGTTGATGAAGCAAAATCAGGTACAAAAGTAGCAGGTAGGGAGAGTTTTGAAGATGCACTTATACATTGTCAGAGAGAACATATTGATGCGATTTTAGTTATTGATACAGATAGGTTTGCGAGAAATGAAGAAGACCATTTCGCAGCAAAAGCATTTCTTAACAAACTCAGTACGAAGATTATTGCTGTTAACCAACCGATGATTGATGAGTCCCCAGAGGGCAAGCTTATGGAAACAATGTTAATAGGAATTAATGCTTTTTATTCAAGAATTACTGGGAGAAAGGTTAAAAAAAGCCTTGAAAATAAGTGGGAGAAGGGGTGGTGGCCAGGCTGGGCACCCCTGGGTTACATTAATGTTAATATCGGGACAGAAGATAGTCCCATAAGGATTGTTCAGATTGACCCTGAAAAGGGTCCAATAATCAGATGGACATTTGAAAAGTATTCTACTGGAAATTATTCGTATCTTAAATTAATGAAAATCTTAGCCAGAAAAGGTTTGAGAACAAAAAATGGTAAGCCGATTGCCCATTCAACTCTCCAACAAATACTGTCCAACACATTTTACTGGGGTTGGATGAAGTGGAATGGAATGGAAAAAATGGGTAATCACGAACCGTTAATTAAGAAAAAGCTTTTTGATTTGTGCCAACTGGTTGCCGCACGGCATAGAAATTTTGTTATACGGGAACGGAAATATGACTATCTGCTTAGGGGTTTGGTTTATTGTGCAAGATGCGGTTTACGGTATACTGCCGAGCCTCATCCTGCGCATTCTGAAAAAAGAGAAACAATACATTATTATCATTGCCAGAAACGGAAACCTTGCAAGGCGCCTTACGTGGAGGTTGACGATTTGGAGAAACAAGTTTATGAACAACTTAAAAATATTAGATTTTCCAAAGGTTTTACCAATGTGCTTACAAATAAGATAAGAAAGTATTTAAAAGGTATAGATAAGGGAGATGTCAAAATTAGGAGAGCATATCTAAATAAAAGAGCTACCTGGTTAAATAAAAGGAAAGTGCTTGAAGACAGGCTTATGGATGAAACAGTAGATAGAGCCACCTTTAAAAGGAACCACGATGAAGTAGAGGTTGAAATTGATAATATTGACAGCGAGCTTGCAGAATTGGGTTTGAATAGGAAATTTGATTTTGATTTACTGGAAGAAGCCTTGTCACTTACAAGAAATATCCCAAAAACCTATAAAGAAGCACCTCAATTCCTCAAAAGACAATATCTTAATTTCTTCTTTAACGCGATAGAAGTAGACAATAAAAAGGTTGTGAACACGGCATATTCTCCACTTATTACAGAATTAATTAACCAGCAAGAAGTTATATTAAGAAAGAACTGGCTCCGGTGATAGGATTCGAACCTACGACTCTTCGCTTAACAGGCGAGCACTCTACCACTGAGTTACACCGGAACAAATTCCCAGAACCTATTATATCAATAAATGTTCAAAATTTAAATCTTATCTTTAATGAATTTTTGTACGCCTTCCCAACTCCCAATTCCCTCTTTTGGAAAAAGAATAAACTGCCCACTGTCACTTTTACCAAAAGTCAAAACATTATCTTCCGAGAGGTTTATTGGTACTATTTTATAATCCAGAATGTCGTCTATTTCTCTCAAAATTGATGTAATTTCATCCTCATCAATTTCGTACTTTACCAAACCTTCAAATTGGCGAATAAAAGATGAAATATTATTTAGTGCTCCTAAAGATAGAGCTTTCTTTCCAACTGCCAAAAGAAGGGCTTGCTGGCGAACACTTCTTGAAAAGTCACCCCCTTGTGTTTCTGAGTGTCGTGAGCGTACAAACCTTAAGGCCATTTCTCCATCCATCAATATTTTGCCCTTATCAAAATGAAGGTGTTCATAACGGCATTTAAACTCTTTCTCTAATTCAAAACCAGATAAAGTTCTCGTCAAGTTGGCAATCTCCTCAGAAGTTTTTCCGCAACTTTCATTTTCTTTCCCCTTGACGGGATAAAAGTAATCGTCAAAAGGAATTTCAACCTCAACCTCCACGCCTCCCAAAACGTCAATTACCTTTCTAAATCCGTCAAAGTCAACAGCTACAAAATAGTTAACAGGAATTCCGAGAACCTTTCCCACCACATGTTTAGCTAAATTTCCTCCACCAGACTTTCCTCTAAATTGAGACTCTTTCAAAGGATACTTATTATCATCATTTCCTATTGCAAAAGCTTCATTTATCTTACGGTATTCAGATAAATCAGATCGAAGAGGAATTTCAACCCAAAGGTCACGAGGAATTGAGGTAAGTGAAATTTTCTTATCAGAAGTATTAATATGGACAAGCATCAAAACGTCTGTCAAATAACTTCCCTCATGTTCTGCCCCTCCGTAACCAAGTAAAAGCAGGTTATAGGAGACAATTTCTAAAAAATCTGAATCTAAAGCTTTATCTGTTTTTGGTTCCTGGATATTTTTGAATTTCTCCTTTGGAGCCAGAAGGTTTAATGAGGACAAAAGCCAAAAACTTATATAAGCCGAGGTAAAAAAAACTCCCACCAATAAAAAAACTAAAGGCAAAAGCCCTTTCAATCTTCTTAACAACATAAAAAAAATAATCTTTTATCCCTCGTTTCCCTTTAAAACTTTTTCTATCACGTCCCTGGGTAAAGAGGCTGCTGAAAGAAGTGCGTTTCGGACAGACTTACCAACTTCACTAGATACCTGATCAGCTGCTTTGACTGCCGCAAGGACAGCTTCACGAGCAACATCGGTTGTACTTAACCCAACCTTACCCGCTACCTCAATAGCAGCTTCTGTAGCTGAAACAGCAACTCCAGCAATATCACCTCCTATACTTGCTGCTCCGGAAACCGCACCGCTGGTCGCTTCACTAACAGCAGTTAACCCGTTTCCGCCCAACTCGCTTACCGTACTGATGGCAGAACTCACTGCAGCTTTGGCCATCTCGCCAACTGATGCACCGACTTGGCCGGTTGCCGAAACCGCTCCTCCCACAACCTCAGAAACTGCATCCAAAGATGCTGTTGCCATATCACTAACATCCTTTAAAACTCCGGTCACCTGCTCTTTTACCACTCCTCTGAGAGCGGATATCACATCACTTGTGCCCTTAATCGTACTAACTAATGTCGTGCTTACTTCTTGGGCAAGTTTTGATAAAACCATTTTTCTCACCTCCCTTCCAAGCCAGAGCCAGTCTGTCTGAATATGAAAACCCTACATTAGAAACTGAGTCTGTGGCCTTTTTTCAGTCTAACAGACTAATTTATGAAGTGTCTACTCCAGATAGTCCTGAAGCTTTTTTCTTCTTGAGGGGTGTTTAAGTTTTCTTAAAGCCTTGGCTTCGATCTGCCTGATTCGTTCTCTGGTTACTCCAAAAACTCTTCCCACTTCTTCCAAAGTCATCTGTTTATTGCCTTCCAACCCAAAGCGGAATTTGAGTACTCTTGCCTCTCTTTCTGACAAAGTTGCCAAAACTTCATCGAGATGATCCTTAAGAAGCTGCTTGGAAGCAGCATCAACAGGAGAAAGCTGGCTTTCATCAGGGATAAAATCCCCCAAAAAACTTTCCTGGTCCTCACCAACTGGAGCTTCTAAAGATGTAACTTCCTGAGCTATTTTGAATATTTCGCGTACTCGATCGGGATCCAACTCCACTTCTTCTGCTATCTCCTCAGCAACGGGTTCTCTTCCCAACTCCTGCATCAATCTTCGACTCACCCGATAGAGCTTGTTAATCGTTTCAACCATATGCACAGGGATCCGAATTGTTCTTGCCTGATCAGCAATTGCCCGGGTGATTGCCTGTCTAATCCACCAGGTAGCATAAGTTGAAAACTTATAACCCCTTCTCCAATCATATTTCTCAACAGCTCGGATTAACCCCTGGTTACCCTCCTGAATAAGATCAAGAAGAGAAAGCCCTCGGCCTATATATTTTTTGGCAATCGAAACAACCAGACGCAGGTTTGATTCTGTTAATTTATCTTTAGCAGCCTTTTCTCCTTTCTCATACCTCTTAGCAAGTTCAACCTCCTCCTCAGCAACCAAAAGCGGTACTCTACCTATCTCCCTTAAGTACTGTCTCACTGGATCAGTGGATTCAGCCCCCCCAAGTTTGGATAAAATTTCTATTTCTCTTTCCAGTTTCTCCTTGGCCTTTTCATCAGTATCCAACTCATCACTTGTCACAGACTCAAAAACATCAATCCCCTCTGCTAAGAGTTTGTCATAAAGATCATCCAATTCATCTAATCTTTTTTCAGCATCGGGGAAAATCTCCAGTATATCGTCCTGAGTTAAAAACCCCTGCTCTCTTCCTTTTTTAATTAAATTTATGCTGTCCTTTCTTATCATTTTCTTTTGGTTGAAAGAATTATACCCTTAAATTCCTCTCCTTCAAATTCCCGAAGTTCCCTTGCTAAGCGGGCGAATTCCTTTTGCCTCTCAACCAGCTCCCCACTTTTCCCTTGCTTCTCAAACTCTTGAATTTTTTTACCGACCTTTTCCAACTTTTCTTTAATATCGGTAATCTTTAACTCATTAATCAGAAGTTCCAGTTCTTTCTCAAAAAACCCTTTCCCCTTTAGATCCTCCTCTTCTTTCAAAATCATGTCACTAAAACCCTCAACCAGCTCTCCTGGAAGAAAACTGGCAAACAAAGACGGATCAAATTCATTCTCTCTGATAAACATTCTAAACTTGACAAAAATTCTTTTGGCAAGTGAAGTTGAAAAAAGGTCAAGAAAGATACTCTTTTGCAAAACCTTGGACTTATGTCTGAAAGCTAAACTTAAAATCCTTTCTTCTAAAAGTTCTCTTCTTTCTTTTTTGGGGGTTGGTGAAAACGAAACTTTTCCGGGTACTGAAGTTTGTGAAGGCTTATAAGATAAGACTTGTTCAGAAACAGCATCAAGAGAAACACTAAGTCTA
>MGGC01000018.1:4990-6266 GCA_001792215.1 Candidatus Woesebacteria bacterium RIFCSPHIGHO2_01_FULL_38_10
AATAATGGGCCTGGACAATCTTATCTTTTATAGAATAAAGGACAGGCACAACTTCTTTACTTATCCTGGCCTTAACGCCTCCCCCTTCTCCTTTATACCGGGAAAAGATGTTCTCAAGAATAAAATCCCAAATGTTAACCGCCTCTTTAATTGCCCTCTTAAGCATCTCTGGATTTTCTCTGGCTGCTTCATCGGGATCTTTAAATTTCGATAGCCTTGCCACTTTTATTTCAAATCCCTCCTTCTCCGCAATTTCTATTCCTCTTCTTACGGCATTGTCTCCAGCAAGATCAGCATCAAGCGCCAAAACTAGCTTTTCAGTGTAATGACCAATTAGTTTGGCTTGTTCATAAGTTAAACTGGAACCTTTTATCGCAACACAATTGGTAATTCCCACCTGCCAAGAAGAAATCATATCAAGCTCACCCTCAACCAAAACAACATACCCTTCCTTCTTGATATCTGATTTTGTCATATTTAATCCGTAAAGCATTTTTCCTTTTCGGTAGGTTAAAGTTTCTGGGGTGTTAATATACTTAGCCAAATCTCTATCCTCGCCAGGAAGAATTCTTCCCGCAAAGCCGGCAATGTTTCCACGATGATCAAAAAGAGGGAAAATTATTCTTCCTCTGAATCTATCAAAAGCACGCCCATCTTTTACATAGATAATTCCTGTTTTTTCTATATCCGAAAGTTGATAACCCTTTTTATCCAGCAAAAAACTTTTTAAAGCAAAAGACCTGTTCGGAGAATAGCCTATCTTAAACTTCCTGATTGTTTCCGGTTTTAACTTTCTTTGTTTTACCAAGTAGTCAAAAGCCGTCTTTCCAATTGTGTGTTTCAGTAGAAGATAGGTGTAAAAGTAACTTGCAAGCTCATTTATCTGAAATATTTTTTCCTTTTCCCCTTTTGAAGACCCTTTAAAAGGGTCAAGTTTAATCCCTACCCGATCGGCTAAAAACTTCAACGCTTCGGGAAAATCCATTCCTTCATATTCCTCTAAAAAGGAAATTACATCACCGCTTTTACTGCAACCGAAGCACTTATAAATTTGAAGCTCGGATGAAACCATAAAAGAAGGAGTTTTCTCAGAATGAAACGGACATAAAGCTCTAAAATTTCTTCCTGCTTTTTTAAGTTCCAGGTACTCTCCAACTATCGAAACAATATCGGTTTTTGCTTTTATCTCATCTACCTGATCAGGCATATTAACTCATTATAACCCACCCGAAAAAAGATTGAAAATTATCTAGAAGGATTCTTAAAAACTACTGCA
>MGGC01000018.1:6370-7871 GCA_001792215.1 Candidatus Woesebacteria bacterium RIFCSPHIGHO2_01_FULL_38_10
TTGGTTCAAAATTTCGGAAAAACTCCCTCTTTTAGGTCTGGGCCAAAGGACTAGCCTGATATCATATTTTTTAAATATTTCTTCATAGTTAATATCTCCCCTAATAATTTTTATATAGTTTTCAAATACATTGCTTTCCTCTTCTAAAGGTGCCTTCCACCTCCAAACAGCCATCCTGCCATCAATAAAAACTTTTTTCTCTGGGTACTTCCATATTAAATACCCTCCCCATCCATATTCAGAAAACACTTCCCCGCCAAAGGAGTTTTCTCTAAGATAGGTCAAGGCTCTGCTGGGATAAAACTTTTCCTCACTTAGATTGTCTATGGTGGTAACTAACAAAATGGTTTGAAGAATAAATATTGTCAAAGAAAACATCCAAGTCCAAAGATAGAGCTTTTCAAATCTCTTCCGCCCATACTTATATTTCTTTGCTTCAAGCAGTAAAAATCTAAACCCCTTGGTTGTCAGAGGCATGGCCAGAAAAACCCATAAAGGAATATGTTTTACTGATAGAATTGCCTGACTTAACATAAAAAAATATAAAACCACTTCTTCGGGAAAATATTTTTTTCTGTACTTAAAGATAAAAAAAAGCGATAAGGTGAGTAAGAAAACAACCATCAAATCAGGGTTCAAAAAAATTGGTAACCACTCGGATATCTCTGTTCTCAAAAGCTTGCTGGTCAGAGTAAGAAATAATTCTTTCCATAATCCCCCTTTGTAGGGATTGATCAAAGTTGCCAATATTGAAAGAGTGATCAAGACAAAGTCCTGGAAATGTATTTTCTTCTCATTCCAGCTTTTTACCACAATAACAATCAAAACTGCCACAAGTCCTAAAAAAAAGCCTCCATGAAGATTTGCCCACAAAAGGAAAAAGGCCGGTAAGAAAACTTTATATTTTCCCCACAATTTTTTATCCAGCAAGACCCGAATTAAGATTGACCAAAAAAACCAAGTTATAATCTGTGTCCGAACAAGGATAAAGGGTAATAAAATGGTTAGTGAAAAAAGGAAAGAGATACTGGTAAACAAAGCAAAAATTCTATTTGAAGCAGGAAAAAGATTGGCAAAAGAGGATTTTCCACTAAGAGCCTTTTTAGGTTCGATTGTCTCAAGAGAGTGGACAAAGAGAAAGCTTAAAACAGTTAAAAATAAGGCTATTGCTGCTAATCCGAACATTTTGACTTTGGGGTATAAAAAAGCAATAAAGGTATCTGAAAGCCAGGCATGATCAATGTAAGGGTAGGAGGGCATTGTAAAGGAAAAGGGGTCAGTCCTGGGAATCCCTTTCTCTAAAATGATTTGGCCAGTTGCCAAATGCCAACCAAAATCCGGGTCCAAAGAGACAACCCCTTTTAGGAAAAAAAGGCAAAATAACAAGACTAAAAATACAAAAGTTTTCTTACTTGTAATTGAATTTTTCCTGAAGAAACTCATGGACTATTTCTTTTTTACTCATTTTACTTTAATTTGCAATTATTATAGATACAAGTTT
>MGGC01000019.1 GCA_001792215.1 Candidatus Woesebacteria bacterium RIFCSPHIGHO2_01_FULL_38_10
CAAGAAGGATAATAAAAGGTTTTCCAAACTTTTATTACTTAATTTTATAGACTGTGTTTTCAAAGATTTTAGAGAATCTAAAGATACCATTGTGGTTTCCAGAGCCAAGCCTACGCTTTCAAAAAGTTCACCATAATCTTTTCCGTACGCTTCAAAAGCAATATCAGCAGTGGCTATGTCTGGAAGAAATCTAAACTTCTTAATCAGTTTTGAACTTTGCACGTTGAATTTTTAAACTTTTTAGGTATGTTTATCAGCAACAGAGGTTGCACCCCAACTTTCCGGCTTTGTCTTTGCCGTAAAACCACTTCCATTGACCATTCCCACAACCTCCCTAATCATTTCCCTAGTCGGACCGAGTGGTCCAACATCAATATGAATTTCCAAATCATATTTTTTGGGCGAGACTCGTTTTCTTATTTCAGGAACAATCATCTTGGCAACATCCAAGCTTATTAGAGTTTCCGTATAAATCTTATCCCTGAGAAAAGAAGATGAAGATTTTTTACTTTCTCTGCTGCCGAACAATCTTTTATTCTTTTTCCAAAAATATCTGGCACCCTTTCCCTTCCTGTAAATGATGACTGCTGTAACAAAATCCACTTCAGAACCGCTATCCACCTTTCTTGTCTGAGAATCAGTTCCTATTATCAAACTGTAAAAACCACTCGGTTCCTCATCCACAAACCTGGCAATATTTGAAATCATATCGGCAGTCTTCAACGGACCATAAGATGGGCTTACGAAAATACCATTTCCTGCCTGTTCATCAAAAAAGCTTGTATATTTCTCGACTTTTCCACTTTGTAGGCTAAAGCCATCAGAGCTCATATCCGTAAATTATACTTCTAAGATTACTTTCTGGCAAACGAACTAAATCCAAAAATGATTCGTTTTTTTATGTTTGAAAGTTAAAAAATGGTATAATCTTCCCAAGTTGTGAAAAAAGGAAAAATTAAAATTAAAAAAGCAGTTATAGCCGCTGCCGGTTACGGGACACGTTTTCTCCCTGCAACCAAAAACCAGCCGAAGGAAATGCTTCCCATTATTGATAAACCCATAATCCACCATTTAGTTGATGAATGTGTACAATCGGGAATAACAGACATAATAATAGTAACGAGATCGGGACAGGGAATAATGGAGGATTATTTTGACAGCCACGTTGAACTGGAACATATGCTTGACGTCAATGGTAAAGAAGAACTTCTGAAAAAAGTAAAAGAAATACCCCAACTGGCTAACTTTATTTATGTCAGACAAAAGAAAAACTTCCCTTACGGCAACGCTACGCCACTTTTATGCGCTGCACCACTAATTGATGATGATGAAGCATTTGTCTATATGTTTGGAGATGATTTAACAATTTCAAAAATACCTGTCACAAAACAGTTAATTGATGTTTTTTATCAAGAAAATCCAGCTGCCATCCTGGCAGTACAGGAAGTTCCTGACAGCGAAGTTGAAAGATACGGGACAGTAAAGTATAAAAGAAACACAAGGTATAAATACGATATTGAAGAAATACTTGAAAAAATGCCACTTGGCAAAAACCCTTCAAACATGGCCCAGTTTGGAAGATTTGTCTTTAGCCATAAGGTAATTAGAGAGGTAAAAAAGACGAAAGTCGGTAAAGACAACGAACTTTGGATAACAGATGTTTTAAACAACTTAGCTAAAACGGGAAAAAGAGTAATTGCCCAACCTATTTTAGGAGAATGGATGACTACAGGCGACCCTCTCCGTTATATGAAAACCCAGGTTAAGTTTGCCCTCGAAAGAAAAGATATCGGAAAAAAATTCGCGGAATTTCTTCAAAGCTTAAACTCTAAGAAGAACTGAATAGATAATAGTTAATCCTAGGAAAGCAATAACCAAATATTCAATAATAACTGATAAGTGCAGATCTTTGTGAATATGGTGATGAATTATCCCCCAAGAAACATAAGCACAGGCAGTAGAAATAGCAAGTATGATTTGAAAAATCTTATCATAGGAAAAAACAGTAAAGCCAAAAACTCCTGCACTTAGAATTCCCAAAAGAGGCAAATAATGCTGTAAATGTTTACTTATCCTCCTCATTCCCTTTTAAACCATCAACTAATTTTACACTAAATTTCTCAAAGTATTTCTCCTGCTTTTGCAACCAGAACCAAAGCTAAAATCATTCCCAGAAATGCCATATGGGCAAAAGTTCTGCCGCCAATTCTGGGAATTTTCTTTCGGGACACGACAGCACCATCAACTGTCATTATTATAAGTAAAGATATTATTGTTACCAATGAAACCTTCCTGGTAGTATCAAAAGGAGATATCAAATCTTTGAAACCTTGAGCTTCTTTAACCGGAGGCGGTTTAATTAATTTTTCATAAGTTGAAGGCAGAGGAGAAATTAAAGCTAAGGGCAAAATCGGGGTAGGAGTTGCTAAGGCTTCTTTGATAGTCGGAGTGGGAGAGTAACTTGTTTGTGGCTTAGCCTGGACAATAGGAACTCCTGAGCCGGCTTCTGTAAGTTTAGTTCCAAAAAGTTGGACAATAATTGTCGTCTCAATCCCCGATAGATCTCCTTCAACAACAGCAACTCCAATCTCCTGATATTTTGCGGAGAGTATATTTTCTCTATGGGAAGGGGAAGCCATCCAAGCATCAATCGTTGACTGGGGATTCGAGAAATCTCTAGCCAGATTTTCACCCGCATACCTATATTTATAGCCTGCTTGAATAAAGAAAACCCAAGGATCCGTCCCGTCTGGCGCCACATGCGACCAATAATCATAATTCAACATGTGTTCTCCCTTTGATCTGGCTGCTTGCTCCAAAACAGGACTGTAGTTGAGTGCTGAAAAGCCAGCTTCTTGTCTTTTCTCATTGGTGAGAAGGATTACCTGGCTAGGTTGGATGTTAGCCGCATATCCTAAAATTTTTAAACCTGTTAGGGGAAAGGTCTGAAGAATTAATTGGTATAGGATTAGAAATAAGGAAAGTAAAAACAAACTTGAGGTATGCAAAAGTTTTGCCTTATGGTTATTTGAAAAGCGGGGATAAAAAAAATGAGAAATAGTATAGGCTAAGTCCATCTCATATTAATCATATAGTGAGCTTTTTCGATAATCAACAGTTAGCGAATCGTGTTCTTCCGCCCTTGGGGTGGATTAGATACGCTACCTCAGGATAATATGCAATATTATTCTTGTTTTCCTGCCTGCGGAGGCAAATTTGTGCCCGAAATGAACATTTAAAAGAGCAAAGTATTTGGGCATAGTAAATTTAAGGTCGCGTAATTAAGATAGTTATACTAAGCTATAGTTTTATCTAATTGACATTATTTTTTGAATTGCTTTAAAGTAGATAGTACATCGATCCAGAAATATTTTCTCCTGCCCAGACCCTAAAAAATACGTTTTCTCAAACATTCTGTCTGCTTTTTAACGGGTCATAAAAAAAACAAATTGCTGACCGCAAACGGAAGCATATGCACCTGAATAACATAACATCAATACTATATATAACTCCCTACTTTTTAAGAACTAGCCTCTTTTCTCTTTTTATTTACATAATAGGCTTAACAATACACTTTCTCTCATTTGCAAAATTCCAAACATACTTAGATCTGGCAAATTCGCTAAATAATTTCAAGGTAATCCTGCTTCACCTAAACTACGCAGGACGAAAGGGGGTGAGAAAAAGTGAAAAAAATTACTTATAAAATAGGTGCTGGAATAATTGGTGCTACTTTGTTGGGAGCAACTCTAATTCCGACAGTTTTAGCGGCCGATTTGGAGATCACCGATAACGGAAGCGGATCGAACAATACAATTATCGTCGCCAGTAATAACTCTTGTGAGGTCACTCAAGAAAGTGTTACTTTGGTCGGGGCAATAGTTGGAGCGTCAGCAGAAACAGGAAATAACGTGGCAAACGGAAATACTGGAGGGAATGTTAGTGTAACCTCTGGAACAGCAACTGCTAATGCTTCTCTTTCTGTTTCAGGCGGATCAAACACGGCGACTAATCCATGTTGCTGCAAATCGCAACCTGATTGTTCAAATCCTCCCACATCAGAAATCAGCAATAACGGAAATAATTCTACCAACACAATTACAGCTACGAACGGAAATAGTTCCAATGCACAACAAGGTACTTTAACAGGAGTAAGAGCTCTTGTTGATGCGAGGGCAAGAACCGGGAGGAATCGTGGCAATAATAATACTGGTGGTTCAACTACACTGACCAGCGGTAATTCCTCCGCAACACCAAGTCTTTCAACTAGTGGAGGCTCTAATACATTAACTAATCCTTAAATAATTCTTTAAGGAGTCAGTGCCCTGCCTGAAAAGGCAGGGCACTTCGTTTGATTAAACTAAGCTTAATCTCTTGGCGATAATTATCAATCTTTTAGAGTCTTGAAAACCAGAACAGGTGTACAGTGTAAGTGTTTCATTCTGAGTTTCTGCAATTACCTCAATTTGCTTGGAAAAAACTTCTTTAATTTCCCCGACCTCATAGATATACCAATCCTCATCCGTCAAAACATAAACCCTCACCCCTTTTTCAACTCTTCTAAGAGGAAGAAACAAACCCTCTTTTGCATGAGCAAAAATGACCTGATTTCCCATCTTTCCTGGAACTCCTGAACCCTCACCCCATCCTGCAGCGTCAGAAAAAACCTCCCAATATCCCCCAATCACCTTCGCAACTTTAACTTCCAAATCAATTGAAACTTCTGGAATTATAATTCTTTTGGGCAACTTTTCTGACTTAACTTCTCCGCCCGAAAGGCCGGAAATTTTAACAGGCTCTGTTTCAAACGAGGAACTGGGAATAATTTCCCTTTGTCCTTCAATAATTAAAAAGCCTAAAAAAAGAAGAGCAATACCAAGCATTAACCTCGAGCTCTTCCGTTTTTCCTCAGTCATTTTTTCCCTTTTGGCAGGTGAGGAAAGATTTCATTGACAACCATCCTACCTCCAAAAGCAATCATTAATAAACCAACCCAAAAGAATAGTGTCTGAGCAGCCCCACTTGAAGTATCAGAAAGTCCGACTATTCCAGGACCACCTGCCTCAGTTGCGGCAGCTGAGGGGAGAATCGATCCACTACTCTGACTCTCACTCACACTACCATCGCCACTTTCTCCTCTCTGGTTTTCCTCTCCTCCACCAACAGGTAAACCTTCCTCACCATCAAAATCTCCCCCATTTTGTTCGTCATCATCCCCCGGATTGAAAATTCCACAACAATCAATCTCAACTCTAGCTATATTGGCAAGATTTCTAATAAAGAATTCCAAAGATATATCACCTGTTTTAATATTCAGTTCTCCAGAAGTATTTGAATTGGCTAAATTCCTTCCGGTATTTAAATTCCAAACCACAAAATTTTCTATTTCAGCTAACGACCTTGTGTAAATTTCCGTGTCATTATTAAATTGAGATAATATAGTATTTGTTGAACCATCCCCATTTTGGGAAATTTTTGCACTCCAGCCCGTACTTCCTTTTAAATAAACATTGGCAGTATTTACCGGACCGTTAATAATCTGACCAGCCACACTTATATCTCCGGTTTGAATGGAAACATCACCTGAAGTATTTGAGTTGGCAGTATTATCACCGGTATTTGCAACTCCTTCTATACTATTGTTAATAATAGCTGTTTGAACTAGAGAAAAGGTCTCCCTATCTGATTGAGAAAGGTTGATCGTGTTTGTTGAGTCGTTCCCGTTTCCAGATATATTTGCTTCTTTTTCCGAAGAGCAACAATTGCTATCCATCAATAACTGATTCAAACTATTTTCAATATTTATGTCCTGATGACTGTCGCCTGTTGTAACCGTCACATTACTTCCAGTATTTGCAGAAAGCAAGTTTTCCCCTGTATTTGAAGAAGTGCTGACATTATTATCTACCTCTCCCTCATTTACCTGCTCGACAGTGATTGCATTTTGTGTCTGGACAGAAACTTCACTTACTGACCCTGTGCCATTATTCGAAATGACCAATTCCAACGCCTTTGTATTGGGAGCAAAAACCAGGATTATACAAAGAAGTAAAATTAGCAAAAAAGAGAAAGCCTTTTTTTTCTTTAGTTGCTCTTTCTTCATTTTACCCATAATGGGCAGAAGAATTCAGGAATCGCCTTCGAACAAAGAAATAGATTAACCCAAGCGGCAGAAGAAGGGTTGCCCAGGCAAGGTTTATTTGCAAAGCCTTTTTTCCAGAATTTTGGTTAATACTTTGTGCCAAAGCAATCTTCTCATCCCCGCCCTGATTACCCGAAATCGTAAAAGCAACCTTCCCGAAAGTGACAGGCGTTTCCGACGACTCTATTACACTTGATAAAGCATTACTTGAATCAATTGAACTGGTTGAGCCTTGAGAATTCTGTCCTTGTGGAACCTGATCAGAATGACTATCACTGCCAACCCCTGAATCCCCCGGATTAGCAGCTGGAATACCACCAATTGCTTCCTTATTACTATCTGTTGGCAACTGTGCTGAGGCTTCATTTGTCTGTCCCGGTCCAACAAAATTGCCCACCCAACTTCCAAAAACATTGACTACATTTACAAAAAGTCTTCCCGTACCAACTATATTGTTATTAACAAAGTTGACTATATTCGCAATTATATTAGCATCTCCTGTCGTTATAGTTGAGTTTCCTCCAGTATTCCTGCTGGCAGAATTTTCTCCGCTTGTTGCTGAAAGAATTAGGTTGTTTACAATATTCGCGTTGTTTACTTGAATAACTGAATTATCAGCGCTCTGCGTCACTGAACCTGTATTTGTTGAGTCAGAACCGTTCCCCAAATTCGTAACCAAAATTTCACCAGCCTCATCGATACTAAATTCAAATCCATCAGACCCAGCTAAGTGAGCATCATCCGAAGCTCCCAAGATTTTCCCAATCCACTTTCCGCCTTCATTAATAATCACCAACCACCAATTTCCACCGATAATGTTACTGTTGGCAAAATTAACAACCTGAGCCAGGATACTGGAATCTCCTGTTGTAACAGAGTTATTTCCATTTGTATTTCGATTTACCAAGTTTTCCCCAGTTGTTGCTGAAAGAATTAGGTTGTTATCAATGTCGGAGTTGTTTGTCTGAGACGTCTGGTCAGTGGAATTTAGACTAAGCTGGGAAGTATTGACCGATGAGTCTCCGTTCCCAATATTCTCTGCGGTCAAGTCACTAGTGCAACAAGAAGCGAAAAAACTTTCAGGAAGAATAATATTTCCAACCAAGTCACCAAAAATATTGACAACTGCATAAACTACATTTCCGCTTAAGTTGTTGTTGGCGAAAGTCAAAACGTTTGCAGAAACATTAGCGTCCCCTGTTGTTATTGTTGAGTCTCCGGCTGTATTTCTGTCAGCTTGATTTCCACCCGAGTTGGCAATAAGAATCATGCCATTTTCAACAGTTGCATCATTTTGCTGAAAGGAGGTATCGCTTAAATTAGAATCTATCAAAGCCTGATTTGTCGAGGAGTCGCCATTTCCAGAATTAACTGCGCTAATACTACCTCCTCCACAACCGCCTAGACAACTTGTACCCAAATCCAAAACAATATCTCCAATGTGATCATCAACTACATTGAACTCAGAAACGGTAACTCCATCGACATTTGTATTAACAGAGGTAATTACTGTTCCTGTTACATTAGCATCCCCCGTTGTGATCGTTGAGTCTCCTACATTTCGGGAAGCAGAATTCTCCCCGGTATTACTAACTTGGTTGAGGGTATTTGCGACTTGAGCGCTATTAATCTGATTCTGAGAGTTCTCTTCCGAAAGTTTAACAGAACCACTGTTA
>MGGC01000020.1:0-7549 GCA_001792215.1 Candidatus Woesebacteria bacterium RIFCSPHIGHO2_01_FULL_38_10
TTCGACCATACGCGCCAAATAATAGAGGGCTGCATCAACATTACTAGCTCTCAAACTCTTAATATATGAGCTAATTATGTTGTAAAACTCTTCACCTTGCTTGTCGAAAGTGAGTTGACGATGCTGGAGCGCTTGTTCAACATCCTCTAGACATACACTCCCGGAGTGTGCTGCAACACCACTCCGGGAGTGAATTAAATTTGAAGCAATTTCCAAGACATTAAGAAGAACTCGAGCGTCGCCATTACTAGCCGAAAGCAGAAAGCTTAAAGCTTTTTTGTCAATATCAAGATTTAATTCTTTCAATCCTCTTTTTGCTATTTTTTTTAGCTCTTTTTCTTTAAGTTGTTCTAAAACAAGCACTCGACAGCGACTCATCAAGGGTCCGATGATTTCAAAGGAAGGATTTTCGGTGGTTGCACCGATTAAAATTATTTCTCCTTTTTCAACATGGGGAAGTAATTTATCCTGCTGGGCTTTATTGAATCTGTGAATTTCGTCTATAAATATAATAGGCGCTGTTTTTTTTATAACGTTAGGTTTTTTTCTTTGACTTCCTTGTGTCTTAATTGTTAGTCTTAGTTGCTGACTGTCGATTTCGCGGATTTGTGCTGATTTAATTACTTTTTGAACATCTTTAGTAGATGTATTGACTGCTGAAAATTCGAAAAATTCTCTTTTTAATCCGTTTGCAATTATTCTTGCTAAAGTTGTTTTTCCCGAACCCGGAGGGCCCCAGAGAATGAGGGAAGGAAACCCGCCTCCGTCCAAAGACTTCGGTGAGGCAAGGAGTTTTCTGATAATTCCCTCCTTTCCAACAAGATGTTCTTGTCCAACAAATTCGGATAATTTTTTGGGCCTTATTTTTTCGGCAAGTGGAGCATTATCCATACTGATCAATTGTAATCCGAATAACTACCGAAGTAAATCTACCTATCGCTAAAACTATGAAGGAGCGTTGATTAAAATACGGAGTAAATTTTGGCTGGAAGAAAATGTTACAATTTATAATGTTATGGTAATTAAGAAGAATATTAAATCAAAACTAACAAAACCTAAACTAACCTTTGACCGTTTGGGCCAGATTAGTTTTACTTTAAAGGAAGTAACAAAAATTGCGTTCAAAGTTAAACCCAGACTTTTAATTGCTGTTTTTGTTCTCAACGCAATTTGGGGTTTATCTTCTGTTCCTACTTTCTATCTGGAAAAATTGATAATTGATAATTTAGTTAAGGCAGCGGGGAATCCAAACTGGCAGCCTCTTTTTTACTCAGCTATCGTATTTACTGGATTACTTGCTTTACTTTCTCTTTTAAGAAGTTCTTTAGGCGGTCTAAATGGATTTCTAAGAAGAACTCTTTCAAGATATTTTGATGGCGAGCTTGATATATTAATGGGCTCAAAAATTTCAGAACTTGATTTAGCAACAATTGAAGATCCCGATTTTAGGGATAAGCTCGACAAGATAGAAAGAGAGTCAGGCCAGCGCGCCTGGGGTTTGATGATGCCATTATCTGACATTCCTAACTATCTGGTTGGTTTCATATCTTCGGCTGGAGTTTTACTTCTGATCCATCCTCTCGTTTCAGTGGGAATATTTGTTGTTTCTATTCCCAGTTTTCTGATTGATTCGAAGTTTATTAAAAAGGAGTATGAACTAAATGGGGAATTAGCTCCAAAATATCGCGTTTGGGGATGGATTGGTCATTACTTAACCAGAAACCGCAATTTCATGGAGATGAAGATACTTAGGATTTCAAATCATCTGAAAGAAAAAATGGGAGTTCTTATTAATGAAATTTTATCCAAACAGACTAGTTTACATAAGAAAAGAGAGCTTTACAGTTTTATTAGTTCTTTACCCTTAACCATTTATGATTTTGCATTTTCGGTTCTTTTAGTCTTTTGGGTGATTGTTGGAAAAATAACAATTGGCTCTCTTCAGTTTTATTTAAGATCATTAAGGAATGCTGAACAAAATTTATCAGGTTTGGTTTCTTCGTTTCTTGAGATATACGAGAATTATATTTATGTTGCCGACTTAATTTGGTTTTTGAATTTAGAACCTGAATTGAAGGGACACAAAAAAAGCATCCAGCTAGCGGGTAAAAGGAAATCTAGTATCGAATTTGAAAATGTCTGGTTCAAATACCCTCGGAGTAATAAGTGGATAGTAAAAAGTGCTGATTTTAAGATAAATCAGGGTGAAAAAATCGCTCTGGTTGGTGAAAATGGAGCAGGAAAGTCAACATTAATTAAGCTTCTGGGAAGGTTTTATCAACCCCAGAAAGGAAAAATTTTGGTTAATGGTGTTGATCTTGAAGAGACTGATATAAGTGAATTAAGAGAAAAACTGGCTGTTCTTTTCCAAGAGTTTGAAATTTATCCTTTTTCTGCCAAAGAGGCGATAGGTTATGGTGATACTGCTAGATTAGGAAGTTTGGATGAGATAAAAAAGGCAGCTCAAAAGACAGGAATTGACAAATTCATAGAAAGTCTTCCTTTAAAATACGATAATCCCATTACTCCTGAGTTTGAGAAAGGGGTCAGACCGTCACTTGGTCAATACCAAAGGTTTGGAATATCAAGAGTGCTTTTCAGGAAAGATGCTCAAACATTAATTTTAGATGAACCCACAAGCAATGTTGATCCAGAAGCAGAGGAAAAAATATTTAAAGAGCTGGTCAAGATAACCAGAGACAAAATTTTAATATTTGTAACCCAGAGATTTTCGACAGTCAGGATCGCTGATAGGATTTTTGTTATGCATGAGGGGAGAATAATAGAGGAGGGAACTCACCATGAGTTGATGAGAGCAAACGGTAAATACGCAAGACTTTATAATCTTCAGGCGCAGGCGTACAAGATTTAACGATCCTCTGAAGGGTGTGCTTGTACATGCCTGCCGTGAGGGAGAATGGTGAAAATTGCCGATTTTTTATCAGGAACAAAGATATTGCAAGAAGTTGAGTCGCCCATTAATGGGAAGATAAGCGTGGTCAAAAGTTTGGCTTTTGGAGTTCATATTCAAGTCGGAGGTTTAACTCAATCCGGCGGAATCATTAAAAATGTTTGGAAGAAGGCTTTAAAAGAAGTCAGAAATCAAAAGTCCCCAAAGCAAAGAAAGCTCGCTACTGGGCAGGCAAAAGTTAAAACTTGCCTGGTTCTAGGGCTTGGAGGCGGGTCAATAGTCGAAATTGTAAAAAAATATTATCCTGAGGCGGAAATTACTGGAGTTGATTTAGACCCAATAATGGTTGGTTTGGGAGAAAAATATTTAGGACTTAAGAAAAAGGATTTAAGGATTGTAATTGATGATGCCTATGGGTATGTAAGTCAAAAGCCAAAACTCAAAAGCCAAAAGTTTGAATTAATTCTTGTTGATCTTTATATCGGGGATGAATTTCCAAAGAAATTCGAATCTGAAGATTTTATTCAAAAACTAAAAAGAGCAATTGCTCATAAAGGTATCATCGTTTTCAACAGGCTCTACTTTGGTGAAAAAAGAAGTGAGGCCATGAAGTTTAAAGACAAACTTGAGAAAATTTTTGATAAGGTTGATGTTGTCTATCCTGAGGCAAATATTATGTTTGTCTGCTATAGTTAGCATAAGTGGTTAGGACCATATCTACCGGGAGGGTTTTTAAGCCATTGAATAAAATGAGCGGCTGGCCAAAGACTGTTTTTTTCAGGGTTTTGCTCTTTGCAATCACAGTCTTTTGTTTAAGACTTGGGGGCTCTCAACCCCATAAAAGCTCAATCTTCAGCTGTAATCCGGGTGTCTGGTTTTTCTTCGCCCCGAAACCCGGCTCCTTTGTCCGGTTTTATTCCCAGTGATCTTTATGAAGAAGATTATGCCGAAACTTTGAGAAATTCACTTCTTACATCTTCAAATTTTGGATCAGAAGGAATTGTCAAGTGCACAATTGACTTGAAGCCGTTTGTAAATACAATATCAGCGGGAAGTCTTGTTTCCGGCGGGAGAAGAGTGGTAGATGTATTTTTTGCCGGAATGATTCGGAATTCCTTAAGCTTAGGAGAAGTAGATGAGCTGGTTGCATTTATCCAAGCCGGAGGCGTTGTTTATATTAGCGGAGATGGCGAATCTGCCGCTAGCGGAGTTCGTTATAATACTCTTTTTTCAACACTTAGCATATCCGATAGTTTTCCAAATGAACTTATAGATTTTCATCCGTCCGGATCATCTTCTGATCCTATCGACACTCAAGTTACCGATGGACCATTCGGCTCAGTCGAACCTATTCATCACTCCTATTTTAATCCGATTAATACTTCTTCTTTGCAAAGTGTGGCTTACGGATTTGAAGAGCTGGATTTTATAGGTTTTTCAATTGATCCAGATTTACAAGGAGTTGAGACGGACGGGGAAATAGGTCTACTTCAGTCGGATTATTTCAGAACTATACTTGCAGAAGGCAGTTTCGGCTCGGGTTACCTTTCTGTTTCAGGACTACCCTTTTATCTTTGGGAGGGAGCGGAGAATAATCAAAAATACTTTTTAAACTTATTCGCATTGGGTTGTAAGGTAGAAGAGGGTAAGCAATTAAATGTTCCACTTTTTTAACAGACGGATTTGCTATGGGGGGCTCAAGAGTACGATTCGGGAAATAAACAGAGTTTGTGGTGTGGGAGTGCGATAAGACAATGCGGCTTGCAGTAAGTTCTGTTGCCATGGTGTTGAAATACTATGGAGTTGACAGGGACCCCTTTGGCAATCCAACGACTCCAGAAACTGTAAATAATTATTTTAAGAGGGATGAGATATGTATGGGAGATAAATGTGCTAGTCTAGGTTATTCACAAGGAAATATTAAATGGAGTGCTGCAGGAATTTATTCCTCTCAGTCAAATAAAAACTTCTCTTCTCAAAAAATAGTTTATATCGGACCCTCAGACTACAACAGTGAAAGTGTCAAAGGTCAGATAGAAGCGGAAAAGCCAGTAATTCTGCGAGTTCCGAGTAGGGAACATTGGGTTGTTGCGACCGGTATACAGAATGACACTTTTCTTATAAATGATCCTGCCTACAATCGCACAGCATTAGATGACCCCGCCTATGGCAATAATGCTCTTGCTGCAAGAAATTACCAAAAAACAGCCAGTGATTTTAGCAGTTTTGAAGTTACGTCTTTAGCTCCTAGTCAAATTTTAGTAACAGATAGTGAGGGAAGGCGAACAAGGTTTGATCCGTCAACTTCAAGCGCTGTCGAGGAGATTCCCAACTCTTTCTATTACTTTGAAGATGCGTACGACGATCCGACGGACGAAAATCCTCCTCCGCCTTCTGGATCGGGGGTTTATATAGTACTGATTTTGACCCCTGGGCAAGATGAATACAAAGTCGAATTAATTGGCGAAGCAGGCGAAGAATACAGCTTTTTTGTTCATGCAAGCGATACAGATGCGAATGTTGACTTTAATCTTTTTGAGGGAGATATTTCTTCAGGCAGAGCAGAGAATGAATATTTTTTTAATTATATTTCTGACCCACAGGATGAAATCGAGTTTTCTCAACAAATACATATAGACATTTTGCCGTTTGTACAAAGAAATTTTATATTTCGTAAAAGCCGTCTTCCTATACCTGTTGCAATTTTATCTTCGTCAACTTTTGATATTGAGAATGTTGTTACCTACTCACTTCGCTTTGGAAGAACAGGGAATGAAGAGAGTTTTCTTAAATGTGTACCCCTTCGGCTTGATGTAAACAAAGATAAGTTGAAAGATTTGATTTGTTTATTTTCTACACAGAAATCAGGTTTTCAGATGGGTGACATAGAAGGAACTTTGTCAGGAGAGACCACACTTCATGCAAGCTTTAAAGGGGCAGATTCTGTAATTGTTTATTGACTGTATTCAACAAAAAAGAGGTATTCCTTCTCTGGTACCTTTTGAACTCCAAATTGAAAATACATGTCTTTCTTTTGGTAACCGTAAGACTCGCCCGTTGGTCCTCCTGCGGACCATGTTTCTTTCCAGTCCTTTTTGGATAATTCGTTTTTGTAATATTTAATTACGTCTGTAGGATAAGACAGATTTTTTGAATCTATCGAATGTCCTGGTTTTTCTACAAATGTATTATCTTCGTTTCTGAAGCGGATGACGTCAACTATTTGTTCTCCCCATTCCACACCCTGGTAAAGAAGGGGGAGGTTGGGGTTAGTTGTAGGTTGTGGGTTGTAAGTTGCGAGTGGTAATGGTAAAGGTGTGATTGTGGCACTTGAAGTAGAAAGTTTTTCAGAAGAGTAAAGTGAAGGTTTTAGGATAGAGTATCTCAATAGCAAAAATACAAAAAAGGCTAAAATCACCAAAACTGAAGCTATAATTCCCCGATTCATTACTAAGATTAGTTTATACCCAAAATACTCCGGTTTACAACTTTACAAATTGTGCGGTATCACTCAGGCCCATCATTTGCTAAAATGTGTTTTATGTTTAAAGGTTTATTTTCAAAACTTCTTGACCTAAATCAGAAAGAGCTGGATAGGCTTTCTAAGATTGTTCAAAAGGTAAATTCTTTTGAAAAAGAGGCTAAAAAACTAAAAGACAAAGATTTCGCCAAAAAGACAGAAAGATTCAAGGGGCGAATTGCTAAAGGTGAAGATTTAGAAGATTTGCTTCCCGAGGCTTTCGCCTTAGTACGAGAAGCTTCCTGGAGGGCAATTGGTTTAAGGCCATATGATGTTCAAATAATGGCTGCAATTGCCCTTTTTGAGGGAAAAGTTGCTGAGCAAAAAACAGGCGAGGGAAAAACTTTATCAGCAGTTTTACCCCTTTACCTGCATGCCTTAACAGGTAAAGGGGCTCACCTTATAACTGTCAACGATTATCTTGCCCGAAGAGATGCTGGCTGGAATGCCCCGATTTTTAATCTTTTAGGACTCTCTGTAGGCTCAATTATTCAGGAGATGAAGTCGTTTATTTATGATTCTTCCTATGAGGACAAAAGTCACGGCGATGAGAGGCTTTCTCATCTACGGCCAGCAGAAAGAAGGGAAGCTTATCTGGCTGATATTACCTACGGTACCAATAATGAATTTGGTTTCGATTATCTTCGGGATAATATGGTACAGGCTTTAGAAGAAATGGTCCAGCGCGGACATAATTTTGCCATTGTTGATGAGGTTGATTCGGTTTTAATTGATGAAGCCAGGACTCCTTTAATAATTTCAGCTCCTGATACGGAAGCTACAGATAAATACTATAAATTCTCAGGCTTAATCGAGAAATTAAATCCGGATACAGATTTTACCATAGATGAAAAATTCAAAAGTGCAACTTTAACTGAACATGGCATCACCCGAGTTGAAAAAATTCTGGGGATTGAGAATTTATATGAAAAAGATTATGACTCAATTCATCACATTGAAAATGCTCTTCGAGCCAAAACTTTGTATCTCAGGGATCGGGATTACGTGGTAAAAGATGACAAGGTAATAATAGTTGATGAGTTTACAGGAAGGCTTATGTTTGGTCGACGTTGGAGTGACGGACTTCATCAGGCTGTTGAAGCTAAGGAAGGCGTTGC
>MGGC01000020.1:7578-11878 GCA_001792215.1 Candidatus Woesebacteria bacterium RIFCSPHIGHO2_01_FULL_38_10
CACAAATCAATGATTCGGGAAGACAATTCCGATGTAATTTATAAGACGGTTCGGGCGAAATATGGGGCGGTGGTGGCAGAAATTGATGAAAGGAGAAAAAAGGGACAACCAATTCTTGTGGGTACGACATCGATTGAGAAAAACGAAATAATAAGTGCATTTCTTAAGCGCAAAAAAATTCCTCACAACGTTCTTAACGCCAAAAGTCATGAAAAAGAGGCAATAATTATCGCAGAAGCAGGAAAACCGGGAACCGTGACTGTTGCAACCAATATGGCTGGTCGCGGGGTTGATATTGTTTTGGGGGGAACTTCGCCAGATTGTCCTCCCGGAATGGATCGAGAAAAGCATAAAAAAACTCCGGACTATAAAAAGTGGGTGGAAGCTCATAACAAAGTTATTAAAGCCGGAGGGCTTCACATAATCGGAACTGAAAGGCATGAATCCAGAAGAATTGATAATCAGCTTCGAGGTCGATCAGGACGTCAGGGAGATACCGGCTCATCCCGTTTTTATTTATCACTTGAAGATGATTTGATGAGGATTTTTGGAGGAGAGCAGATTTCTTCTATTATGGACAGGCTTAAATTGCCAGAGGATCAACCGATCGAAAATAAACTGATTTCTCGTTCTATAGAACAGGCTCAAGTAAAGGTTGAAGGTTTTAATTTTGACGCAAGAAAACATCTTGTTGAATATGATGATGTAGTTAATCAGCAAAGGGAAATTATTTATAAACTAAGGCGGCAAGTTCTTAAGTCTAAAAATCTTAAACAGGAAATTTTAGAAAAATTAATAAACCAGATAGAGAGAATCATATTAATTTCCTCAGATACCGATTCAGGGAAAATTGATGAAGAAAAGATTATTGTAAATTTATTGGATATTGTTCCTTTTGATGAGGAAAGCAAGGAGAAAGTCAGGAAAGAGGCCCGAAAATTAAAGGGGCAAAAGGATTTTTCTTTAGCTGGTCAGAGAATTAGAAAATTTTTAATTAAAATAATTGAGGATATTTATGCAACTAGAGAAAAAGATTTAGGAGAAGTGAAGCTACAAGTTGAAAGATTTGCTTATTTAGGTTCAATAGACCATCATTGGATAGAGCATATTGACTATATTGATGGGCTTCGGGAAGGGGTGCGTCTTCGTGCATATGGACAAAGAGATCCTTTAGTTGAATTTAAAAACGAGGCATTTAATGCTTTTGAAGGATTAATCGGCAAGATTGATGCTGAATTGTCCAAAAGGATATTCAGGATTGGGGTCGCTCGTATGCCTCAGTCTGAAATTCCACTTGAACAGGCGAGAACTAATGTTGACAAACTGGATCAAATCGGTCTTGCTCCGATGGGAAAAAAGCTTACAGCAAAAATTGGATCTCCGAGAGACATTTCGGTAGGCAAGTCCACCTTTCCACAACCTGCAATCAACTCACAGACAAAAACTGCTAAGAAACTTGGTCGCAACGATCCATGTCCGTGTGGAAGTGGGAAAAAATGGAAACGTTGCCATATGTATAGCGATTTAGCCCGTAAATAGGGAATAAATACGAGTTTTTCAATACAACAAAAGCAATTTTTTAGGCTCATCAAAATATTAAAAATTTTTCAGTCGACTAACCAAATTTTTGTCAAAATTTGAAATATCTATAATCATCCTTTACCACATGGTTTTATAAAAATTCACTTTCAAAATATCCGATAATTTACAGAAAGGTGCGGTTGACGCAAAAACTCCTCACACATTGAAAATTTAGCTTCATGGTGTTACTATTAGCCTAGCTTAGAAAGTAATATGGGAGCTGAAATTAGGCCTCAAATTAAATTTTACAAAGATGCTGTTCCCGATATTCTCTCTGGTAGAAAAACTTTAGAATAAAGACCAAGAAGCCCACAGTGGATTTCTAAGATTGCAGATTCAAAATTAGTTGACTTAACATACGGACCTAGAATTGGTGTTCTTAAAATCTTCGCTTCTGCTGAAATACTTAAGGTTGATACTAGACCATTTGAAACTGCAACAATGGAAGATTTGGCTCAGATTGCTTTAGGTTGGCAAGATAAAACTCCTGAGGAATTTATTACTGAATACACAAAGTGGTTTGTAAAGGATTTGGCAAAAGGCTATCCAGTAGCTTGGATTTATTTCAAACTGAAGGAAAAATATGAGTAATAAGAAAAACAAAATCACAATCAATTTTGTAACTGGAAACCCCTTGAAGATTTTACATGCTAACATAGCTTTGAATGAACTTGGGTTTAGTGTTGTTGGGCAAAAACTTAATATTATTGAACCCAGAGAGGAAGATCCGGAAAAAATTGTCGTTGAAAAAGCAGTTCAGGCATTTCAGCAATTGAAAAAACCATTAATTGTTGAAGATTCTGGTATTTTTATCAGTGTTTTGGGGGGATTCCCAAAAACTTTCGTGCATTTTGCATTAGATACTTTGGGAATTAAAAACATATTAAAATTGATGGAAGGAGTTGAAAATAGGAATGCAGAATTTAGGCAATCTCTTGCGTATATAGAACCCGGAATGGTTGAGCCAAAAGTATTTAGTTATGTGGACGGAGGATTTACTTTGGCAGATAGGATTTGGGAAGACGGAGCGAACGATGCTGGAGAATTCGACAAAGTCTTGATTCCGCCAGGTGAATCAAGACCCTTGAGTATGTTTTCTAAAGAGTGGAGAGCAAAAAGAGATGCAAAGCAGAACAAAGGGACAATTCATTACGAGCAATTGGCACTCTGGCTAAAAACTAATAAACTTTAAATTAATTGTCTGAGGGACAACTCACCTCCGGTGTGTACTGAATTGACACATGAGTATTTAAGTAATACGCTTGGTGTATATGCCACGTCGTCAAATTTCAATTATTACTTACGAGTTTTACCATGTTTTTAATCGAGGAGTCAGTGCCATACCAATTTTCAAAAACGTTTTTGGTTATAAAAGAATGAACAGCTTATCCATGTACAGCGTTATATCCACTTAAATCCCTTAACAAGCTATGTTTTGCAGGAAGCAGAAGAACTTAACCTTTATAAATGGAGTTCATTTTCTTCTTATTCGGGAAGCTATCCTCACCTTTTTATAAATACTGATTTTATATTGAAGATGTTTGGTGGAAAGAAAAACAGGTTAATAAAATTCATAAGTGACCAAGTTGGTTATCAGAGAAGATTGGACCAAATTAAACACTTAACGTTCGAATAGTTAATGACAAAAACTATAATATACTGACGTGTCTACAATGAACACGCCGGAGGTGGGTAACCGGAGTGTCAACAAATGAGTTCGTATCACTCCAGTGATCACATGATCACAATGGTCTAATTAACAGTTTTTTAGGACAGAAACGGGCAACATTCAATAAACGTCACTATCCGCAAGTGAGCTGAAACAGCTCTTTGTTGGCCATTGAATTCCAAAAATGCTAGAATTGAGGAAGGGAAGGATGTTATGGAAGGGCCAAAGCCGAAAGTAGCCTATTATATTCTTTCAAAAGTTAGCCAGGACGCAGTACGGGATTTTCAACAACTATTATTAGAGCTAAGAGATGCGTGGATGATAAGTGTGATTCAGAGTAGTAATAACCAAGCTTCATTATCAAATAATATGGGTTACTCTTCAGATATCACACTACTGGAGGAGGAAGTATTAGAAGGCCAGACTTTTCCGCTTACTGCAAAGCTTTTGATACACCCTGAAGATAGTGTTACTTTCAATGCCATAAGAAGAGTGTTGTGGTTTTCACGAACGGATTATAAACTTTTCAGTCAGAACTATGGTTGCTTTATCCCAAAAGATCCAGAACTTATTGTTGAAGAAATTGGAGAGCAAAACAAGGAAACAAATAAATCTCTCGCTCGTTTTAATCTAAAACCAGTTTTTTTCTACCAGAAGACAAAACATTATTATGCCGTTACCCGGACGGGTTCTGTTGCTATTATTAACCCCTACTTGTTAGGTTTTATATATAAAAAGGAAATACCAGAACAAGAGCTGGAAGAGTTGAGCTTTATAGTTGCTCCGAACTTGAAGATGTTTTCGGGAATGTTTGAGAAGAAACTTGTTCCTACCAAATTTTATGAGTATTACCACAAAGATTTAAAAATTATCAATGAGAGTTATTTTGACATTAAAAACCATAAAGATAAAAAAGTCTTTATAAAACCCTTAATCTTTGAATTTGATCAAGAATCATTCGAGTTTTATACCTATGCAGGTGATAGTTCTTCATCATTGCTCTTTATGGATAAAATCCGTCCTGGTGAAGATTTAAATAAAGCAATTTTA
>MGGC01000021.1:0-5483 GCA_001792215.1 Candidatus Woesebacteria bacterium RIFCSPHIGHO2_01_FULL_38_10
GTATTTAAATAACTATAAGATAGTATAAATTTTCAATATATTATCCTTAAATTAAGTAATGAAAAGAGTTGATCCTAAGGCTTATACGAAGAAATATTATTTAAGTGATTGTTCAGGATATAAGGAGTACAAAAAAACTTGGGGGAAGAAACTAGAACCCAGATTACAACGAATTGTAAATGAGATACCTCTGAAAAAAGGAATGAGAGTTTTAGATATTGGTTGCGGGAGAGGTGAATTAGTTTTTTGGTCAGCTATAAAGGGAGCAGACGTGGTCATTGGTATTGATTATTCAAAAAATGCAATTATTTTAGCAAATGAGGCTATAAAGTACTATCCTAAAAAGATAAGATCAAAAGTTAAGTTTAAAATTAGGGATGCAAAAAAATTAAAATTTCATGATAAATCTTTTGATGCGATCTTGATGGTCGAGGTATTAGAACATTTATATAAAGAAGAGCAAATGGAAATTTTCAAGCAATTATTAAGAATTCTAAAGGATGATGGTTTCATATTTATTCATACTTCACCAAATAAATGGTTTAACAATTTTACTTATAAATATTGGTGTTATCCTATAAGTACAATTTTAGTTAATATAAATAATTTTTTTACATTTAGTGACTATGGTAATTTAGTACATCCATCGAAAGTTAGAACAGATTCTCATAAAATTATGCATGTTAATGAACCAGACTATTTTTCATTAAAAAAACTTTTCAATAAATTTAAATTTAACGGAATGATAAAATCTACAAATGTTACAGTTGCGAAACCCCATCTTTCTTGGAAAGATATACTTTTTAATACCATAGTATATTTTAATCCTTTGAGTTTTTTTCCACCATTTAATATTTTTTGGGGTAATGATTTTTACGCGGTTTTAACAAAAAGATGAAAATAGCTGTATTTTCTCATCTTCCACCCGGTGGTGCAAAACGGGTAGTTTTAGAACAGATAAAAGGTTTATCTAAGAATCATGAAATTGACCTTTATGAAATAATTAGTACTCAGGCTATAGAATTAGAAGTTGATAAGTACATAAAGAATAAATATCAGTATAAATTTGACTTAAGTAATAATTTACCTTCTGTATTTCACCGTTTATTCAGCGATTTTAAAAATTTTTATTTATTAAAGTATTTACATAAAAAAATTGCTTTAAAAATTAATTACGGAAACTATACTTTAGCTTTAATTCATCCTGATTTATATACCCAAGCACCATTTTTATTACGATATCTAAAAATTCCCAATATTTATCATTGCCATGAACTTTTAAGAATAACCTATGAGAAAGAGTTAGAGTTTAAGGAAGATGTGATTTTTTATAAAAAAATCTATGAGGAAGTTACCAGAAAGATTAGGAAAAAAATAGATTTTGAGAATGCTACATCGGCTAAAACTATAGTAACTAGTTCAAATTACATTAAAGATAAAGCATGGCGAGTTTATAGGAAAAAAGCCTTTTTATGTTATCCCGGAGTTGATTATAATTTTTATAAAGCTAATAAGGTTAAGAAGAAATTATTTACTCGCAATATTTTATTTATGGGAGGGTATAGTGAATTAAAAGGATATAAATTTGTCAAGAAAATAATAAATTTAATAGAAAAAAAGTACCGTCCTAATTTTCAGGTATTTGGATTTTTAAAAGGAAAAACTATAAAGAGTGATAAGGAGGTAGTTAAAGCTTATTCGCATGCACTTGTTACCTTATGTGTTTCTCATAATGAACCATTTGGATTAGTAGCACTTGAATCTATGGCATGTGCTACTCCGGTTTTAGCTGTAAATGAGGGTGGTTATAAAGAATCTATTGTCGATGGTGTTTCAGGATATCTATTACCAAGAAATGAAAAACTATTTGCAGAAAAAATAATTTATTTAATTGAACATCCAAAGAAATGTTTAGATATGGGTGAAAAAGGTAGAGACTATGTTATTAGAAAATTTAATTGGGAAAAACATATCAGCTGCCTTGAAAGTAAAATATTCAGGTTTGCAAAAACTAAAGCGGTAAATTATTAGAGGTAATTTGGTGTGAAGAAGACTAAAGTTTCAATAATAATTGTTCATTATAAGGTAAAAAGGAAGTTGGTTTTATGCCTTAAATCAATAGAAAAAAATAAACCTAAGTTTTCTTTTGAAGTAATTGTCGTCGATAATGGAGAAAAAGAGCCCGTCGGAGAAGAGCTTAAAAATAAGTTTTCTTGGGTCAGTTATATAAAATGTAAAAATTTAGGCTTCGGAGCCGGAAATAATCTTGGGGTAAAATCTGCAAAAGGAAAGTATTTACTATTTTTGAATCCTGATACAGAAGTTTTACCAGGCTCTATCGATGTACTTACCAAGTTTTTAGAAAAAGAAAAAAGAGCAGGAATTGTTGCACCGCTTCTTCTTGATAAACATAATAAAATTCGTGAATTACAAGGATCAGCAAAATTATCTCCATTGTCAGCAATATTTTCCCTTTCTTTTATAAATAAAATTATTCCAGCCAATCCTTTTGCAAAATCTTATTTCTTAAAAGATTGGAATAAAAGGTCATTAAAAGAGGTTGATGTTGTTCCTGGAAGCTGCACTTTGGTAAGAAGGGATGTATTTGAACAGGTGGGAGGTTTTGATGAAAGTTTTTTTCTTTATTTTGAGGAGAGCGACTTTTGCAAAAGAGTAAAAGAGCTGGGTTGGAAAATTTTTATTAATCCTAAGGGAAGTGTTATCCATTACGGAGGCGCGAGTACAAACATGGAAAAGAAGGTAAAGATAGAAAAAATCTTTAGAGAAAGTAGGCGCTTATACTTTCGTAAACATTATGGAATGTTTTGGAGTTTGCTGGTCGAATTTTTTACAAGACTATCAAGATCGCATTTAATAATATTTTTAATTTTTTGCCTATCCTTAACATTGCGTTTTTTTAAAATCGGAACTTATCTAAATTTTATTGGAGACTATGGATGGTATTACCTTTCAGCCAGAGATTTTTTGACCAACGGCAATATTCCCTTGGTGGGAATTTCTTCGAGCGTTCCAGTTTTTAAACAAGGTGCGGTTTTTACCTGGTTTTTAAGTTTAGTACTTGTTATTGGAAAATTTAACCCCTTAGCAGGCGCAATCTTTACTACCCTGCTAGGAGTGATTAATGTTTTGCTAGTCTATATTGTTATTAAAAATTTATATTCGGGCAGGATTGCAATTATTTCTTCCATAATTACAGCCTCTTCCCCTTTAATTGTTGTAAACGATAGGGTTCCCTTTGTTACTTCACTTATATTTCCGACAAGTTTAATATTTGTTTGGATGGTTGGTAAGATCTATAGAAAGGAAAACTATTACGTACTTTTGGGTTTTTTGTTTTCTTTCTTATATCAGATTGAGCTTGTTGGAAGCGTTTTAATAGCAGTCTTTTTTATTAGCTTAATTTGGAACAGGTTTATGTTAAAGAAAAAATATCTTGCCTTGTTGATAACGGGCTTTCTTATAGGGCTTATACCTTTTATTGTTTGGGATATAAAAAGCGGGGTATACTTGCAAACTTTTGGATTTTTTATTTGGACGCTAACAAAGATTTATGAAGGATTATTAAAACAAATTAATTTTAGTATAATTCCTGCCTTTTCGGATTATCTTAGTAGGTTTATTTTTCCTTTTTCAAAAAGTTTCTCATTAGCCTTTTTTTTAATGTCTTTTTTTTACTTTTTAGTCTCATTAATAAAAAAATCCAGTAAAGTAAAATTTTTTGAAAGGTTTATCATTTCTTATTTTCTTATTTTTCTTCTTGCTTTTTCTCTAAGAGGTACCATTTCCGATGCCTACATACCATTTCTTTTTTCCCCCCTTATTTTAATGATTCCCATCTTTTTAGAGAGAATCATAAGAAAAAATCCTAAATTTGGATGGATATTTACTGCCTTTCTGGTTGGGTTAAATACGATATATCTTTTTAAAATGAATTTTTTCTTTTACAAATATCCTAAATTTTCGGAAAGATTGGAAACTAGTGAAAAAATAATTAAAGATGCAGACGGGAAAAACTATGAGCTCACATACGTTGGACCTAATGACATGTTTGAAGCTGGAGATAACCATTGGCGCTATCTTTTATGGTGGAAGGGGAATGAACCTAAGGAAAGAAGTAATCTTGAGTATATAATTTATGAGTTTGAAGATCCTCAGATCAAAGGTGCACTATTGATAGACGAAAGCGAAAATATTAAGCTTTTGAAAAGACAAAAATGATAACAGGCGTTATTTTAAGCAGGAATGAAGAGAAAAATATAAGAAGATGTATTCGAAGTTTAACTTTTTGTGATGAAGTTATTGTTATTGATGACAATTCATCTGATAAAACCGTTAAAATTGCCCAAAGATTAGGTGCAAAAGTATATTCAAGGGATCTTAATTGTAATTTTGCAGAACAAAGAAACTTCGGTTTGACTCAGGCAAAGAATGAATGGGTTTTGTTTTTGGATGCGGATGAAGCTATTAGTGGGGAACTTGTAAAAGAAATACTTGAACAGGTTGTAATCGTAAATGATTGCAACGGATTTTATTTTAAAAGACATGATTATATTTGGAAAAAAAAATTAGCTCACGGGGAAATAGGTGCGCTTAAGCTACTCAGGCTTGGAAAAAAGGGTTGTGGTAAATGGAAACGCTCGGTGCATGAATTTTGGGATATAAAAGGGAAGACTTGCTTTTTTAAAAACCCGCTCATTCATCATCCCCACCCAAGTTTAAGGGAGTTAATTAATGACATTAACTTTATGTCAACTTTGCATGCTCAGGCAAACCTTGAAGAAGGAAAAAGAGTAAATTTGGGAAAAATAATTATTTTTCCTTTTTTGAAGTTTCTAAGTAACTTTATTTTCAAATTTGGTTTTTTGGATGGGATTTATGGGTTGGTGATGTCGCTAATGATGAGTTTTCACTCATTTTTAGCCTGGAGTAAGCTATGGTTGACGCAAAAAGGGCAAGTCAGGTAGTTAAAATTCTACCTTTTTTTTATTTGATTTTATTTCCTTTAGCTCAATTATTACGAAGCGACTTGAGACTGTTGGGAAAGAATTTGGTTATTCATCCTTCGGATATTGTAGTTTTTTTTTCATTTCTTTTTTTATCTTCATCTTTTTTTAAGATTCCCAAGTTGTTTCGGTCTCTGAGCAATTTTTTAGTTATTGCCGGTTTTTCACTTTTGTTTTCAATAAGTTTTATACCTATCAACGAGCTTCTGGTGGGTTTTTTGTACCTTGCGAGAATAGGAGCCTATTTTTCCTTTTTTGTACTTGTTTTTAATTCAATAAAGAAAAAGAGTGAAAAGAAAAATTTGTTTAAATTACTGATTTCAGTTTCCTTTTTGTCATCTTTTTTAGGTTGGATTCAGTATTTTTTGTACCCGAATTTAACGTTTCTTAAATATAGCGGCTGGGATGACCATTTATATCGGCTTACTGGAACGTTTTTGGATCCTGCCTTTAGCGGGA
>MGGC01000021.1:5492-11558 GCA_001792215.1 Candidatus Woesebacteria bacterium RIFCSPHIGHO2_01_FULL_38_10
TTTTCGGATTTTGGCTTTCTTTTTATTCTTACTTATTTAAAAGAGGGAAATTTTTTGCATTTCTTAGTCTGTTTTTTTTAATTTCTATAGCTTTTACTTACTCGAGAGCTTCATATCTTGCATTAATCGCCTCTATCTTCCATCTTTTTGTTTTCAAAAAGAGAATTAAAATACTTGCCTTAGTACCTTTGATATTTATCGTTATTGTCCTTTTTTTGCCTAGGCCGTCAAGTGAAGGAGTTAGATTGGAAAGAAGTCGGAGTGTATACTCAAAGGTACAAAATTATAAAGAAACACTTCAGATTATTCGTCAATATCCATTATTTGGGGTAGGTTTCAATAACTTATGTTTTGTAAGAATGAAAACCTTTGGGGGAGAAGGGGCATCGCATGCTTGTTCGGGATCTGATTCTAGTCTACTTTTTGTGCTAGCAACAACCGGTATTTTAGGATTAATAAGTTTTATTAATATTCTACCCGTGATTGTGAAGAATATCTCCAGAGGAATCTATGGCCAATCTTTCCTCAGTTGTCTGATAGCACTTTTAATCCACAGTTTATTTGTTAATAGTCTTTTTTACCCCTGGGTGATGGGATTTATGGGAATTTTGCTTGCGATATCCAGCCAAGAGAAATCAGGGAGTAAAAGATATCCTTAAAAGGCTTTCGGATTTATTGTCAGCGGCATCTTTTGCAATTATCTTGAAAGAGTTTTCCCCTTGTTCAAGTGTGGTGGCAAAGGCAAAAGACCCATCAGATTCGACAACCACAAATCTTCCATTTATATTAACACTGGAATCTTCTTCGGTTTCACCTTTGATTACAATTTGGCGCTCTTTTGGGCCATAAAAATTTGATCCCTCGGAAGGACTAGTAATGTTTAAGATAGGTGGTTTCTTATCCAAGATTATTTTTAAATCCTGAGTTTTGACACTTTCATTGGCAGCTGAGTCTCTAACTAATGCCGAAATCGTATTTTCTCCTTCTTTTAAATAGAATGTGTAAGAAAACTCGCCTTGGTTATTCGATAAAATTTCATTTTTTTCTCTATTGATAAATAAATAAATTACAACACCCGCTTCAGTTGAACCTTTGATTTCAATTTTTTCTTGATTAGTAAATGAAGGCAACGAATTAAATTTTGGGGGCGGGGGAGGAATGGTATCTGCCACTTCCGGTGCTAATGATGTGGACTTAAGATCTGTAAGAAGTGCCGCAAACTTGGCCAGAGTTGGTAAACCAAAAAGGATAAATAAAATTATGGTTAAGGTTGTCAAAAAAGCGTAAATAACGGCTTTTTTAAGATTTTTCTTTTCTTCAATTTTTAACATTCGGGAGTATTTATATTTCATGATCTTTGAGCCAGGAGTGGGAGTTGAACCCACAACCTACGGTTTACGATACCGTTGCTCTTCCGGTTGAGCTATCCTGGCGCATTTACCCAATTATAACATTAAAATGGTTTTTGCCGGTAAATTTCCCGTTTACTGCGGTTATTATAACATGCCTCAGTTTAACCGAAAAAGTACCGTATTGTCGGAATATTCGCAGTTTAACCGTCCGTCATCACGCTTAACCGCCTGCGTCCCACACAAATTGTATCTTGAGGCGTGTTCGATTATCTCTTTAAAAGGTTGTGCTCCTTTGTGTAGTGAAGGTAAAACCTTACGGCGTCTTTTCAAAGTCTTGCGATTCCTTATTCCCTGGTACTATATTGAATTTGTCGTGTCCGATTCCTCTCTGCCTAATGATGTTGCTCCTGAGAACATTATTCATTCCCGAACAGCCAATAGTTTAAAAAGAGATAAGTATGACATTTTGTGAAAGAGGACAGTAAAAATAAGCCTTTTATTTAAACACTTAAACACCCTTCGGGTGAAATAGCTTCACACCCTTCGGATATGTCTCAAAATTGATCGTTTCCAAAATTAATTTTTTTCCGTTTTAAATATATGAGGGTATTATTTAGAGCGGGTAACGGAAATCGAATCCGTAACTATTCCTTGGGAAGGAATCGGTATACCATTTACCTATACCCGCAGGCTTTTCAAGTAATTTTCAAGTCGTCTTTTTAGATAACCTCTACAAAATCCAGTTTTTAAAGGTGGCATTGAACCGCTCAACTAATCCCGCTTGTATGAGATTAATTATAGCATCTTTTTCAAAAGTAAAGACTATCGAGGAAGACTAAGTTTGTTGCCTGGATGTATAAGGTTGGGATTTGATAATTTATTTTCTTTAGCGATGTCTCCCCATTTGTACCCGTCGGCATAAGCTCTTAAGGCAATTGTCCAAAGACTATCTCCCTTTTCAACAGTATATGTTGCTCCTGAAATAGATGTTAGTTGACTATCTTCTGATTTTTTAGTTTCTTTTTCGACTGTTTGTTTACTAGCAGAGATATCCGGAATTGAGAGTTTTTGTCCAACTTCTAATATGTAAGGTTTTGCGATACTATTTTCTTGGGCAATATCTACCCATTTATAGCCGGATTGAAAATATTTCTCTGCAATTTTCCAAAGGTTTTCACCTTTGCTAACAATATGCTCCTTTTTACCGGTAGTTGCACTTTTTTCTTCTGTTTCAGGAGCATCTGTTGGTACTAGAGAAGGTGAAATATTCTGAGTGATTTCGGTTAACTTTGGTTTTACATCGGGAATTTTCAGTTCTTGTCCGATTTTAATTTCATTGGGATCCGACAAATTATTTTCTTTGGCAATATCTACCCAGTTATAGCCTGTTCTATAGTATTTTTCCGAAATACCCCATAAGTCTTCTCCCTCTCCCACTTTATGAGTTGTAGGAAGTGACGCTTTTTCAACATTAAGAGAGGGAACCAATTCTCCCTTATCCTGCTTAGAAAAGTAATTTATAATAAGTATGCCGACAATAATTATTCCTGCAGCCCCCAAAAACATACTTATTCTAGATTCGTTAAGTTTTAAAGCTTTTAAGGTAGTTTTAATGTTTATCTTTTTTCACCCCCATTCAGAAGATCTGATGTTTTTGGCAGGAGTTATTGAGGCAGTACGTAGTTTAGTCAGAATTTAAACTATAAGGCAAAGGTTGTCAAGCGATATTTTAAAAAATATTTTTTCAGGAAGAGTTATATTAATTTTCATACGTTTCACAAGATTGATTTGCCGGGTAAATTATTTCTTCGTTCGAAGTTTATCTTTGAATGGAGGCTGTATAAAACATAGTGAGTATTGTAAGAAGCCAGGTTTTGCACTACAATCTCAATTGAAAGTTTGGGAAAATATTTTAGGGCTGTGGCTCAGTTTCAGCCAAAGGCTGATCGTCCTTTGGACGAGGTTAGTGAATTCTGTCATAATGTTTAGCGTGTATTTTGCAAAAAGCTTGAAAAATAACAAAATATACGTTGGTTTTACAGATAAAGAGCCAGATTTAAGAGTTAAAGAACATAGTCAAGGTACCAATAGTTGGTCAAGAAAAAATCGTCCATTTAAATTAGTTTATTTCAAAAAATACTATTGTGAAAAAGATGCACGTTTAAGAGAAAGATTTTATAAAACTGGTATTGGCAAGGCATATAAAAAGTTAATAATTGGAAACATCGATAGCATTTTGGGGTTATAGCTCAATTGGTCAGAGCGCTTCCCTGTCACGGAAGAGGTTGGGAGTTCGAGTCTCCTTGACCCCGCACGTTTTTTAGCTTCAAGATATCCAATACCCTTAACAGGATGTAGAACTCCTGATATACTTATCTAATGACTTTTAAAGAAGCTATTGATCTTGCCAGAAGTATTATCAAAAGATTTGAAAAGATTGAGTGAGGGAAAACCTTGAAAAATCGATGGCTCAATGATAGAACTATCAAAACAAGTTGGCGATTTGTCCAAACTTGTGATGTCCTACGAGGGATATTATCCGAAAGATAGAGGAAAACAGGACAAACAATACTTAGCCACAAAAGGAAAAATTGCAGACGAATTAGCAGATCTTCTTTTTATGATTATAAGAATTGCAGACTATTATGATATTGATTTAGAAAAAGCACACGTGGGTGCAAGAAAAGGAGAAAACAAATACTTAAAATCTTACGGAGTTTAAATAAAAGTTCCGGAGATAGTCAATCAGGGCTCGCTACGCACCATTCGGTGCATGGCTTTGGCCAAAACCGAATGTAAGTAGAGATGTACCGTATGGTACGTCGAATCCATTTATAGCAAGTAAATTTTTAGAATCTCGGGAAGCCTTGAAGGAAGCATAAAAACTTTGGTTTTAAGCAATACTTAAACCAAGTATATTTACATAAAAAATCTTTAGACCTTTCAATATCTTTAACATAAAAATTACTGTAAACATGATTTTTACTTAGAGAAATTAATAAATTCGTAATTGATCAACTTATTCATTATTTTTACTTTCTAATTTATTCATCATAATAGCGCTACTAATTATTATTAAACCTCCTGCTAACTCTTTTGGTATAGGAAGTTCTCTGAAAACCAAGAATGCAAAAAATGCAGCAAATACTGGTTCCGTTGCTAATATATTACTTGCCAACACCGCATTAACTCTTGAAAAACCGTAATTCATAAAAAAACTGACTCCCGCATTCAACAAACCCCCTAGAAGTAAAGTTAGAAATACACCCAACCCCCAATTGTTTAAAGGTAAACCATCTCCTTTTAAAAGTGAGGTAATAAAAATGAGCAAGGCTGCAAAAAATAACATTGAAGTAGAAATTTCTTTGTCATTTAATTCTTTTGTTTGCCAACGCCTAGAAATCAGACCTAAAGATACAAATAAGGTAGATAGTAAAGCCACAGTCTCACCTAAGCCAAAGCTGAATAGATTGGAAAAATCTTTAATGGAAATGATGAAAACTCCTAGAACCGACATTAAAACTAATAAGATTTTCTTAAATGTTATTTTTTCTCTTAATAAAATAAAACCCAGTATTGCTGTTGAGGGTATTGCACCGATTAACACCACATTGCTAATCTTTGTTAATAAAAGAGCTTGTGTATAAAGAGTTACACCTAATAAATAATAAATTGCAGCCCGTAGAATAATTATTCCCCATTCCCTATGAGGCAAATTAAGTAACTTATTTAAATCTATTCGTTTTCTAAAAATGAGGAAAGAAATAAGAAATCCAGCGAACATTCTCAAATAAACTTGTTGTAACAATTCAAATGAAGTACTTAAATATCTTGGAATAAGAGGTAATATTCCATAAACTACCGCCAGACTTATAAGGGCAATTATCCCTTTATTTTTCTCTTCATCTTTTTTCATATTCATTCACGACATTTTGAGATTTATTTTTTGCAATAGCCTCTATGTTATCTACTCAAATCTTAAAAAGGTTTTCTAAAGTCTCTTTTGATTTACTTCTGAGAATTCAGGCTTAGGATAAAACGCCGCAATTTTCATATATATATATCTATGAGTATATAACCTTTGGCAGAATATTTTCTGATATACTTAATTTATATGGGTTGGCAGTTATTAATTTTAATTAGTGTTATCCTTTACTCGATATCAGTTCTTTTTCAAAGGGTTATTTTGAAAGAAAACGAAAGTCAACCCATCGCATATTCAATGTTTTTTCAGCTTCTTGTTGGAATTGTTATAGGAATTATAGGATTTGTCTTTGCAGATATGTCTTTGCCCTCAAATCTTGCCAGTTTGTTTTGGAATTTAGTTTTAATGACCTTTCTATACGCTTTCTCTAATGTATTTATTTTTAAGTCTTTAAAACAAACCGAAGCTTCAAAATTTACTATTGTCTTCGCTACAAGAGCTTTCTTTACGGTCCTTGCTTCTTCTTTGCTTTTAAAAGAATTTTTAACTGGAACACAATTTTTGGGAGCATTACTGATTTTTTCAGGGGTGGTTTTGGTAAATCTCAAATCTACAAAATTATCTCTTGATAAAGGTAGTTTACTTGCATTATTTGCTGCAATAGCTTTTGGAATTGCAAACACAAATGATAGATATTTGTTGAGATCTTTTAATATATACCCTTATGCTACGTTAGGATTTGTTGCTCCTTTCTTTTTAATGTCAATAATCTACCCGAGAGAACTAAAG
>MGGC01000021.1:11565-28638 GCA_001792215.1 Candidatus Woesebacteria bacterium RIFCSPHIGHO2_01_FULL_38_10
AACTTTTTCTTAGTAAAAAGGTACTAAAAAAGGTTTTGTTACTTTCTGTAGTTTACACGGTTTCCGCAATAGCCTTCTTTGCAGCACTTCAAGTATCTAGTAATTCGTCTCAAGTTGCTTCTGTGAACCTTACATCTGTAATTATCACAGTGATTCTTTCTGTGATAATGCTTAAAGAGAGAAGTAATTTATCTCAAAAGATAGCTGGAGCAGTTTTAAGCTTTGTTGGTCTATTACTAATAGCTTAAATTCCAATTAAATCATATATTTTCTGGAAGCATATTTAATTGAAAAAGAATTTTAATGATACCGCCGACATATTGAACACCATGGCGGACATAATGGGGCCGGACAGTAATATTAGCGTTGTACCCCATTTTTACCACATTTAGCGACAGAAGTAAGTCAAGAGCCAGCTAAACATTGGCTTGAATGCGTAAGGGAATTTAATTGGATAAAAGGAGCAACAAGGAAAAATATAGAGTTTGATATTTCAGACCCGTTTTATTATCTAACAAGTATTGTTTTAATAAGGGGAGGAAAAGATCATTCTAAATTGCTACACAGAATTGCGAGCCAGAGGGATTTAGAAATTATAGACGATGAGTCTATGGAATCCCTTCTAAAAGAACTTGATCTTCCAAATCTGAATACTCATCTGAAAGGCAAGTCGCCTCTGGACTTAAGCCTTTCATCAGAACCATTCATTAAAATCGAGGATTTATAAAATTTGTATTCCAGTTGAAAGTAACACAATAAGAAAGAGGATAGGACGGCTGGAGATGGAAAAGGAGTTCACACTCCAGAGAGGAAGACTTTTCAGCCGTCCGATTGCTATTTTCCGACTTCAACGTTCAGCCCAGAGGATATCTATATGTCGTTGTCCGTGGCAAATTCATTTGGATTATGACTTAATTATATCAAAATATGTCATTAATATTTGGAGTGCTCCTTTTATACTATCTCATTTAGCCTCAGCTTGATATGCTTTAAGAAAAAGTGTACAAGGCAAATCTACGCAAAGTATTCTTAAGGGCTACTTGAAAAGTTCTAGGCCAGCCTTCTCATGGAGCCACTTCGCGCCAGGTGAGGCGGTTGGGGGTAAAATCGGGTGGAAATACCATAATCTGGTCAACACCATACCCAAAAAATATTTACGGAAGTCTTATTTTTACATTATTGTTTTGTAAGAAATATTCTAGTCTCACTAAATATTCAAGATAAAAACTTGTATCATCAATCAGATAAGATTCAATTCTCTGCATTTCAAGGTTTTTTATAATTTCTTCTGTTCTAAACCACCCAGTTTTATCCAAAATTGAGTTTTTGAGAACATTTATTATAAATTCACTCTTTTTTATTAAGAACTGGTCAAAAAGCTTTTCATCACCCAACTTTTTTCTGAATTGTTCTTCAATAAAAACTGCTTCTAGACTGGCAAGTATCTCCCTTTTATCCGGAGCGATTAAACCGTGTCTCGGCATTTTTAACCTCGTAAATTGGACAATTTCCGAATCCACAAATGGAGTAATTGGCCAAACTTCCTTCTCCCATGCAATTGGAAAGAAACTTAAATTTGCGTTTATTGCGGACGTTGAGAAAATATTTGGGTAGATTCTACGATTGTCGAATCTTTCTTCACTTATTAAATACTTGAGACCTGAAGGAGTTAACACTTTGTCAATTCCCAATTTAAATCTCAAAGCCGTCATAAAGAATAAATCCTGAATTCTAAAATCAAGCCAAAAATCAAATACCTGTGTTTTAAATACCTCGTCTCCCCCTAACCCTTGAAAATAAACGGTGCTTCCTTTTTTTCTTGCAAACTCAAAACTCTTATATGCCAATTCAATTCCTGTTAAAGATGGAGGGTATTTTCTGAATATTTTAAGATATCTTTTTTTATTGAAAGGGAAGTACTCATCAACTTTATCAAAAAAAACTGAAAGCCCATGTTTCTGGCAAAATTTTTTCACGAGATCTCTATTAGTATCAGTCTCTACCTCTTGTGTAAAGTTTGTATAACAATAAAAATCTTTATGACTAGCTTTTTTTAAAAGATAACAAATTAAACCACTATCAAGGCCAGAAGAAAGTTCAGCTCCAAAATTGAGATTATTTAATATTTTAAGTCTTTTTTTTACTGATTTATCTAAAGTTGCTAAAAATCTCTTAGAGAATACTTCATTTGAAGCATAAGGTGCAGGAGTATTATCAACAAAGCTTTTTAAATCAACTTGTGACTCAAGTTTGAAATTTGGCGGTTGGCTTACTCTTAAAAGTGTACCAGGAGGAATTTGATTTATTTCTTTTACGAGCGTTTCGTCGTATATAAACGTGAATAGTCCTGTCGTTATATAGTCAAGAGCCAGATCTAAGTTTAAAGAACAGTTTCGTAAATTTATTAAAAAAGGTAAATCAGTCGAAACAATCAAATTGTTCTCCCAGCAGCAAAAGTAACAAGGGAATTTACCAGACTGGTCAGTTAACACACAAAGTTCACTTTTCTTTATATTCCAATAAAAAATCAAAAAATCTGCATCTAAATTTGCGAGTTCTTTCCATTTAGCATCAGAAAGAATCTTTTCGAGATCTAAGTTAATTCTCTTATCGTAATTCGCAAAATATCCAGAAGCTATATAATTGTCATTCTCCAAAAAGATATTGGGTGGAAAGTGCCTGGGTGGAATTATGAAGTTTTTTCCTATTTTCTCACCTAAAGATTGTTGTTTAAAGATTGCAAACGGAATTATAACTAATGGGTGAATACTTTGTGGGAGAATTGTCATTTAGATACAATATTTTTCTTTTCCATCTCCCCCAAAAACTTGCCAAGTCTTAATTCGTCTTTTTGTAAAAGTCTAGCCAACTTTGAAATAGTGATTCCAGAGTTTTCTTTTATTGTATAAAGAATTTTATACGCCGCAGAGTTGACTTTCACAAATTCTTCCTTTTGCCAATCACAAGCGATGGTTTTGTAGTTGTTTTTCTTGTCGATTTGAGGCAAAAATACAATAGCCAATGGATTTATAAAAAAACTGTCCATATGCTTTAAAGACTAGCTCTGGATAGTGTAAACTTCCTTTCCTCGAGCTTTCCTAGGTGTAAGCTCACTTACATCTCCTATTATTTCTGCAAGTGGTTCAACGTCCAATCGCCCAACTACTTCTTCTTTAAAAGCTACTTGCTTTGTCTTAATCTCCCATTCTTTCATCTACCTCACCCCCAAATTCTTAGCGTAGAGAATTATAAACTGAATGTCAATAATTGGAAAGTAACACACGAAAATTACAGCAAACGAATAATTTACGGTGCCACTTTCCTCCAAGTGAGGCGGTTGAGGGTTAAGTCCCCGGGGAATAACATCATCTGGTCAACTGCGTATTCAAAGAGTTCCCCCGGGAAAGTGGAGTTGTCTGAAAGAATTCGCTCAAGTTGCTTCTGTGAACCTTACATCTGTTATTTTCTGGAAGCATATTTAATTGAAAAAGAATTTTATAGTGATAAACCAACTCTTTTGCCAAAAGTTCTACTTTTGATAAACTAACCCCGTTTAAAATCCTTTCCTTAATAATCCAGAATAATCCCGGTGTGCGAAGTCATTCGACCCTGAGCTCAAGACCGAAGGGCTCAGGCCGAATCGGCTCAGACTCGAAGAGCTATTCCACATAAACTATGTCTCCTGTTTTTACTTTTTTCTGTAGCTATTTTGGTTCCTACAATATATCACCCGAAGGGTGGTGTCTTTAAATGTTTGCAAACGTAGCTTTTTCGATATTCATTTTTTTAATAAGATCTATTAATTGTTTAGATTTTAAGGCAGACAGTTCTTGAGAGCGATTTTTTGAATTTGAGTAGTTTGCAATAAAATCGCTTGTGTAATATTTATCTTTTGGACTTTTAATTATGGCTGGGTGAGATAATATTTCGATTATTTCGTAATTATTTTTTTTGGCATTTTCTAAAGCTGCCTTGATTACTTCAATTTCCATGAAGTTTGAGAATAAAACCCCGTAAAACATCGAAGTTGTCTTCATTTTATATTTATGAAGAATTGACAAGTTTTCTTTTGTGCAGTAGTTGAGAAATAAATATTTGGCAAAATTCATGTTCCTGAAAGCATTGTAATATATCGGGGAAACTTTTGGGAAAAAGAGATTTTCTCTAGTTAGTCTTATTGATTTTATATCGTATTTTTTACATAACTTACAGATAATTTCAAATATTCCCGGAATCATATGTACATGATCCTGGCCGTCTACGTGATCAATGGGAAGACCGAATTTAAAACAGATTTTAAACTGTTCTTTAAGTTCAGATTCAATTAAAGAAAGAAGCTTCCTGTTCACCTTTTTTAAATTCATAAAATATTCAAAAACACTAAATTTATATTTACCTGATGGGGTAGACAATTCTTGCGTATGACACGGCCCGTCGGTTAAATTTAAATGAATTCCGACTCCTATTTTTTTAAGGGATGTTTTTAAAAGCTCGGTTGCATCATTAAAAGCTGTTCCATTCGTTCTGATGGAGGTACTTGTTGTTGACTTATTTAGATATGACTCTTTTATTCCTTCTGTGAAGCCGTAGGTTAAACCAAAGTCGTCGTTGTGAAAAATAACTTTCATTAGTTAACTAGCAGTTAATTTTTTTAACAATTAAGTGTGGGGGACGGTTTTTTGCTTCTTTAAAAATTACTCTTAGATATTCTCCGATTATACCTAAATAGAAAAGAAGAATCCCGTTTAGAACTACACTTAAAAGTACAATGGTTATGTAGCCTTCAATCAACCTCTTTCCTTTTAGTAAAGTAACAACTATATCAAAAATTAAATAAATACCTATTATTAAAAAAAATATAATTCCCAAAACCCAAGCGCTTCTTAAAGGAAATGTGCTAAAGGAGATAAAACCGTTTATAAACAAATTCGTAGCCAGCGAAAGCGTATAGGAAGTTTTGCCAAATTTTCTCTTTCCTACTTTATATTTGATTGAAGTCGGGTTTTTTGCAACAAGCTGAGTTAGTCCACGAATAAAAATTTCTTTTTCAGGATTTTCTTTTAAATAAAGGCTTATTTCTCTTGACATAATTCTAAAATCAGATACTCCCGGAATTAATAAGCCTCCCGAAACTTTTTGCCAAATAAAATAACCAATTTTTCTGCCAAATCTCATTAATTTCCCCGAAGAGTGATCTTCAGTTTTTTGAGCCGACACAAGATCGTATCCCTTTTCCCATAATTTAATTAGTTTTGGTATTAAGGAGGGCGGGTGTTGAAAATCAGAATCCATGGTGATTACAGCACTGCCTGTGGTATTTTCTATTCCTGCTTTTAAGGCTGGCTGATGGCCAAATCTTTTATAGAATATAATTCCCTTTATATTTTTGTTTTTCCTGGCCAGAAGTTCGATCATAGTAGTAGTGTTGTCGGAACTACCGTCATTAACTAAGATAATCTCATAATTATATTTTTTTGGTATAGATTTGATAATTTGAGGGATTAAAAGAGGTAGATTTTGAGCTTCATTCAGGCAGGGGAGAACAACAGAGATTGTTTTCATACTTTAGTTTTTAAATTCAATTTATTACTATGATTATATACCAGTCTTTCTTAAATTTACTGCGTATTTTGGGTATGGTAAAAGATGCTTAAAAAGATAGTTATATTATTTTTCTTTTCCCGGATTCTTTTAATTGTATTTTCAATATTCGCGGCATTTCTTTACCCAATAAGAGAAGGTTATCTTGGTAAAGAGATCGATCCCAATGCTCCCTATCAAATTTGGATCTGGGCAAATTTTGACGGAAGGCATTTTCTGCACATCGTCCAGGAAGGATATAAAGACTTTAATTTTGCTTTCTTTCCATTATATCCTTTTCTTATTTCACTAACTTCAAGACTATTTTCATTACCCTCAATTATTTCAGGACTAATCGTCTCTTATTCTTTTTCAATTGCTATGATAATCGTCCTTTATAAAATCATTCGCTTGGATTATAAAGATAACGTTTCTCTTGTGGCTATTTTTTTATTGTCGATTTTTCCTGTTTCTTACTATTTTCAAGCTGTTTACTCCGAATCAGTGTTTATTTTTTTTTTAGTTTCTTCTTTCTATTTGGCCCGCAAGAAAAACTTTTTTTTGTCAGGAGTTTTCGCAGCGCTTTGTACTCTTACCAGGTTTTCTGGGATAGCCTTGATACCCGCATTGGTTACAGAGTGGGTATTTCAAAATGAAAATTTGTTGAAAAATTACAAAATCTTTCTTAAGAAACTTCTCACTCAAGGGATTTTCTATCCGTTCATTGGGTTTACCGGAATTGGAATTTATATGCTCTACCTTAAAATAGCTTTTAACGACCCTTTTCTTTTTTATAAATCTTTTTCAGCCTGGTCCAGAGAGGAACTTACATTTTTACCAGTTGTTATTTACAGATATTTTAGGATCTTTTTAACAGTTGATAAAAATCTTCAGGTTTATTGGATAGCAGTTCTGGAATTTGTGGTTGCGATGGGGAGTCTAATAGCTTCCCTATTTGTTTGGAAAAAAGTGAGACCAAGCTATGCAATCTTAATGATCTCAATAATTTTAATGGGTTCAACTTCTGGGTCTTTTATAGGAACTCCAAGATATATCCTTCACAGTTTTCCTTTATTTATTTGGCTTTCTTTATTATCTTGCAAAAATCGACAGATATTTTATTTTCTAGTTTTTGTTTTTTTAGTACTTAGCTTTATTTTTACAGCTATGTTTACACGAGGATACTTTGTATCTTAAGTCACTTTAGCTAGAAAAAGAATGTGAGGCGGATAGCCTAGCTTGGAAGTAAGTTCTTTTTGTAACAGAATCCTGAACCCCAATTTTTTTAAAAGTTTTTTGTAAAATAAATTATCTCTAAAATACAGTTTTTTATTATCAGAATATGTTTTTTTTAGAATTTTTACCATTATAGTTTCCTCAAGATTGAGTAATTTGTAGGAAATTAAATCTTTTCTTCCGTTTATTACTAAAATTAGATAACCCCCCTTTTTAAGTAAATTCTTGGCTTTTTTAAGTAGACTAGATTTTTCATTTTCGGGCAAAAGATATAAAACGTCAATAATTGTAATGCAGTCAAATTTTTTACCATTCAGATCGTGGATGTATTTTTTTTTAAATTTTAAGTTGGGAAATATTTTTTTCTTTGCCGATAGAATCTTTTTTGGAGATGGGTCTATTCCTAAAACTTTTCTTTTTGAATTTTTGGATAGAAGGAAACTAAAAGTTCCATGTCCAGACCCTACATCTAAAATATTCCCTCTTTCAGGAACGTATTTTTCTATTTGTTCAAAAGGACAAAGTAGACTTCTTATAAATTCAAACACTTTAAAAATATTATATACCCATCTTATTTGAAACACTTTCGAAGTGTCTGGAGTATTGAAGGAAGCGTTCTCAAATTTACCTTATTTCCATTATTTCCGAAGGGTGTGAAGTTATATCACCCTAAGGGTGAAAAGGAAAAGGGGGACTTCCTTGGAAGTATAGTAAGAAGATATAATCTATTTGGGCCGAAACAGTTAATTATGAAAGTCAGTAAAAGTATGTCAAATTTGGAAATTGCCGAGCTTTTGAGGGCTGTGGCTGCTTCTTATCAACTTAAAGACGAAGAAAAAAATAAATTCAGAATTATTGCCTATCAAAAAGCTGCGGATGCTGTTGAACACGCGTCAAGTGAGCTCAAAGATCTTTGGGATGAGGGTAAACTTGATGAAGTACCAAGTGTGGGAAAAAGTATAGGCAAGCATTTAGGAGAAATATTCAGAAGGGGAAGGTCAGAACATTTTGAGGAAGTAATGAAAGGATTACCTAACCAAATGTTTGAACTTATGGCTATTCCCGGAATTGGCGCCAAGACAGCTTATAAACTAGCTACTGAATTAAAGATTTCAAAAAAAGATTCCGTAGGGAGTCTTGAGAAATTAGCCAAAAAAGGGAAAATTGCTCAACTGCAAGGTTTTGGTAAAGATTCTGAAAAAGATATTTTAGAATCAATTGCCGGGGTTAAGGTAATGGTAAAGAGACATTTGCTTCCTTATGCACTGCAGCTTGCCAATGATATTACCGACTGGCTTTATGGAAATAAGCTTGTTCTTAGAGCTGACCCACTGGGAAGCCTAAGGAGACGAACCTCAACTGTGGGAGATATCGATATAGGTGTTTCCTCCAACAATCCTGAAGCGGTTCTTGAGCATTTTATACATTTTCCCAAAGCTCAGAGAGTGCTTGAAAAAGGTGAAAGGACTGCTTCAATTGTAGTTCCAGGTAACATACAGGTGGATGTAATGGTTCAATCTCCTTATGCCTATGGGGCTCTTCTTCAGCATTTCACTGGTTCTAAGCATCATAATATCGCTCTTAGGGAATATGCGCAAAAAAAGGGAATGAGTTTAAGCGAGTATGGAATAAGGACAAAAATTCAAAATTACAAACCAAAGTTAAAAATGTATCAATACTCTACTGAAGAAGAATTTTATCGTGCATTGGGTTTGGAGTGGATTCCTGCTGAACTTCGGGAATGTACAGGAGAAATTGAAGCTAGTTTGTCTGAGAAGCTTCCGAACCTTCTTGAACTAAAGGATATAAAGGCAGATTTACAGATCCATTCGAGTTTTGACATTGAGACAAGCCATGACTTGGGAGAATCTTCAATGAGGGAGGTGATTGAAAAAGCTAATAAGTTAGGATACGAGTACATTGCTTTTACCGAGCATAATCCCAGCCAAAGTAAGCACTCTGATAGACAAGTATTGGAGCTTTTGAAACGAAAAAAAGATGTTATCGATCAATTAAATTACTCTCTAGTGAAAACAGTGAAAAAAAGTATGCAACCTGCAAAAGTTTTTGTAAAAAAGGTAAAAAAAGTATTCAATGCTCTTGAAATTGATATTAGACCCAGCGGAAAGCTTTCCATTCCTGATAACGGGTTTGATTACCTGGATTTTGCACTTGTTTCCATTCACTCAAGTTTTAGACAGTCGAAGAAAGAGATGACCAATCGGGTTATAAATGGACTTTCTCATCCAAAGGTAAAAATTTTTGCACATCCAACAGCCAGAAAACTTAATGAAAGAGAAGGAATTGAACTTGATTGGGAGGTAATTTTTGAATTCTGTCTCAATGAGAAGAAGTGGTTAGAAATTAACGCCGACCCGATGAGGCTGGATTTACCTGATTTCTTGGTAAGAGAGGCTGTTAAGAAGGGGGTTAAACTGACTTTAGGAACTGACGCTCATCATGTTCAGGCAATGGAGAATATACAGTTTGGAATTTCAGTTGCCAGACGTGGCTGGGCAACTCTCCATGATGTTGTAAACACACGTCCTTTAGAAGAATTTGAAAAAATGCTATACTAAATTTAAGATTGGGGGTGAATAAAAAAATGCCGTTAATTACAGTTTTAGTAATTGTTGCTATAGTTTTAGTTATCTGGCTTATAACAACTTACAACTTTTTTGTTTCGAGTAAGGCCAGGATTAAAGCCTCGGTTCAGGAGATTGGAAACCAGCTCAAAAGGCAAGCAGATCTTATTCCTAATTTAGAAACCTCAGCCAAAGGATATTTGAAACACGAAAAAGGTATTTATAAAGATCTGACTGATGCAAGAAAGGCAATTTCATCCGCGATAAAATCAGGAAGTGTTCAGAAAATGGCTGACGCAGGAAGCAAGCTGGCCTCGATAATTCCGAATTTGCAAATATTGGTTGAGAGCAATCCTGATTTAAAAGCATCTGAAGTGGTTGGCAAACTTATGGATGAGCTTAGGGATACAGCTGATAAAGTTATGTATGCAAGACGACTGGTTATTGACCTAACAGCTGATTACAATGTTAAAAAAGTTAGCTTTCCATCCAGCCTAGTTGCTGGCGTGTTTAAGTTTGAGGAACAGCCGGGACTTATTACTCCTGAAACTGGTGAACACGTTAGAGTTGGAGAGGCTGAAATGAAGACACCTAAAGTGAACTTAAGTTAAATATTAACGTCTTTCAAGTCTCAAGCAAGTCTGAAATTTGTTGATGCACGTACATATTGGATTTGTTTAATGAAAAATATTTACGAAGTTGCTAGTGCAAATAAAAGAAAAAGCGCTATAATCCTTGTTCTTTTTGTCTTATTTATTGGTTTTAGTATTTACATTATTAGTCAGGCAGTAGGTTTTTATTTGGGCTACGAGCTAAGTGGTCTAGGTGTTGCTGGAGTTGCTTTAATTATTTCTGGACTAATGAGTTTCGGGGGATATTATTTTAGCGACAGAATAGTTTTAAGCATATCTCGGGCCAGACCAGCAGACCGCAATAAGGAATTCAATTTTTTTACTGCTTGTGAAAACTTAAGTTTGGCAGCAGATATACCCAAACCCAGGCTTTTTGTTATCGAAGATACCGCCCTTAATGCTTTTGCAACCGGACGTAATCCTGAACATGCGGTTATCTGTATAACTTCCGGTTTAATTGACTCTCTTGATCGAACTGAACTTGAGGGAGTAATCGCTCATGAGTTTACCCATATCAGAAATTATGATACAAGACTGATGAGCATAGTTACAGTTCTTGTCGGAGTTATTGCCCTCTTAGGAGATTGGTTTTTAAGGATGAGTTGGCACGGAGGGAAAAGTAGGGATAGAGATAAAGGTAGTTTTGGCGCAGTAATTATGATTGTTGGGATCATCTTTGCCATTCTTTCGCCGATAATCGCCCAATTAATTAAACTTGCGATTTCTCGTAGACGTGAATTTATGGCTGATGCAGGAGCCGTTGAGCTTACCAGACAGCCATTGGGTCTTATATTGGCATTAACAAAAATATCAAACGATCATGAACCCCTGGAAGCGGCCAACAAAGCTACAGCCCATCTTTATATTGCCAACCCTTTTAAAGATAAAATTAAAGGCGGAGTTGGCTGGTTCTCTGGTCTTTTTAATACCCACCCGCCAATTGAAGAAAGAATCAAAGTTCTTCAACAGATGGCTTAATTATCTTGCTATAAGTAGATAAAGTTTTCTCAGAGCCACGAAAGTTGTTCCCCAAGCCATAGGTAGCCAATAAGGAACCAATTTTACTTCTTCTTTATCAAAGTTAGCTTTGAATCGGGTAAATGAGAAACCACTTAAGAAAAGGACAAGGATACCTCCAAGAAAAAACCATAAAATATCACTTCTCTCTCTAAGAAAGATAAAATAGAAAAGTGTAATTACAGCTGTAAAATAGTTTACAATTTTTACTTCCTGAGTCAGAAAGATTACTGTAAAAAGCCAGCCAAAATAAAGGATGTAAAAAAGAACAATTGTGGTTTCCTTCTTCATGATAGTGACGGCAATATATTCATCTTAGCACAAAGTTATTGATAATTAGCTAATTTTACGAGTATGATATGGGATAGTGAAAAAGGTAAGCAAAAAGGAGGTTATGCATATCGCTAAACTGGCGAACCTCCAAGTTAAAAAAAGCGAAGTTGAAAAGTTTAGTCGGGAGCTCTCAGTAGTTATTTCTTACTTTGATGAATTAAATGGAGTAGATACTTCTGATATTCAACCAACCAGTCAAACAACAGGCCTTGAAAACGTTTTAAGGGAAGACGATCTAGAAACTGAAGGCTCCTTGAATCTTCAGGAAACTTTGTCTGGGACCGAGAGTATCTGCAACGATTATTTTAAAGTTCCTGGAATTTTAGAGGAAAGAAGTGATAAGTAGGTGGAGACTTCCTAGTCGTTTATGAATATCCCACTGACAATAAAAAAAACACAAATGGGTCTTAAGGAAAAAAAGTTCTCAGCAGTTGAACTTGTCGATGCCTATTTGGCTAGAATAAATACTTTCGATAAAGAACTTAATTCTTTTATAACAGTGTCGGATGAACATGCGTATCGAGAAGCTGGGGATGTGGATAAAAGTATAAAGGAGTTGGGCAAGGAGGCCTTTCTGAAATATCCTCTCTTGGGTGTTTGTGTTGCTCATAAAGATGTTTTCCTAACTAAAAGTATCCGCACCACTGCAGCCTCAAAAGTGCTTGAAAACTACATTCCTGCCTATTCGGCAACTGTTGTTAAAAAGATGGCTGATGCTGGTTCTATAACTTTGGGTAAGACCAACTGCGATGCTTGGGCACACGGATCCTCAGGCGAAAATTCCGATTTTGGTCCCAGCAAAAACCCTTGGGATAAGGAGTATGTTCCTGGTGGTTCTTCAAGCGGTTCTGGGGTGGCTTTAGCGGCTAACTTTGCCCTGATTGCAACCGGAACCGATACTTGCGGTTCCGTTCGACTCCCAGCAAATTACTGCTGTCTTTTCGGATTGAAGCCCACTTATGGTTCGGTTTCCAGATATGGTGTTGTTGCAATGGCTTCCTCTTTAGATTCTATAGGTCATTTAGCAAGATCAACAGAGGATATCGAAAAAGTTTTTTTAGTAACTAAAGGACTTGATCAGAAGGATTCAACTTTAGCTGAAAGGAATTTTCAGATTTCTAAGACAAAATTACGATTAGGAATAGCCAAGGAATTTTTTACAGAGGGTTTGGATGAAGAAGTTAAAAATTCAGTTTTAGCATCAGCTAATTTTTTTGAAAAAAATGGGTTCGAAGTTAAGGAAGTAAGTATGCCTTACACAAAGTACGGGATATCCGTTTATTACATAGTTCAACCAGCCGAGGTCTCGTCTAATTTAGGAAGATATGATGGAATCCGTTACGGAGGTGAAAGGAAAAGATTTGCCGATGAAGCAAAAAGAAGAATTATGCTTGGTACTTATGTACTTTCCTCTGGGTATTATGACGCTTATTACCTAAAGGCCATGAAAGTTCGCTCAAAGATAATAGAGGATGTTCAAAAGGTGTTTGAAAATGTTGATGTTTTAATCGCACCGGTTACTCCGACTCCTCCTTTTAAACTCGGTGAAAAAGTAAACAACCCTTTAAAAATGTATTTAACTGACATTTTTGCAGCAACTGCAAATTTGAGTGGTATACCATCTTTAGCAATCCCCTGCGGATTTACTAAAACAGGACTTCCTTTAGGATTTCAGTTGATGGGACCTAAGTTTTCAGAACCTCTTCTTTTTAAATTAGGTAAACTTTATGAAGACTGGACTAATTGGAAGCCTAAGGTAGCTTCGTTATCTACCTGATTGACTTTGAAGTTGTATGACTGAGTACAAAAAACTTCTTAAAAATACAAACTTTCTTTATTTGTGGATATCGCAAATTCTTTCCCAACTTACAATTCAGATTTTGAATTTTCTTTTGATTATTAAGGTTTTCAGGGAAACCGGTTCGGCAATTTCTATCGCACTTCTGTGGATCATTTACGGACTCCCTTCGATACTGATAGGACCTTTTGCCTCAGCCTCCGTGGATATGTTTGACCGTAAGAAGATGCTTCAAATAAGCAATTTCTTGCAAGCATTGGTAATATTTTTTTATGCGTTGTTTCAAGGGCTTAACCTTTTTTTACTTTATGGGGCTATCTTTGCCTATTCTTTTCTCAACCAATTTTATGTTCCCTCAGAGGTGGCGTCGCTTCCATCTTTGGTAAAGAGAAATTATCTCTCCTTTGCCACAAGTCTTTTTTTTATTACTCAGCAAATATCCCTTATTGTCGGAATTGGAATTGCCGGGCCTCTAAGCCATTTGTTAGGTTTTAAAAACGCTTTATTTTTATGTTCTTTTTTTGTTTTTATTGCCTATTTGTCTGTTTCATTTTTACCTAATATGAAAACGAAGGAAATTAAATTAAATTTTGAAAATGCTCTGGCTAAATATTTTCAACAGATTATTCAAGGCTACAAATACATTAAAGAAAATAAACTTGTTATTTATCCCTTTTTGCTCCTTTTAGGAATGCAGGTGAGCTTGTCTATTATCATCGTAAACATTCCACTAATTGCAGAAGATATTTATCTCCTCTCTGTTGAAAAAGCCAGCTACTACATAATCCTCCCTTCGGGTGTTGGCGCCGTGATAGGAGCATTTTCTGTTCCTAGGCTTTTAAGAAGAGGGGTAAGAAAAAGAAAGATGATCGAAAAATTTCTTTTAATAATTACTTTGGCTTTCTTTTTGATAACTTTTTTGCTTTCGGAATTGTCAATGTCTTATCGGGTAATTGTTGGAGCAATTTTGGTATTTTTTTTCGGATTATCGTTAACTGCGATAATAATTACTGTTAATACCTTCTTGCAGGAAACAACGCCTAAAGATTTACGGGGGAGAGTGTTTGGAAATTATGGATTTGTTCTTACTTTAGCTACGATACTACCGATAATTCTATCTGCTACCCTGACTGAAATTTTTGGTATAAAACTTCTGATTTTCACTTTTGATTTAATTTATTTTACGACTCTCATTTTTATTAAAAGAGGAAACTTTAGTCTAATGAACAGTAAGTTAGAAATATTAACAAAGTAAGAGTATGGATAAATATAGACCGATTATTGGACTTGAAGTCCATATAGAACTGGATACAAAAAGTAAGATGTTTTGTGGATGTTCTGCCGATCATTTTTCCAAAAAACCGAACACTCAGGTATGTCCCGTCTGCTTGGGTCTTCCCGGGGCTTTACCTTTTGCCAATAAGAAGGCGGCTGATGATACTATAAAATTCGGCTTGTCATTTGATTGTCAAATCAACCAGCTTTCTAAATTTGACCGGAAGCACTATTTTTATCCGGATTTACCTAAAGGATATCAGATAAGCCAATACGATCTTCCTATTTGCGTCAATGGTAAGTGGCTAATGACTAATAGTCGGCAGGTAAGAATCAGGCGTGTTCACTTGGAAGAAGATACCGCCAAGCTTGTTCATCAAAAAGTTGACTCAAAGAAAATAAGTTTAATTGACTTTAACAGAAGCGGAGTTGCCTTAATGGAGATGGTAACAGAACCGGATTTCGATAATGCGATGGATGTGGTTACCTTTTTGAAAGAGGTACAACTAGCAGCCAGATATTTAGAAATTTCAAATGCCGATATGGAAAAAGGAAGTATGCGCCTGGAAGCAAATATATCTCTTGTCAAATTCACATCTCACAACCCTAAACCCACAACCCTGCCTGATTATAAAGTTGAGTTAAAGAACATTAATTCGTTCAGATTTTTGGGGAAAGCCATAAATAGCGAAATTGAAAGACAGGAAAAACTTCTTTTAGCGAGAAGAAGGATTGTTCAAGAAACTCGAGGTTATGATGAAGTTACAGGCAAAACCTTTTCTCAAAGAATCAAAGAAGAATCAAATGACTACCGTTATTTTCCTGAACCTGATATTCCTCCGATCCGTTTAGGAAAGTCTCAAATCGTAAGTCTTAAATCCCAAATACCCGAACTTCCGCAAGCTAAAAGAATAAGGTTTGCGGTAGATTACAACCTGCCAGGCAATTTTATTGAAATATTGATTCAGGATAAAGATCGTTCAGACTATTTTGAGTCGGCAGTCAATCTGGCTAAGAAATTTAATTTAACTCCCAAAATGCTGGCTGATCTTATGGTAAACAAAAATATGGACAAAGCCTATCCTGAACCCGCTGGCTTGGTGAAGAGACTTGTAGAAATTGCCCATAAAGAATATGCGGGGATAGGTGAGGTAGAAAAAGCTGTAAAGGAAGTAGTTGAATATGAACAAAAGGCAGTTTCCGATTATCAAAAAGGTCAAGCCAAAGTAATCGGTTTCTTGATCGGCCAAGTCCAGAAAAAACTCTCTGGTCGAGGAAACCCGAAAATAATCCAGTCTGAACTTCTCAAAAAGATCCATGTATTGAACTAGCCTACCGGCGCACTTATCTTTCTTATTGTCAAATATTGGTAAGTTGTTAGAATTAAGATAAATGGAAAGATTGTAAAAAGTTATGTCGCCCAAATTTGTTCACCTACATGTTCATACGGAATATTCACTTTTGGATGGTCTGAGCAAGATTTCAGACTTAGTTTCTTATATTAAAAAGGAAGATATGAAGTCGGTTGCAATTACTGATCATGGGGCGATGTATGGAGTCATTGAATTTTATAAGAAGTGTAAAAAGGAAGGAATTAAACCTATTATTGGTATGGAAGCTTATACAACTAATGTAGATTTAAAAGAGCGCCCGTCACGCGGGAAAATCAAAAATAACCACCTACTTCTTTTAGCCAAAGATAGACAAGGCTATGAAAATTTAATGAAATTAACCTCTATTGCCCATCTTGAGGGTTATTATTACCGCCCCAGAGTTGATAAAAAAACCTTAAGTTCTTATTCAAAAGGCTTAATCTGCACATCAGCTTGTCCCCAAGGAGAACTGGCACAAACTGTATTTGATGGAAATTTTGAAGGAGCAAGGAAGCTGACTAAATGGTTTTTAGACGTTTTTGGAGAAGATTATTATTTTGAGATTCAGAAACATGAGTATGCAAAATTTATTGATAAGGCAGATAACGATGAAGTTAGAAATTTACTTATCGAAAACAATGAGTTTGAAGAAAAAATTAATAAAGGAATTATTGAATTAAGCCGGGAACTTGGGATTCCCCTGGTTGCTACAAATGACGCTCATTATATCCGGAAAAACGATGCATCCGCACAAGACGCTTTAGTTTGTATAGCAACAGGAAAAAAAGTAACTGATCTTAAAAGATTAAGGTATATTGATTCACCGACTTTTTATTTAAAGACAGAAGCTGAAATGCGGGATCTTTTCAAAGATTATCCTGATGCTTTGAAAAACACTTGGGAGGTTTCCGAGAAATGCAATGTTGAGATCGAGCTTAATAGATGGTTCTTTCCTAAGTATGATCTTCCCGAAAAAAAAACCGCAGATTCGGTAATGGAAGAAAAAGTTTGGCATGGAATAAAGAAGAAGATTTCTAGAATAACTCCAGAAATAAGAGAAAGGCTTCAATATGAGATGGATATTATTAAGAAGAAGCGTTATTCAACCTATTTTTTAATTGTTGCCGATATTGCGCGCTGGGCAGAAAAAAAAGGAATTATAACCAATACCAGAGGGTCGGCTGCCGGATCATTAGTTTCTTACGCACTGGGAATAATAAATATAAACCCTTTGAATTATGAGC
>MGGC01000022.1 GCA_001792215.1 Candidatus Woesebacteria bacterium RIFCSPHIGHO2_01_FULL_38_10
CCCAACAGGACCAGCAGCGACTGGTGATGGAGCAGTTTGGCCTTGTGGTTATTGTGCGCGTGCGGCAAAAAAAGATGCAGGGGATTGCTCGTCATCACTATCAGTTTACATTATTTACCGACGGCGGAAAAAGGCTTGGGGTTCAGCGGGATTATTGATGCGTGACCGTTACCTGGTAGACGACGACTTCACCGTAGTTATCACCGTTGCAAAGAGAAGGAGAGTCTTCTTTGCTACAATTTGACTGGGTGTAGGCTCCTATTTTGAAATAAGCGTCTGAATATTTTTTGTTAAGCGTATACACGGGAGCGGTACTGTTGTTGTAATAAACGTTGGTTCGACTGTCGCTTACCACAAACTTAACCTTAAATCTTTTTCCAAGCTTATAGTCAGGGTCCAACGTATAGACATTTTTCTTATCAACTCTAATGTGAAGGTTGGGATAGTCAAGTCGTATTACAATAATGTCCTTGTCGCTGTCATGGACCTGCCCCGCTACTATGCCTGGTTTGACTTTTGGCACAGTGGTGATTGCTTGGTCCAAAAACATGATATGTACTCCTTCTCTTGAAGACCAGCTTGCCTTTGTGTTGCCATTACCAACCATCTCTCTAAGTTCTGAACGGGGGTAGTCTGAACCGCTTGTTGTTGTGCCATTTACTGCTGCTCTGAAGCGCACCGCGTTGCCTTCTGGCACAACTATGAACCAGGGATTAATGTTGTAAGTAGTCAATTCCGGTTGTTTTATTTCTGTTGGATTTCCGGAAAATCCAGTGGGGAGTGTTATCTTCCAATTGGTGAGATTGAGCACCTGCGATGGGTAGATTACTTGAGCGAGTGGCAACAAAGATGCCGGTATTACGGTAGGATTTGCGTCGATCACGCCTGTTTGTTTTGTCTTCTCATTACTTACTTTCGGTGAGGCAAAACGAATAATTATGGCCATAAAAACAAGCAAAATAGATGCCTTTGCTATTAACGAAAGCGGGTTCAAATAGAAAGAACGCATTGAACTAATCTTATAACGCATTGGGGGGTCAGAGAACTGGCCTCGTACTTTCGAAGTTGAATTCATGAAGACCTAACTTGTTAGTCAGCTTATTGTTTACATCAATGACTGTTCTTAACAAAGACGCATCAAATCCCCAGGTTTGTGACCAATGAAAAAACGCCTGGGTGTCTTTCGGTAGGCAACTCCCATCAAATGGGCCCCTATCTCCTATGCCGTACTTTGGGTTCCACATGCCCTCAGCACTAATTGCAGCAAGCTTGAACATCTTTTCGGTGTCAGCACCGATCTCTTTTCCAATTCCTCTCATTTCATTGAAAAAGGTTATTTTTACAGCGTTGTAGAGATTGTGCACATATTTTTGCATTTCCGCCGTTTTAAGTTCGCACCTGTATATTGGGCAACCAAACTTATCTTTGTAAATTAAATCAAGCATGTCACCGGATTTTTTGTCGTATTCTCCAACTAAAATCATCCAAGGGTTTAGGGTGTCGTCATAGGCTGTTTTTTCTCGTAGATATTCAGGGTTCATACATGCGCCAAAATCTCTTCCTGCTTTTTTCCCTGAGTATTTCTCTATCGTTGGAATAACTAGATTTTCTGTCGTTCCAGGAGGAACGGTGCTTTTGACTACGACTAAATGATACTTCTTAAAAAGCCTAAGACGTTTCCCTAAATCCGCCGAGGCATGTTCAAGAATGCTTAGGTCGATAGTCCCATTTACCGTGGGGGTTGGGACGGTAAACATAGTTATGTCAAAATTATAGCTCCCATTTAGAAGCTCATCCTTCGTAAATGCAGTGTAACCTTCTTTTTTTAAATCTTCAATTTGTTCTCTTATTATTCCTAAAAATCCAACCTTTATTCCTTTTTTCACAAGAACTTTCCCTGTTGCTTGTCCAACAATTCCAGGACCGACGATGCAGATACTTGGTGTCATCATTATTTGTTTATAATTAATTTTGAGGCAGGATGAGTGATTGTGTTACAGTATGATACACCTCCTAAAACAATATTCAAGTGGCAATTTGATCTGATTTCACTACTGATTCTCTTCCACTCCCGCAACTCCCTTACGATTTCTATACAACTCGTTGACTCCCAGAATGTTGCTCACTTGTTTGACAACTTTTGTATAAATTCCATAAACACCACTTTGCTGAATTTGATTATCTATTAGTGTATTGTTCGAAGCATTGTCCTGAAAATAAACTCCGATCGAATTATTTATCAATGAATTATTACTGATTATATTTTCGTCTGATTTAATATAAGCGCCCACATCGTTGCTTTCAAGGGTATTGTCAATGATTGAATTGTTATTGGCTTTATCATAAAGATAAATTCCATACAATTCGTTGCTTGCGATCGTGTTATTTTCTATTACATTGCTGTTTGAGCTTGCATTTGCCCTTACTCCATGCCTATTATCGATTATTGTGTTGTTACGGATAATGTTGTTGCTGGAGAAATTGAGGGCGATTCCACTTGTGTTACCTGTTATCGTATTGTTTTCGACAATATTAAAGTCGGATTTTTCATGAAGCATTAACCCATGTAATTTATTATCATATGAGACATTGTTGCGTATCGTATTGAACATACAGCGTTTTGAAAAAATGATACCGTGTGTGCCATTATTGTGTGCAATATTATTTTCTACTAAAAAACCGTTGGAGTCATCGTGAGGATCAAGCCCATATCTAACATTTTCATAAAACTCATTTCCTCTCCACAACATTCCAGTCGCCCCATAAGTATATGCGCCAAAATAATTATGATGGAATTTACTATTTATAACCTCCCCGGTAAGAAGTACTTTTTTTAACTTCGACGTGCTTAACTTCCAGGAAACGCCGTAGGGAGACGCTGTAATATCGGACGAAGTTGGATAACCTAGATAGGAAAGCTCTGACGAAGAAATATCCATTCTTGCATTATCTTTTACCATAACAAAACTTCTACCATCAGTAAGATCTTTATCGTAATCATTGTTTTCGGTATTCCAGGAGGTTATTTTTACACCGTTAATGATAATGTCGCTATTTACCGAACGAAGCATCACAAATCCGTTCTTATTACTTTCGAGTCTGAGCCATTCTAATTCGTTATTATCAAGTCTTAAAGTGATACCATCCGAAAGGAAAATTGTAGCTTTTGCGTGCCAAACTTTCGGTGAAATTTCCTCTAAATATTCTTTTCCACCATTATTTACAATGTCCTTTAAGGTTATCTGCCGGCCTTTTCCCGTAACAAGAAGTGTATTTGTACTATTATCATATTTGACAGTTAATAGATTGGCCGATGAAGTTGGCTTAATAAGACTTGCCTCTGGATGTAGCTGAACATCCTTTCCTGGGATTGATAACACCGTCCCCCGTGTGATATTTCTGTTTGGTGTTTTGGCACTATTTGCATAGTACAATTGATCTGCGTTAACTCCTAATTTATTTGATATATCAGCAAAGGTTTCAGTTCCATCTGCTTCGTAACGACTAGTAAGTAACTCTTTTTGAACTGATGTGGATTCTCCTAAAACCGCGCCACCCGAAGCAGCAGCATCTGCCTGAATATGTCGCAAGGCGTTTGTCAGCAGTTGTTCCCTTTGTGTTTTTGGAATTAAATATACACGTTCTTTGAAAATATAAACTCCATACGTAAGCAGTAAGACAACGCCTACTGTAGCAACGTACGCGGGGGCTGCCGAAAGGTATCTAAACTGAGGTAGCCTTGATTTATCCCAGCGAGTTATCCAGCCTTGAGTATTGAGTGTGAAAAGTGCATAGATTTTTAGCAGACCTGCGAGAAATGAATACAGCACATATCCGGGCAAGATGATAATGTTTTCGGGTTTATGAGATAGGTGAGGATAATATAGTTTGACAGTTCTGCTGATAAACCACCAACAGGGAATTACTAGTACAGCCATCCACAGATGAAGATAGATCGATACGAAGAAAAAAATAGGGCTTATGATTACTACGAAACTCTGGAGGATTTTATCAATTTGAAAAAAAAGAAGTGCCGGGTGTCTAGCGGGCCATCCACTTAAGATTGCAGACAAATCAGCGCGAAGACTATTTCTTGTCCAGCGAAGTCTTTGCTTAAGATATGCACTTAAGCTACTCATTCCAGGCGTATAAACATGAGAAGTACTCTGATAAGCAACTTTCCACCCTGCTGCGAGTACAAGGTATGTTAATCTTTTATCATCACCACTAATAACAGGTCTACCTAGAAACTTCTCATTTACTAAATCAGGAAGCATGGGAGTAATGACTTCGCGTCTGTAAAAAGCTGTCCTTCCAGAAAGACAGACAAGGGCGTCGCCAGAAGCAGCTAAGAATGGATACTCATGTCTGTATCTCAAGTCCAACTGTATGTCGAAAATTTTCTGCGCGAACGTTTTCGGATGCAAAACGCTTTGGTAAGTTGCTACGCCAGCAACCTTAACATCACTGAAAGGGGGAAGGCCATTTCTCAAAACATCCTTATCCCAAATTGTATCACTATCAACCAACGCCACGATTTCGCTTTTTGCAATTTTGATACCGTCTGCTAAAGCAGATCGTTTCCCGGGAATTTCGGTAATAATAAGCACCGCCCCTGAAAAAGTTTTTTTAAATTTTTTGAAAATTTCGATACATGTTAAATCTGTATAGTCTATTACCGCGATTATTTCCGCTGGGTTATTTTCCTTCCAAGTACCAAGGGCTTGTGTAAATACTTTTGGATTTTCATTATAAACAGGGGTTACTATGGAAACCTTTGCATTATATTCCTTTGTTTTGGGATGATAATGAAGCCCTAAAATCTCTTTCATTATCCAGACAGACCATCGCCATATTCCGATTGCTCCAAGCGGGACTAAAAACGAGTATCTATCAAAATACTGTTGGGAATAAAAGGCAAAGTCGTTGGAAATAAACTGAAGGCTATTGATTATTGTATTTAACATATGTTATTTTTTCTTTCTTTCCTTATAACTTATTCTCTTGTAAACAATTACAATAACCATGAATATCATTATTTCAAGCGGGAGGAAGTATTTACAAGCGAATTCCTTTAGTGAACACTCCCTGTTAATTTCCCAAAACAAAATATACATTGCAGACGGAATTGCTATAGAAAAAATTGGCTTTAAAAAAGTAATCTTTTCTGCAAGATAGAAATACAAGATCAAAAGTATTGCCTCTACAATCAATAATTGCCAGCTTATACAGGTTGTGCATTTAGAAGATTCCTCCACAATTGTAGCTAAAGGAGCTGGTATTTCCATTTCCGCTTTTACTGGATATGTCGCTGATATACTTGCTCCCTGAACAGATTTATAAATGGATAAATTGGGTGTCTTCGTAACACCTTTCGAAATGCCGGGTGTTGCAGAAAGCTTGTTCGAGAACTTACCGGGCTTACATCCATTCACCGCACGAACCTTGAAGTAATACTTTACTCCCTGATCAAGTTTGCCAACTACATAGGAGGTGGTTCCTCTTCCTCCAACGTTAGGACTACCATATTCTATTTCTGTTTCTGTCCTCCCATAGGCAACAAGGTAATACGTTAGTGGATCTTGGGCTTCTGTCCAAATTAAAGTAACGCTATCTTTTTCAGCCACTGCAGAAGTAAGTACGGGTGCACTTGCCGGACTTTTGTCCTTGCAGCCCACAGCATTAATAGCATAAACATCACTTAATGCCTGTGGCACGAAAAAATACGAAAACAACAATATCGAAATAAATAATTTCTTACCCATAGGCCCCATAGTTCACAGGATTGTACCACAACTAATGAGGGATATTACCAGTTTTGTTAAAAAATGGTTAATCAATAGTAACGACTATTGACAAATCAAAAATCGTACAATAGAATGCCCCAGTTAATTACCTTTAAGGTAGTTTTATTTTTATACGTGGAAAGATTATTGACGGTTTTATTCTTAATAATAGTTTTTGCGGCAGGTTTCTTTTTTGTCGTAAAAATATCTCCTACCTCTGTAAATGCAGATGCGGGAGCGCCTGTAACAATTACAGCTACATACAATTCAAGTACGGGGCAATTAAATACTTTGGGTTCCTATTCTTGGGAGGAGTGCGAACCTGGTGAAGAAACAAATATTCTAGGATTTGCTCTTTTCATAAATGGCGGGACCCCCGCGGACAATAACAGTAATGCCTTAGACGGAGCGGGGATGCACCTCACAAACGGTGGAAGCCCTTGCACAATAACACCAGATAATTGGGTAGACAATAGTCATATTTTTTCGCCGGCTCCCACAAACGTCTGCGTCGTTGTTTATGACATAAGAGCTGACGACTCAGCGGATCCAGAAGGTGTTCATTCTTCGATCGGAGCGGGTGGGGAATACAACACAGATAATTCTTGGAATTTAAACGGCAACTCTTATCCGGAAGGGTCTTGTACTACTCCGGAAGTTATAACACCAACGCCAACCTCAAACCCGTCCGGGGAACCCACTTTGACTCCGACTGAAACGCCCACGCCTACGCCATCATCGAGCAATAATTCAAATGGTGGCTCAGGTGGAGGCGGGTCAACTCAATGTACCGATACTAAACCGGGGACCCCCGTTCTGCTTTCCGTAAATAGAAACGGTGGTTTTGCAGTTTTGACCTGGTCATTAGTTCCATCTGCCAATGACTACTCCATCCTATATGGCTTATCTTCGGGAAACTATATTTATGGAGTGCCAAGTACCGGGAACACCAATCACTATACTGTTGGCAGTTTGAATCCCAGCGCCAATTACTATTTTGCCATTAAGGCCGTAAATGGGTGTACCCCCGGAGATCTTTCAAATGAGCGGTCTACTGTCAGATCGGTGGGCGGACAGGTCCTAGGAGCTTCCACAATGGCTGGAACTGGAACATTTACCGAAAACATTTACTTAGCTATAATGATTTTAGGTGGAGTTCTTACTTTCAAAGGTCTTAAAAAAATCAGGGTCTAGTCTTCTAATCCCGCTGGGTCTCTTTCTCTTTTTCCTAGGTGCATCTCATTATTACCAACTTCGTGTTCTTTCTTTTACTAAAACTCCCGATCGGGCTAAAATTAGTCAAGGTGGTGAATTACCCGCTCAAATTACAATTCCTTCAATTAAAATAGATCATCCAATTGATATAGGAAGTATTATAGATGGAGTTTGGCAGATATCGTATTCTCATCCAACGTTCCTAGATTCTTCAGCCAGACCCCATACCGCTGGAAACATAGTAATCTACGGACACAACAAAAAGACAATATTCGGAAACCTTCCATATTTGAGTATCGGACAGAAGATTTTTATCAAAACTCAAGATGGAAAAATTTACACCTATGAAGTTTATAAAAAA
>MGGC01000023.1:0-2678 GCA_001792215.1 Candidatus Woesebacteria bacterium RIFCSPHIGHO2_01_FULL_38_10
CGGGAGGTCTTTTTGGAAGAATATCAGGCAAACTTCTTAGCAATTCAGCCGCCTTTACACCGGTGAATGCCTTAACTGCAGCCATTCCCGCACCCGTCAGCATAATTGCGCCAGCATACTTTGCTTGCCTTAAACCGCCCCATTCATGTCTTGATAACTTATCAACATATTCATTAAATTTAGAAGGATCAGCATCTCTCACTGCCCTCAATTCTTCGTACAGGACCCCCTCCAAACCGACTCTTAACGCCTCAAAATTAGCAACTGTTTCATTAGAGCTAGAACCAGAAAATCCTGACAATTTCTCCTCTAACCCACGGTAAGCATTTTTCGTCTTAGCATCTGTCAAGAAGCCGTAGGTATCTACTAAACTTCGAGTAAAATCAGACTCCTCACCCTCTCCTTGCCCAGAGAAAACACCAGATAACGAAGTTCTAAGTTCATTTCTTAAAAGATCTTCATCAGCAAGAAATCCACCAACTTTCACGTCAATTCCTTTTAACTCCAGAAGTTTCTCATTAAAAATGTTTAATACTATTTCCGGAGAAGACCCTCCCTTAAGCTTCGTTTCCGTAAGACTTTTCACAAGATGGCGCTCGACAGCTTTTGAATACCAGCCCAATGTAGAAGCTCCCCTCAGAACTGCACCCCCGGCCTTCTTTAACCTGCCCTTCTTCTTTTCCCCCTCATCTCCCCAAGCTTTTTCAACCTTCTTTGACCCGGGTTTTTCTGTTACGTACCTGGCAGAAAGCGCAGCAATCACACCTTTATCTTTTGAAAACGCGGCCGCTGTTGCTGTCAGTGTATCTCTTAACAAACTAGCACCAGCTGCTAAACCCGGCGCCGCTTCGGAAACAGTCAAGCCACTTCTAAGAACCTCTGCCTTTGCAACCCTTTTAGCTAAACCTACAGCCACACCCGACCCTAAAGCAACAGGAATATTCTTCCCCTCTTTAGAAGCTCTGCCAATCTGCTTCCCTCTTATTTTAAATAAGAAATTGCCCAAATCTTCATCTGTTTCAATTGCTTTCCTTCGGCGACGAAAACTAACACTTCTTGCTTTTTCTCCTACTTTTTCCGCTGCAGAAGAAAATAAAGAATGTATATTTCCCCGGACATATTGAGTCAAAGTCACTCTTTCGCCACCCGACTCATCCCACTCAATTCTATCCGTTTTTTCTTGTCTTCCTCCAGATTTAGCGGCAATTTCCTGCCCAGAAGCCCTTCCTGATTTTCCACCGAAAATCCCTTGAGCTTTCCTAAGTCTTTCTGGAATCTCAGGTTTAGTAGCGTGCTCCTCGCCGGCCCAATCCGAATCGGTTATTCCCTCTGTCCCTGGAATTTCAGCTTCTGGTGGAATTTCAATATCTGGTTTCTTTTTAACAGGCACTCTCGGACCACCCACTATCTTCTTTAACCTTGCACCAGGGGTTTCCCCTTTAGAATCCGAAGGTTGAGAAGCAGGTCCTTCCGGCTGACTTACACCGTGGCCTGCCTGAGCGCTTTCGGGCTCTTGCACATCTCCAGCTGCGGTTGCGTGTTTCTTATCACGATAATCCTTTAATGCCGTTTCTGCTTTCTCAACTTCCCCTTCAAACAACTTGACAAGAAAGGTATTCTCATCACCTGCTTTTCTTGCCTTCATATCTCTAGCTGCTTCTAAATTTTTTTGTGCACGTTCTAAAGCACTAGACAATCTCAATTCCCCTTTATCTAATTCCAATTGCATTGGTTGCTGAGTAAGATGTGTTTCAGTTTCATCTTCGGCAGGCTCAGCTGGTTTTGCAGAAACATCTGGAACTTCACCACCAACATCCACCCTCGCTAGAAAACTCCCCCCTTCTTCAGGGAAATCTCCCTTCACCAGTCCAGTTCTCTCTTCAATGGCAAGGCTACCATCATCTCCTCTAACAACAGGAATATCTCTAACAATTTCAGCAAAGGGAATCTCTCTCCACAAACATTTCTCTTGGATCTTTTCATATATTAGTGCTTGAACTTCTCCTAAATTAGTTGCTTCACCTTCGTTTGAAGGATTTCTTTTAGGTTTAGATATTCCTCTTGCAAAAAAACGTTCCGAATAAACGTTTTCTCCATCCCACCAAAATAACTCATAATGAGGACTTTCGCCTTTTTCTAAAGGTTCTCTAGTAAGTTCATAATACTGTGCACCTTCTCTCAGCTACCCAGGTTCTGCTCTCCTTAACTCAAACTCTGTTGGAGCTGACCCTTCCTGGCCCCCTCCTTGATTAACTGGTTTTTCCGTCATAGTAGCAAATTATAGCCTATAATAATCCTATGGTCAATTCCAGTACTTTTTTTGACACCAGACTAAAAAGATAGTTTAGGGATAATAAGAAAACCCTCATAAAACTAATATACCAATTTATATCAAAATTATGAAGTAACTCACACCTCAATAATAACCGGTAAGATCATGGGGCGACGACCGGTTGTTTCGAAGAAGTATTTCTCCAGGTAGTCAATTGCAATATTTCTTGCACTTCGCTTATCGATTTTTTTTCTTTTTGCAAGTTCAGACTTTAAAACATTGGCAGCTTTCTTAAGCAAATGACCGCTTTCGCCCTGAAAAACAAAGCCTCTACTTATTATTTCAGGTTTAGTAATTAATCTGCCTTTCAAACCATCAATCTGAATCAGGACAATAGCTATTCCGT
>MGGC01000023.1:2708-7126 GCA_001792215.1 Candidatus Woesebacteria bacterium RIFCSPHIGHO2_01_FULL_38_10
CTACTTTACCCACATCCCCAATCCCTAGTCCGTCAACCAAAACGTGTTTTACTGGAATCCTACCTGCTAATCTCGAGCCGCCTCCGCTGAATTCGATAACGTTCCCTGACATCAGTTCAAAAACCTGACTTTGATCCGCTCCCATCTGCACAGCCAAGTCTTTGTAAGCTCGCATATGCCTTATTGTCCCGCCTATTGGAATAAAACATTTCGGTTTTAAAAGGGCAAAAAGCATCTTTATATCCTCCTGGCTCCCATGTCCCGAGACATGCAGGTCTTCTTGTATATCGTAATAATGAACTTCAGCTTTAGATTCAATTAATTTATCAACCACAAAGTCGACATTTGCTCTTGTTCCTGGAGGGGCAGGGTCAGCTGAAAAAATAACCACATCATCCTCATCAGCCGTTATTGAATCATGCTCTCCCAATGCCACCCGATACAAATTACTGTCCGTTTGTCCGTAACAGCCTGAAATAATGTACATTATCCTTTCGTCAGGCAATTTTTGAATTTTCCGCCTGGTTACAACAACACCTTTCGGAATTTTAAGATAGCCCAGTCCCTGGGCTATTTCAGATTTACTTTCAATTGATCTTCCAATAAAACTGACCTTCCTTCCCAACCTTATCGCCACATTAATTGCCTGCTGGATTCTTGAAATGTTGGAAGATATTGTTGTAAAAAAGATTTTCTTTTTAGCCTTTCTTGCGATATTCTCAATCTTTCCCTCAATTGTAATTTCACTCTCAGTGTATCCGGGAGTTGTTGATCCCAAACAGTCAGATGCAAGTGCCAGAATTTTTCCCGAGGCAAGTTGAGACAGTTTTTTTATATCAAAGGGTTTTCCGTCAACTGGCGTCCAATCGAATTTATAATCAGGTATATGAAAGGTTCTTCCTTCTGGTGTATCAATGGCAAACCCAACCGAATCCGGAACTGAATGAGAAACACGAAAAGGAGTAATTTTAAAGACTCCCAAAGACAGAGTATCTTTGTCTGGGTCAAAAACAGTAACAGTTTTATTAACTAAAGAGTGGTCTTTATACTTTTCTTCAATAAACCCCGCCACCAGTTTAGTCGCATAAACAGGAACATCGATATCTTTCAGCAAAAAAGGTATTGCACCAAGATGATCTTCATGTCCGTGGGTTACAAGAATTGCTTTAACTTTTTCTTTGTTTTCCCTTAAATAGGTAAAATCAGGAATTACAAGATCAACTCCGTACATCTCCTGTTCAGGAAACCCGACTCCGCAATCAACTACAATCATCTCGTTCCCATACTCATAAACATAAAGATTTTCCGTAACCTCAGTTGTACCTGATAAGGCGATAAATTTTAAAGACATATCAAAAATTTAATTTTTTTAAACCAGTTTCATCTGTTCAACCTGCTTTTCTTTATCCTTCTCCTCAAGATCTTTTAAAACTTCTGGTATTTTTCTAAAATCTTTCTCCAATTCTTCTTTTATTTCAGGCCTCCTGAGACCTGCAGCTGGATGGTACATGGGAATAACGACAATTTCCCTTCCGTCCCAAACCAAGCTTATCTTTTTACCGTGAACCCTACTAATTGTAACACCGGGAATAAATTTCGCCATAGAAAAACGCCCCAAGGTCACGATAAGTTTAGGTTTTATTAACTTGATCATCTGGTCCAAGTAGGGCTGAAAAGCGGAAATTTCGGTCGCTTCTGGGTCTCTGTTTTCCGGAGGTCGATAGTGGACAATGTTTGTGATAAACACTTTTTCCCTGGGAAGTTTGATTGATTGAAGCAGATGGTTTAAAAGCGCTCCCGCATTACCAACAAAAGGCCTTCCCTTTTTATCCTCCCAAAATCCGGGCCCCTCTCCGATAAACATCACTTTTGCGTCAGGGTCTCCTTCTCCAAAAACTAAATTAGTCGCGCCTTCACGAAGAGGGAGACTTTTATCCTTTTGCATTCTTTTTTTAAGATTTTCCAGTTCTGAACTCTTATCCATTGTACGAAGAAAAATTTTTTATTAACGAGGTAAAAACTCCTTGATATTTAGGGTTGTAATTTTAAATTTCTCTCCCTTACCTTCAATTAACATTTTAGCAACTTTCCTGACAATACCCTGAATTGTACGCTCCAGTGTTCTCATGCCTGCATCAAATCCCAAAGGTCTCACAATCTGAGCCCAAACATTATCTTCTATGACAAAAGAATCGGAAAAAACACCTGACTGTCTGACTATAACAGGAAGCATATACTTTTTGCCAATTGTTATTTTGTCTTGATCAGAATAAGAAGGCATCCTTATCGGCTCCAACCTGTCCAGAACCGCTGTCGAAATATTGTAAGTGTTGTTTGCGGTTGCAATAAAGAGGACTTCAGAAAGATCAAAAGGATAATCCAGATAATGGTCCGTAAAATTTTTATTTTGTTCAGGATCTAAAAGCTCAACCAAAACTCCCATTATTGAAGAGCGGCCTTCATCGGTTACACGATCAATCTCATCTAGTAAAATTACACAGTTTTTGCTTTTGGTCACCCTTAAGGCCTTTATTATCTTTCCCGGCTCTGCTTCTGGGTGCATTCTTGATTGACCCCTGAGTTCCAACGGGTCACCCATTCCGCCAAAAGGAATCCTGGCAAAATTTCTACCAATGGCATTAGCAATCGAATAAGCTATTGTTGTTTTGCCTGTTCCCACCAAACCAGTAAAGCAAAGAATGGGAGCCCTCATGACATCCTCCCCTTCGCCTTTTTCCTGCTTAAGGCTCATTACTGAAATATATTCTAAAATCCGATCCTTTATATCGCTTAAGGCATAATGGCTTTTATCCAAAACACCCCTTGCATATTTAAGGTCAAGGATATCCTTTGTCCTATTATTCCAGGGAAGTGATAAAATCCATTCTATATATCTATCAACCCGGTCAAACTCAGGCAGAAAAGAGGGAGATTCAGATAAATTTACCAGCTGATTCAATCTGGTGAGGATTCTTTTTTTTAGTTCATCTGGAATTTCTTCTTTTTCTACCTTCAACGAAAGAGTTTTTATCTCTTCAAGGACTGATGCCATATATCAAAAACCTCTTCCTTCTACTTTATGCCCAAAATACTTTAGTTTGCAAGTACTCCACACTTCTAAAACTTACAAATCCAACACGTCTGACACGTTCCAACCAAGATGGTATAACCTCCTGAAGGCTCAAAAATTACCTATGCCTAGTCTGATCTCTTTCAAGAAGCCTGCTGGTGGGAAAATGAGGTCCTTTACTTCCTGACAGTCTTCTGGTAAAACCTGTCTGCCTTCTTTCTGGCTTTCCTCTTCTCACATCTCCTCTCATACTTTTTTCTCTTCTAATGCCTTCTTTTTTGGCATCATAAGAAGGATCCAACACCATCGAAAAGTTTAATCTACCTAAATCATCTATCCCTTTAATTCGAACTGTTACCTTATCTCCAACTTTAAGAACGTCTGAAGGGTCCTTAACGAATTCCTCACTTATATCAGAAACATGTACCAAACCTTCCTTTCCCGGCAATATTTCGATGAAAGCCCCGAAGGGCTGTAATCTTCTCACAACTCCTTCATATACTTCTCCCACCTGAGGATCTTTGGTGATTGCTTCAACCCGACTAAGACCAATTTTTAACTCTTCTTCTGTAGCAGAAGATACAAAAATAGTCCCGTCATCATCAACATCAATTTGTACTCCTGTTTCCGCAATTATCTTTCTAATTATTCTTCCTCCAGGACCTATTAATTCGCCTATCTTTTCCGGCGCAATTTTAATAACTTTAATCTTTGGAGCATATTTAGAAACGCTTTCTCTGTGTTTGTCAATTACCTTAAGCATCGCATCGAGAATTTCAAGTCTTGCTAGCTTGGCTTGTTCAAGAGCCTCTTTTATTATTTTTGGAGTAAGATTTGTTGTCTTAACATCAAGCTGCAGGGCTGTAATTCCTTTTTTTGTACCAGCCACCTTAAAATCCATGTCTCCATTAAAATCCTCCAAACCAATAATATCCGTCAAAATTGAATATTTCTCGGCGCTTTCAATTACCAAGCCCATAGCTATCCCTGAAACAGGAGCAGTAATCGGAACACCCGCATCCATCAAAGACAGAGTCGAGGCGCAGACTGAAGCCATAGAAGTCGAACCGTTCGATGATAAAGTTTCAGAAACTACGCGAATTGTATAAGGGAACTTATCTTCTGGCGGCACAACTGGAATTAAGGCCCGTTCAGCCAAGGCTCCGTGTCCAATCTCCCTGCGCGAAGGAAATCCAACTCTCCCCGTTTCTCCGGTTGAAAAAGGAGGCATTGAATAGTGATGAATAAATTTTTTAGTCTCCTCCCCCTCAGCAGATTCAATTAGCTGTTCTAAAGAAGGAGCGCCTAAAGTCGTTACCGTCAGAACCTGAGTCTGACCTCTTTGAAA